>JBBQUX010000171.1:0-1572 GCA_038212135.1 Bacteroidales bacterium | reverse complement strand
TTGTTTGCGCTCATCATCCTCCGATTTTCTGCGGTGCATGATGTTTTTCAATGGTCCGTCGTTCAGCTTATTGAGCAGAATAAGTCCTCCATTAAGTATAGAAATTAGTTGAGCTTCATAATCTGTTTTGATCTTTTGCTCAGAAGTGGTTGGTCTCGCATCACCCGATTTTGGAATATTTTTCTTACCATCCTGACTTCCAGTAATCGAAATTCGTGATATGCTGATGGAGTGCCAGTTATCAATTTGAGTAAAAGCTTTTTTCTTATTTGCTTCTTGTTTTATAAACTCTTCAGCATATGCAATATAGTCCTCAATTCGTTTAGGTGTTGCCATGATATTTATTTTGCTTGAGTAAAAATAGACTATTTAATGCTTGCAAAAATGATTTTAGAAAAACATTTGAACGGATAAATAAGGCAGTATTATATTTTCCTAAAAAGGCCACACATTTTTGGTTGTATCGGAATAATAGGTAATACCCGTTTTTTCAAGATTTTGCAACATTAGGCCCCAGATAGGAGCCGCAGTTTTCCCTCCGGTATTAATATCGTCAGGCAGTATGGTGTTGTTATTGTATCCTACCCATATGGCGCAGCTAAGTCGGGGGGTATATCCAACAAACCAGGCATCGCGGCTACTGCTTGTAGTTCCGGTTTTACCTGCTGCTCTGCCCTTAAAATAGTTTCTTACCCTGATTCCTGTACCTCCAGGCTCAAGAGCACGTGTGAGGCAGTAAGTTATATTTTTTGCTGTTTCAGCCCTTATCACAAGTTTGGAAGATGCACGTTTTTTTTGACGAGGCTCTTTCTCTAAATCATAAACCACATTTCCGTTTTTATCAACAATACGGCTAATGGCAATAACTGGTATTTTATGACCGCCGTTTGCAAAAGTGCAATATGCTGCTGCCATTTCAAGCGGGTTTGATTCACTTGTACCTAATACCATATCGGTAGTTAATGGAATTTTGTTTTTATATCCACATTGTTCCATTAGCTTTGTTATCTGTAAAGCTTTTATGTAATGTTGGTTAATTAGATTAGCTGTCGGCATGTTAAGAGAACGACTCAAACAGATCCATGCCGGATAGGATTGTCCGGAATAGAATCCATTATAATTCTTGGGATTGAACTTTCCCGGAATACTATCATCAAGTAACATTGATTGTGGCGTGCCTCCATTTTCAAAATAGGTTGCATACACGAAAGGCTTCATAGTTGATCCTATTTGACGTCGGGTCTGATAGGCATGATTGAGATTCCCTTTATAATGATAAGGGTCTGCATCACCTACCAAGGCCAGTAAATGTCCATCGAGTGGCGAAACTACAGCCAACCCAGTTTCAAGTAAATCGTTATTAAGAGTTCTGTATTGGGTATATTCGTTAAAAGTGGTTTCAACTGCATCTGCCGCAGCTACCTGTATCCATCGGCTTAATGTTGTATATATCCGATAATTTGTAAGGTTAGTATCCAGATTGTTACGTTTCACTATTTCCTTTGCCTGCCATTTAATATATTGCATCGCGGACCGGAAGCAGAAATAATTGCTGTACCTGTTGGAAAGGAT
>JBBQUX010000170.1:0-3184 GCA_038212135.1 Bacteroidales bacterium | reverse complement strand
GGAATCCCAAGCCTATATACCCCTGTACAAAATGCTTCAGGTTCGGTCCCCGGGTTGGCCGGATTGTATCCGCTTTTACATTTTGGCTCATAAGTATATCCTGAGAATATGCGCTCAACGAAAACGCGAGAAAAAGGAAAGGGAATAATCTCTTCACGATTTTTTTTTATTTTATAATTTTATTGAGAAGTGATAACCAGCATAATGAATATTAAGCGTTTCGCCGTTCTTATAATCGCTCCTGAGAATAGTAAGCACTTCAGGCTGTGCAACATCCAGCACATGGTAGTTATCGAGTACACCTGATTTATTCATTATGTTGTAATACATGTATTTCTTTTCCCAAGGCGTTCCATCATCTCTTCCCTGTTCGGATTTTAACCCTGAATTCCCCTGCATAATTTCCCCGGTAACTTGAAAATTGTTTATCACCACCCTGATGCTGTCATTAGTTTCAATAACTTTGAATGTCGGAGTTACTGATACTATCTCTTTGTTCAGAAAATGGCCTGCCTGAGGAATCCCGTAGCCATGGGCATAATCGAAATAGGGATAAAGAATACCGGATTTCTCAATTTCTTTAAAAAGCTGCATATTGCTCAGTTCCCGGTTGGTTTGCCAGGCGCAGGCTGCAAAACCAGCCACAAGCGGCGATGAGAAGGAAGTCCCCTGGGTTGTTCGGAGCCCCCCGGCTGCGGCTGCAACCACGTGGCCAAAAGCAACCACATTGGGTTTTAGTCTTTTATCAGAGGTAGGTCCATAAGAACTAAAGTCGGTATGATAACCCGTTGCAGGATCAATTCCGCCAACTGAAAGTGCACTGTCGGCATCAGCCGGAGCACCTATGTAATGCCACGAATTATCGCCTTCGTTGCCGGCGGCGGTTACTACAAGTATCCCTTTTCGCGCGGCAATATTGGCAGCCCTCGAAATAAACGAAGTGCGGCCGTCCATCTGCCAGTTGAAATATCGTTTTCCGGTATATCCAAGCGAACTGTTAATGATATCAGCGCCATTTTTATCAGCCCATTCTGCAGCAGCGAGCCAATGGAGTTCCTCAGAATATTTTTCAGAATTCCGTTCTGTTTTGGCCAACAGAAACTCGGCACCTGTTGCCAGGCCAATCTGAATATCTCCAATTTTACCTGCTATACACGACCATACCTGTGTGCCATGCCCATTACCATAGTAAACATCCTCCGAATTACCCTTCCTGGAAAAATCGCGTGTTGCGATAAGCCGGTGTTCATTTCGGATGTGATCGAAAGCCGGAACTTTATCTGCGCTTACAAAACCAACATCGAAAATAGCAATACGGATACCTTTTCCATCGAAACCTGATTTCCGCCATTCCGTTAAACCAAGCGTTTTAAGTTGCCCGCTCAGTATTTCGGATTTATCCTGATCGAGAATTGTATCATAGTTTCCATACTCTGATATTTCTAATTGTGAAGGTTCTATTTCCTCAATACCAAGTACAAAAGGTAAATTTGCGACAATGCTGATATGTAATTCATCAGCTTCTACAACAACTGAATTGAACCAACGGCTGACGAGAATAACCTCGTTTACAAAAGGGGTAATTTCAATAATATATCTTTCATTCACCGGCCAGTCCGTCGGATCATCAACCGGTATCCCGGTGCGGATGCGGCGTTCAATCGCTTTTGAATCGAAGTAACTGTATGGATTAAAGTCGTTACGTTGTTTATCATTAAAGTAAACCATCCATTGCTGTTGGGCACTTGTAAGATAAGGTAACAGGAAGAAAACACCTAATAATAAGTATATATACCGAGGCTTGAGCATATTTGATTTTAACATTAAACGAAGGTAATGAAATTCTATTACACCGAGCAAAACACTTTGAATCAAGAGTTGTTCAAAATTAGAATTTGAGTATTAATCAAAGACTAAAAATTAAATTTTCAGTGACTAATCAGTGATGTAAAAAAAATTCATTCTATTGTTTTACAGTGTTTTAACCACAAAGCCCACAAAGTAACTGCAAAGTTCGCAAAGTCGACAAATAACTTAAACTACTTGCATTCAAAGCTCTGTGATCTTCGCGTAAAAGCTTTGTGAACTTTGTGGTTATTTTATTTATCTCTGATTCAACAGATTAGATATACTGATTAGTTAAAATTTCATATTCTGACTTGATAAAATAGCTTTTTAAATAGTTTTCCGCCCAGGATAAATTGCACTTTACATTCATTGATGTTTACTAAATGGTATTCAAATCATCACTACGTTTAGCAAAATGCTAAAATTAAAATTCACACAAAAAGATATAAAAAAGCTGAAAGAACTTGAACAAAATGATACTGAACACGATAAAAAAATTGAACTCATTTTTGAACAACTCAACCAGTTTGAACCAGCCAGACAGCAGCAATCAGAACAATAAGAACTCACCCGGATTGGTTATAAAACCGGGAATAAATAATAGTAAGCCCGATAAATACAATTATTTCAGGTAATAAAATCAATCAGAATAATTTTTAACATGCACTATACCAATTCTTCAATCTTAAAATCCCTCAGCACCTTAAGTGCTTCCGAAACCGAATTTATTTTTTGAAAAGTGATGCTAAGTTTTCCTGAGCCTTCTTTCATCCGGCAGGATGTTGTATGCGATTGAACGTATTTCAACACAGCAGTAAATGTCTCGGTTTGGTAAAAAGGTGAAGCTTCATTGCTAACAAAATGCCCGGTCATAAGCTGGTTACGCAGAATCAGTTTCTCGAAACCGATAGACTTTGCCAACCTGCGCAGCCTGATGGCATTCAGCAATTCCTGTGTTTCGGACGGGACAGGCCCGAAGCGGTCGATAAGTTGATCCTGGAAAGCCAGCAATGCATCTTCCGATTCCAGGCCATCCAGTTCCTTGTAAAGGCTAAGCCTTTCGGTGATATTGCTGATATATGCATCAGGTATTAAAATCTCGAGATCGGTTTCAATCTGACATTCTTTTACAAACTGAGAATCAAGTTCTTCGCTGTACAATTCGGAATACTCGGCCAGTTTGAGTTCGTGCATGGCTTCGTCGAGTATTTTCTGGTACATTTCAAATCCTATTTCAGTAATAAAACCGCTTTGCTCAGCACCAAGGATATTACCGGCGCCACGGATATCGAGATCGCGCATGGCGATATTAAATCCACTGCCGATATCGGCAAAT
>JBBQUX010000169.1:0-3232 GCA_038212135.1 Bacteroidales bacterium | reverse complement strand
TGGGCTAAGCTGCGTGGTGGTGTCGTTTACACTGCTTGCCGGATCGCCGAAGTTCCAGTGGATGCTATCGGGGACAGGATTAAAGTTGGGAGTAAAAGTAAAAGGTAAGCCGGCACAGGCACCGGTATAATCGAAACGGAGGAAGTAGGTTTGGATGAAAGAAGATAAAGATTGCAAACAATTTCTACCGGCAAGGTCAACTGCGTTGAGTTGCAAATTACATGCTAATCCTCTTTCGTTGGGGTTATTAATTACAGCCAGATAAGGCTCCTCTGATTGACAACTATATATTTTTCCATCAGGACCCAATTGCATCATTCCGCTACCTGATTTATTTTGGCTTGCTAACCCAAGTTGAATGGCAGAGTTAAGAAAATCATTTTTATCGGTTACCGTAAAATCCAGTTGATAAATATATGTATCCCATACTACACTACTTTTAGAATAATAAAACTGAGAATCAGGGGAGAACTCTGCACCCATTTTATCACCAAAATTATAAAACCAATAAAGAAATTCAATATGTCCTGTTTCATCGTTGAAAGTACATCGTTCATTGCTGTTTCCGGAACTAATATTTATAAGCCCTGTTCCATCTGGGGTTATTTTCAAACAACCATCAGGGGCATTGTTGGATGGATAATTATTTCCGGTAGAACTTAAAACCGGATTTTCGATGCCATTGTGAGTTAACAGGTAAGCGATGTACCTGTCATCGTCGTACAGACGGGATACTATCCAAATGTCATGCCGGTTTTTGTGAAAAGTTGCTGCAATTCTTCCATAGGCTTGCAGGCCGTAAGGAAGTGGAATGTTTTTTTTCGAGGGAATAATATCACCAAATCCATTATTCAGCCTCAAATCTAGGATCGAATAACAAATACCAGCCTTGTGATTAGGCAATTGAACATGATTATCAACCGTAAAGATATAATACATATTGCGATCATCAGGCATAGGAATAATCAATCCAGTTTGGAAACTTGTACTCCCGGTTGATCCATTACTTGACAATAATCCATAACCGTTGGGCATTTGTTGATGGTTCCGGTTCCAAACCTGAATTCCGTCTGTGTAAAACAATAGGTTACCTGCCGAATCACTGATTACTCCATTACCATGTGTCGCATACATTGCTGAATTTGAAAGAGCGACCGGTATGCCAGTGCTAAAGTTAACACCGGCATGGTCGCCAAAATACAAGTTCCATGCTTCTTTTTGGGCAAAAAGCAGATTGTACCCGCAAAAGAATATTAAAAATAAACTTAAGTTTCCGAGTTTGAGAAAAAAAGCATTTAATTTATACTTGGAACGCATGTTAAATTAATCGCAAGAACATGTAACATATACATCTTCAAGTTGATACAAATCATAACAAGTCATTACGGTTCTGGAACTTCCTTCACAGATTGTCTGTCCATTCCGTATGAGTTTCACATTCGCTATAACCAGATATTGTGCCTGGGCATCATAACACGATTGATTAACATTAAATTCCTTATCTCTGGCATCATAATTACTCACAATAGTTGGATTCGGATTGCAAATCCAGAATGAGTTTAAGGATGGATAGTGTACGATTGCTAATGTTACCTCCCATGTATCTCCAGTATACAATGGGTTACAATTGGTACTCCAATTCACTGTAATTGACCCTATGTCTGTCGCTTTTACTGTAAAAGCAGAAGCAACTAAGATTAGTAGGATTGCTATAGTTTTAATTATATTTTTTTTCATTGTTTATCGGTTTTAATTAGTTTTTATATTTTAACACTAAAACTTAAGGTGGATGATCATCCTCCCTTTGCCGATAGCTATCGGCATCAAATATAAGGATGTGTGTGTGTGTGTCAATGGCATTCAGCATAATATTTTTTATTGTTTATTACTAAAATGCAAAGCCATTACAAATATACATCCAAAATTGGCTGAAATTACAAGGTTTCCTTAAAAATTTACCTGCTTAAAATCCGGTTAAATCCGATTGAACATGTTCAAAAACCATTCAAATTCGTTAATTTCGCAGTATGAATAAAAAAGCCAAGCCCATATTCGAAAAGCGTATTTCCTGGGATGTAAACTTTGAGCTGATTGATTATGATGCCAAAGCCAATTGGGTTATTGCACTGGTTTTTGAACGTGGCGATGTGGAAGATATCCGTCAATGCCGCAGGTATTATGGCGATGAGAAAGCAACGGAGGCATTATTACTGACAAAGTATCTGCCCGAACACCGTATACACCTGGCTAGTGCAGTTACAGGAAAACCTTTAAAAGATTTTAGATGCTACATACTGAGGCAGTTGAACCCGGAACTTTTTCCTTACTGAAAAAATTGATGACATTGCCGTCTCTTCAACCATTCAATCTAGTTGAAGGAACGGCTTTAGCTTTGCGTTTTGGACACCGCAGCTCTATAGACCTGGATATATTTTTTCACGAAAAATTTGATCATACTAAAATTGAAAATGAATTGCAGTTGGAATTCGGCAAGGATTTCAGCCATGAAAGCGGGCATAAAAAGTTTGGAATATTTTGTTACATTCAAAAAATCAAGATCGATATTGTTTACTTTCCTCATCTGCCCATTGCAGAATTTGTTACTGAAGACAATGTCAGGATGTATAACAATGCAGATATAGCTGCCATGAAAATACAGGCTATTCTGGGCCGGGCGCAAAAAAAGGATTTCTGGGACTTGCATGAACTGCTTCAGCATTATTCTTTGCAGCAAATCATGGACTGGCACAAACAGAAATATCCCAATCAGATGCTGGCCATCAGTATCCCAAACGCTATTAGTTATTTTACTGAAGCTGACGAAAGCGAAACGCCGTTGAGTTTTAAAGGGCAAAACTGGGGGAAAGTGAAAGAGGATATTAAACAGGTTGTAAGAGATTACCTGAAATAAACCGGAATTTAAGATGGTGCAAAATCAGCGTATAACGTTGTTTTGATTGCGGATTGCGGATTGCGGATTGGGGAGAAAATCCGAAATCCGAAATCGCAAATCCGAAATCACCTCACCACCGTCACCATCCCTCTCAGCACCCTTTCTTTCTTATTCAGCGAAGCCGATTTGCTGCCATATTTTACTACATAAGTGTAACCGCCCACCGGGCAAAGTACGCCTCTACACTTTCCGTCCCAGCCTTCCGAAGGATTATGCGTTTCAAAAATCAGCCCTCCCCAGCGGTTGTAAATATACATGCTGTAGGTGGTAATCAGGTCG
>JBBQUX010000168.1:0-3481 GCA_038212135.1 Bacteroidales bacterium | reverse complement strand
TTGACGGAGGGAGTACAAGTAACCTTACTTTTGATGTATTGGGCAGTACTCAGTCAGAAGCACTTGCCATACGTAATGAGTTACTTCAAAAATCGCCATACCTAAGCGATACAGTGATGAAAACCGCTATTGAGAAGGAGTATGTGCTTCCTAATGCAATGATTCGCGATATTCTTGTTGAAAATCCACAGTCGGCTAAAAATGACGAGATTATGGCTATGCTTGACGAGAGATGGGAACCTATGCCTGATTATATGAAGTCGGAAATTGAAACAGGAACACAGGTAATAGGTGGCCGCGAACAATTGGAGGCAGAACGTGATGGTTGGATACAACAGAAAAGCTTTTTGTTTAACCGAATTGTAAGTGCTTACATGGGTGACACTGTTAATCCAAACACAATTAACGATCTTAAAGTCTTCCTACAGAGCGAACAGACTACAGATGCCAGCTTACTTTTGGCTGACATTACTATACAACAAGGTGATTATGAATCGGCAACACTTATCTTAAGTCAACTCCAGCAAAATCCTCAGCTTACATTTTCAGAGCAGGAAATTGTTTCTGATTATACGATCCTAAACAGTGTTTTATCAGGTCTTAAAGCCGACAGTATTGCATTAAACAATATTGATAGTATAAGCGCAATTCCTCTTTTTAACTTGTTTAATAGTGGGGATAATGTTGTAACAAATGTTGCCCGTAATATTTTGATAGCATCAGAATTACTTTTGTATCAGGAACCGATTAATGTAACTGATTTATCCAAATCTGCTAAAGTAGAAGTTCATGAAACCAAACCGACTTTCAGAAACAGACCTAATAATGAACAACTAACTGTTTTTCCAAATCCGGCTGCTTCATATACAATAATTGATTACGTATTGTCAGCCTCAACCCCCAAAGCTATTATATGCATATGCAACACAAATGGAATAGAGGTATGGAAACAGGATATAAACAATGCAAAAGACCAGATAGTTGTTGACCTTAATGGATTCGTAGCAGGACCCTATACAGTTACAATACGAACTGACAAACGGACTTATGTCTCAAAGCTTCTCAATATTATCAAATAGCATTTTATTACCAAAGCCTGCTGTATTGCAGGCTTTGGTATAACCATTTTGATCTGTATGAAAATAAGCAAATCCCTTTTTGGACTCTTTTTATATATAATTCCTCTTTTCGTGAATGCACAATACATATGGAAAAAAAGCTATTCACTGCCTCATGGATCACTTGCACGTGATTTTGCAGAAAGCTATGATGGGGGGTTCATAATTGGCGGATTAATTCGAAATTCAGAATATCCTTTTTATGGGTACATTTTAAAAACGGATATAAATGGGGAGAAACTATGGCAAAAGGTAATTGATGGACATAAGGCATCAATATTTTATACAACCAATATTACATCCGATGGTGGATTTGTTGCAGGTGGATTATATAATACTCATGATGAACAGGAAGATGCATATGTTATGAAATTTAATTCTTGTGCTGAACCTGAATGGTGTTCAATTATTCCTGCACAAAACAGTAATCCATCTCAAATTTTTTCTGGCATTCATCAATTGTCTGATGGGGGTTATATTTGCGAACGATACGAACCAACTGGCGAAAATTATTCTACTTTCAGTCTTATTAAATTTGACAATAAAGGAGTGGTAGATTGGATTAATTATTATGATATTAATCATGACTGGACTGCTCAAGTTGACTGGAGACTAAATTTAACCTCAGATTCCTGTTTCCTTATTAATGGTATGGTCTGGGATACTGTATTTTTTGAAAATGGAGGTATGTGTAATATACCGTTCTGGTATAAAGTGGATATTAATGGGAATTTACTTTGGGAATTGAAATGGGATTTGACAGAATCTCAATTTTTTGGAGAAGCTAGAAAGGTTGCAGAATTCAACAATTATTACTTTAGTGGAGGTTCTCTTTTACCGCCCTATGGTCAATCCTATCTATTCAAGCTTTCAAAGGAAGGTGATACTATCAATAGTTATAGAGTGTACGATCATCCCAATTCACTATCAGGAACCATCCAAACGTTGAACTACCTGAATGACACAAATTTATTGGTAGGGACTCAATTTGGTTTAACTACTGAAGATAATTGGTGGTCGTTAAATATCACAGATACATTGGGAATTATAAAAAAAAGTAAATCAGAAGAAGAAGGAGTTGTTTTTGCAAATAGCCTTATAACCAAAGACAATAAAATCCTCCAGCTAGCACTGTTTTTTTCGGAATCTGGCAATTTCCCTTACAATTGGATAGGGCTTTACAAATTCAACTCCAACCTTGAGTACGACAGTATTTACACCGCACCACGCACCTACGACAGCCTTTGCCCGCACCCAATTGTAAGCGATACCATACCCATGCCGGGGATATGTACATTTGTTTCAATGCCAGAACCAATCAGTAAAAGCGATATACTGCAATTAAAGGTTTATCCCAACCCTGCCAGTAAATATACTACTGTTGAAATACCTGAGTACTATGCAAATACCACCAAAGGTGGGTATATTACACAGCAACAATTCCGCCCTCTTACCGGCGAAGTAAAGCTTTCAATAATAAACCTCCGCGGACATATAGTAAAAACAGAGACGTTTGATGCGTCGGAGAGGAATCATGTAATCGGACTAACCACGCTGCCACCCGGCATGTATATGCTGCACCTTACTCAAAAAGGAAAGTTTGTGGCACAGGGGAAGGTAATGGTGGTGAGGTAGCGATGGTTTTAGTCAGGGCTTCACTTTAAGTGAAACCCTGCCTAAATGAAGCGATATGGAGCCTTAGACCTAGTACCAATACCAAGGATCATTCTCATTATTGAAATTAAATTATGCTAAAAGCCAAATTATGAAAACCAAACGTGAGCCGGCCAAATTTATTTATTTATTTGTGATTGTATTACTCTTTGTTGCTCAATTGAGTACAGCCCAACCAATATGGTCGAAAATGTATCTGGGTGGCGAAATGGTGGAAGATTATGACAAAGGATACCTTTTTGCCAATGATTATCTGATAAAGACTGATATTAACGGCAACGAAAGATACAGGGTCTTTCTTCAGCCAAATAGTAATACTACTCAGAAAATTATTTTGTCAAGCCTCGTTAAGGCCGAAAACAATTCGATATTGGCAGGTGGCCGTAAAACTCTCAATTCCAATGCTTCATTGCCATTTATTAGCAAGTTTAATGTTTGCAAAGAAATGGAATGGTGCAGGGTATTTGAGTTATCATCATCAAAACTGTATTGTAAAGAGATTATTACATCTACACCTGGTGAATATTATTGTTTACTAACAACCGATAGCTATTACGAATCTGAAGTTTATGTTGTTAACATTGATGAAGAAGGGCAAATCAAATGGGCCAATCGTTTTTGTAATTCTTCAACTTACGACACAATCCGTTATACACACCTCGTAAGCGATGGTATAAATGGAGTCATAC
>JBBQUX010000167.1:0-3537 GCA_038212135.1 Bacteroidales bacterium | reverse complement strand
AATGAACCGACCCCTTATTAAAACGCTTGTGGACCGGGTTACCAAATTTTACCTTGAAATCAACCGGAATTATTTTGAAGCAGTTAAAGGTAAAATGGACATTTTTTTCATGGGAAATGATTTTGGTTCTCAGAATGGTTTGCTCATCAGCGAGGAAGATTGGGTGGACATTTATTATGACAATTATAAAAAATTAATTGATTTCGCTCATGGTTATGGTTTCAAAGTAATGGTTCATTCTTGTGGGAGCATTGAGACACTTATCCCATATCTTATAAAGCTTGGCGTTGATATTCTCGACCCTGTCCAAATAACGACTAAAGATATGGATCCAGCCTCTCTGAGTTCAAAATACGGGAAGAATATGGTGTTTCACGGAGCTGTTGATACGCAGAATATTTTACCGTTTGGAACACTTGATGAAGTTAAATATCACTGTTCAGAACTGATCGAAAAACTCAATGTTCGCGGGAACTATATTGTAGCTCCTTCAAATAATTTTCTTCCTGGTACTCCATGTAGGAATATCATGACTGTTTATGATACTGTAAAATCATTAAAAAGGAAACTTCAAGATATTAAACATGATGAATAAAAAAACGATCTGCTCCGTACTATTAGTTTTATCCGGAATATTATTTACCGGTTCCGGAATTTTTCATGCTTTAAATAGGACTTCATCTGTTGGGTCAGGACTGGTTCTGGCGTTTCTATTATTGGCTTTTGGTATGATGGGAATAACTTCGTTGAAAAAATTCACCTATACAATCTGGATTTTAACTGCTGTAACTGCAGCAATGTTTTTTCCTGAATACTTAATTAATGTAGGTGATTTTCAATTAAAGAATTTGATTGTCCCGTTTGTACAGATTACCATGTTCGGTATGGGATCGCAAATGAGCTTTGACGATTTTAAGGGAGTTATTAAAATGCCCAAAGGGGTAATAATCGGGATATGTTGTCATTTCCTTGTTATGCCCCTGGTAGGATTAAGTCTTGCCCATTTATTCCATTTCCCTCCTGAAATTGCCGCTGGTGTTATCCTTATTGGTTGCGTATCAAGTGCCATGGCTTCAAATGTCATGTCGTATATATCCCGTGCCAATCTTGCTCTTGCAGTTACGATCGGCGCATTTTCGACTATGTTGTCACCTTTTGTAACCCCATTCCTGATGAAATCACTTGCCGGACAATATGTTGAAATAGATATTTTAAATATGATGATCGATATCACAAATATGATCATCATTCCGATTGTAGCCGGTTTTATATTTAATCTCTTTTATTTTAATAAAGAGAGCAAACGCGCTAAAACACTTCAATTAGTTTCATTTGCTGTTATAATTATTTTCACCAACCTGATTCTCATGATATCACAAAAATCAGGTTTAACTGGCTTTATTATTTCTTTTATAAAGTCAATGGGTTTTTTCTATTTCCTGCCTATGTTCGTGGCCATTCTGCTTAGACATTATCTAAAGGGAAACAGACCTTTGATTGAAAGTTTCCTTGCATTTATAGCAATGCTGGGCATTGTTGTAAATACAACAATTATCACTGCCTCAGGTCGGGATAACCTTCTGCAGGTAGGTGGGTTGCTGATAATCAGTTGTTTTATTCATAATATTACAGGCTTCACACTTGGATACACAGTATCATGGTTACTTGGAATGCCTGAAAGGGATCGGCGTACAATTGGGTTTGAAGTTGGTATGCAAAATGGCGGTGTTGCTACAGGTCTGGCTCTTGAAATGGGCAAGATTGCAACAGTAGGATTGGCATCAACCATATTCGGTCCTTTACAGAATATTACAGGCTCAGCTTTAGCAAATTGGTTCCGGAGCAAGCCTGTTCATGATGAATCATTAATTACTGAAACAGCATCATTGCATGTTGTTGAACCGATAAAAAATTTGTAAAAAAATATTACTATGATAAAGAAAAATATTGTCTTAGAAAGGTTAAGAAACGATGAGCCCGCCCTAGGCGGTTGGGTAATGACTAATTCTGTTGTTTCTGCAGAAATTATGGCACAAGCCGGATTTCAATGGGTGTGTGTCGATGCCGAACATTCCCAAGTATCGAAAGAGACAGCGGCTAATATGTTTCGGGCAATCGAAAGGTTTGGTGCAGAACCTTTTGTCAGAATTTCGCTGAATGATGAGGTAGAGATTAAAAAATATATGGATATGGGGGCCCGGGGGGTCATCGTTCCGATGATTAAATCCTTTGAAGAAGTTGAACGTGCCATCTCTTATATAAAATATGCTCCACAGGGTAACCGTTCATTTGCTTTGCCCCGTTGCACCGGTTATGGACAATGGTCTGCAGAGTATTTTGAGAGCTCAAATCAAGAGACTTTTTTTGGGATTATGATTGAACACATCAATGCCGTAGCAGAGCTGGACAAGATTTTTTCATGTAAAGAGATTGATGCTGTATTTGTCGGCCCTTACGACCTATCCGGCTCAATGGGTATTCCAGGTCAGTTCGATAATCCTATTTTTAAATCAACATTGAAATCAATTTACAAAAAAGCAAGTGATCATGGTGTTACGCTTGGTTTCCACGAAGTACATCCGACAAAAGAAAAAATCAAGGCATTGATTGATCAAGGTATTCGCTTCATCGCTTGCGGAATTGACACAATATTCATTTTGGAGAAATCTTTGGAATTCACACAACTTATAAATAGTAATAAACAAATAACAAAATGATTTTAGGTTCATTAAAAAACTCAGCTATTGCTGAAAAAACTCATCCCCTTTTCAAAAAAGTTTTTGATTACATTAAAACGGCAGATATTAAGGCATTAAGAGCCGATTCATCAAAAATAGAATTAGATGGGGACAAACTTTATCTTTTTGTAAGCGAGTACCAGGGCAAAACCAAAGAAGAGGCTAAACTGGAAGCACATAAAAGGTACATTGATATTCAGATCCCTATTGTAGGAACAGAACAAATGGGATGGCTTGAAATTGATAGATGTACAAAGGAGTTGTCTCCCTACAATACAGAAAAAGATCTTGTTTTTTATGATAATCCTATATCTTCATATATTTCTGTTGATCAGGGTGAATTTGCTATATTCTTCCCTGAAGATGGGCACGCTCCCGGTATTGGGGAAGGATTTATTAAAAAAATTGTTGTGAAAATATTATTATAAATTCAGATAATATGAAAGTTATAATTCAAAAAGATTTATTCCTCCGTAGTTACGATGTATTTTCTGCAGCATCCAAAAAAAATGACATACAATTTATTCAGACTGATGTGCTTGATGAGGACACAATGCTGAAAAATCATAATGATGGGGCGAAATGTTTTGTAATTGGTGCAGAATTGTATTCAAGAGAGTTTTATAATTCGCTTCAGAACGGAACCGCAGTGATTCGATATGGTGTTGGATACAATGCAGTGCCAGTTGATATTTGCAAAAGCCGTAATATAAAAGTAGGCTATACACCCGGAACGCTGACCGATTCGGTTGCCGAACACGCTTTTGCTTTATTGCTTGGAGTTGCAAGGAAAATACCC
>JBBQUX010000166.1:0-3614 GCA_038212135.1 Bacteroidales bacterium | reverse complement strand
TTCTGCCAGTCCGCCTGAAACTGATTGTAATGGATTTGCAGCAAGTTTCAGGCGGACTGGCAGAAAGTATTACTGACAAACCTGTAGTTAATTATATTCTGAAATCTGCTTCTGCGCTAATCAATGACTCAACTTCTATAACTTCACTAATAAGTCCTGGTAATATTAAAATTTTTCCCAATCCTGCACGGGAATTTATAAACATTTCATTCTCTGAATCAATTCCACAATCTCTTATGCTGAAAATTTATGATTCATTTGGCCGCCTTTGTGTCGAAAATCAAGTAGAACAGGATATTTATGATAAACAGATTGCATTAAACCTTAAATCAGGTATGTATTTTGTAAAATTGGAATCAGGTCCTTCAACAATATTTACGCAGAAGCTAATTGTTATTAAATAAAGACTTTTTTATCATATATATTAAAATGGTGTAAATATTTAGAAAAACATTTTTAAAAGTCATAATGTAAACGTTTTCAATTCTTATAATTGAAAACGTTTATAATTGTGTGGCGTGTAATGTCTATCCCATAGAAATTGGAAATCCTATATGGGATCGGTAATTAAGGTCCGCTAAAGACCTTAAAGTTGTTCGCAAATGATGAACTTTGTGCAAATGTTTCATAAAAGCACTTCAACCGTCTAATTTTAGTAAAATAATTTATAAACCATAAAGGCAGCTGATAAAATGCGATCAGATGGTGAGGCACTTATGAAGATAATATATGAAGAAATTAAAAATATTAGAATATTATAATGTGAAATCCTCCCAATCGTACCTCGTAAATCCAAAATCGTATATTATTAATCTGCGATTTACGAATAACTACCGAATGATGAAATGTTTGTAAGTTTTGTCCTTAAAGCGTCCGTATACTTATCAAATTCTCAAAAGATCCATGTTGATCAATAAATGAATATTATTGAACATTTTGGAATAATTAAATCTTTTCACTTACATCTATTACTTTTTATAGCTATAGTTATAAATAAATACAACACAAACTAGGCAATACTCTCGTACTAATTAATTTACGCATAATTAACTTGTATTTACTCGTCTACTACCAAAGCTCGTAAGCTATGAAAAAACTATTTATAGGACTCTCTCTTTTTATTTCAGTTGCATTAAATGCGACTAATTACTATATAAAAAATGGTGGCAATAATTCTAATACAGGATTTTCAGATACTCAGGCATTTGCAACAATAGCAAAATTAAACACTATCTCTCTAATTGCTGGTGATACAGTATTTTTTAAAAGAGGTAATATATGGAAAGAACAATATGAACCTAGAGGGATAGGAAATGCTTTACACTCTATTGTAATAACAGCTTATGGTATAGGAGCAAAACCAATTATAACAGGTAAAGATGCATTAAGTGGTTGGAATATTTCAGGTAATTGGACACAATCAGGTAATTCATGGTATATAGCAACTACATTTATAAGTTGGGCACCATCTTATAGACTATGGATTAATGGAAATGAAGTCAAAAGAAGCCTTACTGTTGACACTTTGAATGCTACTTATAAGTGGTTCTTTGATGATCCAAATGATAGAATTTATATCTATTCTACAACTAATCCCGCTACAACATTTTCAAGCATTGAGGAAGCTCACTTAAGATTGAGAGCGCTTATCTTGCACGAAAAACCTTATTATGTTTTAAAAAATATTGATTTAAGAGGTGGATATTTTTCACTTGATGTTCGAGATTCTGATTGGTTAGTCGTTGACAGTTGCAATATTGGAAAAGACTGTTCCGGTTATGGTTTGACTGGATCGGGTGGTATTGCTCCTAACTCAATTGATAATGTTACAATTAAAAACTGCAATTTCGATTCTGGTTTTGAATTAATGTATTTAGGGCCAACAGGTAAGGATGGAGTTAGGGGTAACTGGATGGCGTTAAAAATCGAAAAAAATTCAAATAATTGGAATATTTATAATAATTACTTTAAGAACTGGACATATGCCGGTATCGGCATTATCCCTGTTACATTAGGTGTTGTAAATTCTAATACTAAAATATACCATAATTATTTCACTGCTCCAGATATAGGATATGGAAAAGCTATTGGAGCAAGTTTTTTAAATGGGAGTTTTGGTAATGAAATATATGATAATACTATCTTTGATATGCCTTGTGGTTTTGAATTATCAGGAGTGAATTTTAAGGTATATAATAATGTAATTAATAGAATAAGGGGGGCTTTATACTATACTGAAATATCAGGATCTGGAATAGAATTTTTGAATAACATATTTGTAAATAACGAGGGTATTGAAGTCTATAATAATACAATTGCTAACTGCAAGAGGGCTGGGATATGGATTACTACAAGTGTATATGATAGTAGCACAGTTGTTAAAGATTGTAAATATTACAATAACATTCTGTATAATAACAATGATGTAGGTTCAGGAGATCACGAGAAGGCACAATTTATAATAGATCATGATATTCAGAAGTTCGTATTCAATCAGTATGTAAAAAACAATCTCATGTTCAGAGATGGTGAACCAGACGTTATATATTATGGTAGGACTATTTTCTCTGAAAGGCATCTTACTATAAGCGAATTTAATGCCAAAACAGGTATAAGCGGAGATTCAATGTCAGGAAATATTGCCACAAATCCATTTTTTATTTCTTCAACTGATTTTCATTTGCAAAAAGGATCGCCTTGTATTGATGCAGGATTAAATGTAGGATTTCCTTTTAATGGAGTTGCACCTGACATTGGAGCCTTTGAATACACAAGCAGCGTCAGTAATCAGACACCTCAAATACTAAATCAGAATTTTCAACTAAATGAAAACACTCCTAACGGAACAACAATTGGCACAATCATAACTACCGATCCTGATGCAGGCCAAATCCTTACTTCTTCCATCCTTTCAGGAAATACAGGCGGTGCTTTTGCAATTAATGCGGCAACAGGTGCAATCACGGTCGCCAACTCAGCTGCCTTAAATTTCGAAGCTACTCCATCATTTGCATTAATTGTAAAAGTTCAGGATAATGGAACCCCAGTTATGAGCAGTCAGGCAACAATAACCATTTCATTGACTGATGTGAATGAAACTCCGGTTATCAATAATCAATCCTTTGCAATAACTGAAAACTCAGTCAACGGAACAACTGTAGGAACGGTTGTTGCTTTGGACTCCGATGCCGGACAAACCAAAACTTTTTCAATCCTTTCTGGAAATACAAGTGGCACTTTTACGATAAATGTATCTACCGGTATTTTAACCGTTGCCAATTCAACAGCATTAAACTTTGAAGGTACACCTACTTTTGCTCTTGTCATTAAAGTCCAGGATAATGGAACTCCGGCACTTAGTAGCCAGGCCACAATAACCATTTCATTGACCGATGTAAATGAAGCTACGGTTATCAATAATCAATCCTTTGCACTAGCTGAAAACTCAGCCAATGGAACAACTGTAGGAACGGTTGTTGCTTCGGACTCCGATGCCGGACAAACCAAAACTTTTTCAATCCTTTCTGGAAATACAAGTGGCACTTTTACGATAAATGTATCTACCGGTATTTTAACCGTTGCCAATTCAACAGCATTAAACTTTGAAGGTACAC
>JBBQUX010000165.1:0-4024 GCA_038212135.1 Bacteroidales bacterium | reverse complement strand
GCAGCCTATGCTCCTAACCCTTAAAGGGTACAACCTACGATGGAGGCGCTGTTCGGCCTACCAACTGTTCGAAATAGCTATGCATGTTCACGAACTGCTTAACGCTGTTGCCACTGCTGCCGCTGATAACGGGCTTACAGTGGTAAAGCTTGCTGAATTTAAAACCTCAGTCAACTCTTTTGGTGAAACCCTTGATTTAAATGGATCAAACCTTAGCGATCGTCGCAAAACCTGGCAGGACTTAAAAAGGCTGATTTCAGCCAACAACAATTTGCTTCGTCTGCAACTCGATCCGTTTGTCCATTTTCTCGGAGACGAATCACCCGTATTGAACAGCGAGTACATGTTCCTTCGCAAGCGCAAATACAAACGTTCGCGTAATGGCAATGCTGGTGCCGAAGCTGTCGATATTTCGGGTACTGTAACCGACTTCAGCACAGGCGAACCGCTGGCCAATGCAGTGATCAACCTGATTTCGCCTGAAACCGTGGTACAGGCGGATGAGGATGGCTATTACCTCATCGAAGATATGGAAGCCGGCGTATTTAACCTCACCTGCCATCTTACAGGGTACGAAGTACCGGCGGACGTAAAGGTAACAGCTGTTGGAGGTGAAAGCCTGGTGGTGAACTTTGCTTTGGTGCCTGTTCAACCAACTGTTATTGTTCCATCGAACTGATAATAGGTTGCTGCCTGCCACACGGATTTTCAGTGCGGTTATATTTTCCTGTGATTCCGAAAGGCGGCTTAATGGCCGCCTTTTTTCTGAAAGTTAGAGGATATAAAAGTCATAGTCAGGCAGCGCTTCGCCTTTCCCTTTGAACATAACGGTTCGCCGAAGTAATTTGATGGAGGAGGGTAGGCATTCTTAAATTGATGGTGTGTAAAACTCAGATTTGCAGCGGTTCTGAAAAAATAAAAAGCCTTTCATTTCTGAAAGGCTAATTTATCTATAGCAAAAAGTCTCCCGGACAGGATTCGAACCTGTGACCCATTGATTAAGAGTCAATTGCTCTACCAGCTGAGCTACCGAGAGATTTGAGGGTGCAAAAGTAACAAATTTTCGTTTTTGTTGATAAAAAATAATTCTTTTATTCATAATTGGCATTTCTGTGAACCTGACAAGCATTCAAATTGTTAATTTTGGTCTATGGATTCTTCGGCCAACAAACCATTCAAATCAGCACTCAAAGTAAATAACGGCATTGAACAACCGCCATCTGTCAACAGGGGTGCAGCACTGCATTACAGCAAGCCGGGACGCAAACTGCTTACCCCGGATCAATATTTGGAAGGCATTGTTGGCGGAAACCGTACCATCTTAAGCCAGGCTATAACTTTAATTGAAAGTTCACTTCCATCACACCAGGAAGTTGCTCAAACCATTATCAGTCTGTGTCTTGGGCATTCGGGTAATTCTGTCAGGATTGGCATCACAGGCGTTCCCGGAGTCGGTAAGAGCACTTTTATTGAAGCTTTCGGCAAACATTTAACTTCGCAGGGCAGGAAGATTGCTGTGCTGGCGATAGATCCAAGCAGTTCGATATCACGCGGAAGTATTTTGGGTGATAAAACCCGTATGGAAGAACTTTCGGTCGACAACAATGCATTTATCAGGCCTTCGCCTGCTGCAGGATCGTTGGGCGGAGTAGCACGTAAAACACGCGAAACCATTATCCTTTGCGAAGCTGCCGGGTTTGATACCATTTTAGTAGAAACCGTTGGTGTTGGGCAAAGTGAAATTGCCGTGCATTCGATGGTTGATTTTTTCCTTCTGCTGATGCTTGGAGGTGCCGGCGACGAACTGCAAGGCATAAAACGCGGAATTATGGAAATGGCTGATGCTGTTGTTATCAATAAAGCCGATGGCGACAACCTGAATCGTGTAAATATTGCCATGGCCGAACTGCGAAGTGCTTTGCATTACTTCCCTCTTACCGAATCGGGCTGGCAACCGGTGTGCGAAGCCTGTTCATCCATCACAAAAAATGGAATTCCGGCAATTGACGACATGATCAACCAATACGTTTCCTTCACCAAGGGAAATGGTTATTTCGCAAAACGCAGGCTGGCGCAATCGAAACAGATTATGATGAATGTTATTGACCAGGCTTTGCACGATCATTTTTATCAGCAGGCCGATATTAAAAAGCTGATGGCTAAAGTAGATGCCGAATTGAACCAGGAAAAAATCAGTGCTTATGTCGCTGCACAGATGCTGCTTGAGAAGTATTTCAAAAAAGGGAATTAAATATTATAAGATTTTTTTAACAAATATGTAAAGTCTAAGTTGTGATTCTATTTTGAGAATTGATGTGGTTGAACACTATTTTCTGTTTAACTTTATAACCAATTTATAATTCATCAAATGTCATTAGCTATGATACAATTCGAAGCGCTTTATAAACTTTCGTATGGCTTATATATTGTTAGCTCCGGTAATAAAGATCGGGGAAATGGCTTTATTTCCAATACTTTTTTCCAGGTAACATCCGAGCCACCCCGGTTTGCATCTTGCTGTAATAAGGATAATTATACAGCTGCCCTGATCCAGGAAACAGGCGCCTTTTCTGTTTCGGTTATTCACACCGATACTGAATCGGATATTATTTCACGCTTTGGATATAAAAGCGGGAAAGATATCGATAAACTGGCCGGATTGAATGTAAAATATGGTGAAACCGGCGTTCCGATTGTCCTCAATGACAGCATTGCTATTCTGGAATGTAAATTGGTTCAGACAATTGACGTTGGCTCACATTACATGTTTATAGGGGAATTGCTGAATGCTGAAATCCTTGACGATACTAAAGAAGCATTAACTTACCTGCATTACAGGCAAGCCAGGAAAGGCGCTGCTCCTAAAAATGCACCTACTTACATCGATAAATCGAAACTGGCTGCAAAACCAACCGAAACTGTATATAAAAAGTTTGAATGCACTGCCTGCGGATATGTGTATGATGAAGCTGAGCATGAAATCCGTTTTGCTGACTTACCCGATGATTGGATCTGCCCCGTTTGCGAATCGGAGAAATCAGAATTTATCGAAATCAAATACAAGTAAGTCCAAGGAAATTATATCGGTCTTTCCCCGGTGAGTTCATTCACGGCACTACGTTTTTTACGCGATTTATCAGGCCATATCAGCGATGCCGCTACACTTGCTCCAAGTATTGTGATTATTACAAGCAAGGAATGTACGGTTGTGAATCCCATTTCCTGCAACTGTATATGCAAAAGCATTTTAAAGCCAATAAACGACAACAAAACAGCCAAACCGTGTTTCAAGAACCGGAACATACTAATTACGTGCGCTACCACAAAGAACAGTGAACGCAATCCCATGATTGCGAATATATTGGAAAAGAATACGATATAGGGATCACGGGTAATAGAGAAAATGGCCGGCACCGAATCAACAGCAAAAAGTACATCCGTAAATTCAATGACAAGTAAAACGAGAAACAAGGGCGTAAAATACAGACGGTTGTTGTCGTGTTTGTTGCGAAACCAGAAATGCTGCCTGAAGTAAACCGGATGTACCGGGAAATAGCGGGAAACGAATTTAACAACCGGGTGGTGGGCCGGATCCACTTTATCTTCCTTATTTCGTTCGAGAAACATTTTTATACCGGTAAATACCAGGAATGCTCCAAAAATGTATAGTATCCAATCGAAACGTTGTATGAGCGCCGCACTGAGAAAAATAAAGACAAAACGCATAATCACCGCACCTATTATTCCCCACATCAGTACACGTTTGTAATACATCTTTTGCACACCAAACGACATGAATACCAGTATCATCACAAAAACATTGTCAACTGAAAGCATGTATTCAATCAGGTAACCTGTTATGTATTCCAGCCCAAGATTTCTTCTGTATAGCGATACAGCCTGAGCATCGGTGAAAGAATCAGGAATTACAATGGAGTGTTTGAATTTTGCGATCTGGCTAATGACCTGATCTTTTGTCACGATACCGTGCAAGCGGTTTCCAAAATATACAAGCAGAAAATAA
>JBBQUX010000164.1:0-4741 GCA_038212135.1 Bacteroidales bacterium | reverse complement strand
TCCGGGTTTTCCTTCTCTTTCTTTGCCCGGTAATTCAAATTGTCGTCGCCCTGGTAAATATTGAAATGAAAGCTGTTTTTGGGGTTTGGTTTCCACGATATTTTGCCATTCAGATCATGAAATCCATACGACACAATAAATGAATTTCCATCTCCTATTCCTGATGCAGCCATCATTAAAAGGCCAAACAGCGTTTTGCGACCCGTAAAAATATAACTTGCTTTCTTCTTTATCGGGCCTTCGAGCGTAAGCGCAAAATCAGTGAGGCCGATGGAATAAGAGCCTTTTCGTGCAATCGAATTTCCTTCTTTTTGAGTAATATCAACAACCGAAGACAATTTACCTCCGTAACGAGCCGGGAAACCACCCTTGTAAACATCAATGCTGTTGATAATATCCGGATTGAAAACCGACATAAAACCTCCAAGATGATTCACATAAATAACAGGCACATTGTCAAAAAGGTACATGTTTTCGCCGGGGCTGCCACCACGCACCAGCAACAAACTCGAACCTTCGCTTTGCGATTTTATACCGGGCATCAGTTGCAGTGCTTTCATTACATCTGGTTTGCCACCGAGCGAAGGGATAGATTGCAAATCCATGGTAGTAAGTTTGGCTACATTAGGCCTCATTATTTTATCGGCATGGATAACACCTGCCGAGAGTTCTTTCCCGGGTGTTAAACTTATTTCGAGTAAGGTATCTTTTGCAATAGTTATTGATATGTTGAACGAAGCATACCCGATATAAGAAGCCTGTATGGAAACTGGTGTTTTTATTAAAATCGTAAAATAACCGTTGTTGTCGGTAACGGTTCCTTTTGTAGTGCCGGTTTCGGTAATATTAGCGCCGATCAGACTTTCGCCGCTAGAGGCATCACTCACAAATCCGGATATACGGGTTTGAGCGTTTACGGCAACTGCAATTAAAAACAGCGAGGCAATTAAAAGAATATTTTTGAACCTTCTCATTCTACTTGTATTGGGGACTAATAGTATCAGAGATCACTATCGAATATCCGGCGAAAATCCCATACCCGTTTTTCACATTCGAGTAAAGCTGGAATGCCTGGTTGGAGCTTAAACCAAATTCAGGGAAACGCCCGGAATCATACAGGTATTTCTGCCGCGCAAACTGGTAATAATCGTAGCTTACTGATCGGACTTCAAGTATAAATGGGTACAAGGTAGTTATCATTGGCCCACCGTTTGTTGAACTGGCAGATCCGGTGAAATAATTGATTGTCATGGTATAAGCTGTATCAGTGATAAGCTCGTTGCTGAAAACTGAGAGTGGCAGACCTTCGTTTAATAAAACAGGATCAACAATACTATACATATAGGCAATTTGTTCCGAACCATATTCAATCAAGCGGATTCGGGCTTCATAGTAACACTTCTCATTTTTAGAATTACTGAAAGTAAACTTAACTGCCGGATACGTCATTCCCTCCTGGTCTTTGCCGGCAATTGAAATATGAATAATACCCCGCAAGTGGCTGGGTTTCGGAATAGAATTGCTGCAACTAACCGTTTCATAACCGGGAATATCAACTTTACATTCGTATTTCTTTAAAGGTTCGACAATAGTAGTGGAAGTAAAAACGCCATTGCCGGTTGAAGTTAAAAGCTCTTTAAATACATCATCCACAAATAATTGCACTGAAGCATTATTGATACCTTGAAGCTCATTGGTATCGAGTTTTGCAGCCAGCGAAACATGTACCTTAATTAAGCTGTCTGCTTTCAGAAAACTATTAACAGTTGGAACCTGCTTAAAATCGGGAAAATCCGACTGGACGAGTTTGCGGCAGGAATAGAATGAAAACTGCCCTGCAACTAATACAATTAGCAGTATTTTGTCTAAACGAATATTATTTATTCTCATTATCAGTTGTTTAAAAAAGATGATTGCGCAATTCTATTTATTGGTTTTACCAAACGAATAACAAAACCGCCAGCTAAATACCGCGTTTTTACTGTTATACAATCTCATGGATGATAACTTATACATCAGATCAAAACTAAACCCGGAATTTTTAAACATAAATTTGACACCTGGAGCCGCATAGTAATTAAATTTTTGACTTTTATAGGTGGTCTCTTCGGATGATCCATAAAAATAATACCGGGATTTGCCAAATTGCACTCCTGTATAAACTTCAGCAAATGGAGTAAAGCGTGTTCTGTTGGAGTATTCTAGTTTGGTAATTATACCCATATTATATGTATTGCTGCTAAACGTTGAACTTGGTTTTAAGTGAGAATTTGAAACTGTAGGCCCAAAGGCCAGATATTTATTAAAATGATACAAGTACACGGCTGATGAAATATAAGTTTTATAACCTGAGCTAAATGCTTCATTGAAAAGCGGGTTAAACTGAAGGCCGAATTCGTGTTTGTAGTATTTCAGTTTATTATCATTATTTTCCTGTGCAATAATGTTCAATGAGCTGATTAAAAGAATGATAAATAGATACAGTCTGAATTTCATGGTCTTAGAGTTTTTTTTAAATTAATAATTATGGTAAAAGTATTGATTAAGCATATATCACCCAATTGAAATCTGGAATTCTTTAAATCCATCTTCTTCATAGTACCTGTGCTTTATCCCATCTTTTCATAACGTTGGTACCAACCGTTAATATTTTTCTATAGTGTTTGCCGAAAACTCGTCCTCTCCGATTTTCCGGATTTTAAGAAGAGCTAATATTACTATTACAGTCAGGAATTTTCTCATTACAACCTCATTATGTATATCACTAACAAGCAGGATAAATATGGATTGGTATTCAATAACACATATTTACTTTTTATGCCTGTATTTATAAGTAAAACCAAAACGGATTATAGATGAGGGAGTTGGGAGTTGAATAGGGTTATAACTGGTTTTAAAATAATCGAAATATCCGTAGTTATATTCTGCAAACACGCCCAATTGTTTCCAGATATAGAATGCTGCCCCTATACCTACACTATATTCTGTCATGTGCCTGGGTAACGAATAATTTTTGGGTATAAACTTGTAATGCCCGCCAAATTTGGCAGTAAGGTAGGTGTCAAATCGAAAGTCGTCTGCTTTTATGGCAAATGTAAGAGGGTTGAAATTCAAATTCACCCCGTAAAACAAGGTATTTGCAGGACGACCATAATCGCCTCCACCTGCCAGATTATAGCAACTAAAGCGACTATACCCTGTGTATATTCCGACTTCAAGATAATCCAACAATCCATAGTCCGCCTGTAATCTGAAGTTAGGGATTCGATGGCTATGAGAATACTCTTCGGGGTATGAAGTATAGCCAAGTTTAAAGTTATAGCGACCTTTTAAATAAGAGTTTTGTGCTGAAGCATCTACCAGGCAAATCATGATTAAAATCCAAATAATTAAAATTTTTGTATTCATAGAGACCAGGGTTTATTAATAGTGCAATTTAAAATTCCTGTACAAAAAGCTATAATTATTTTTTCGAAATTCTTTTAAACTTATAAGTGATACCAAAGCGCAGGTTTGATTTCAACCCGTTATCAAAACCGAATCCTAAAGGGAGGGTGTAATAGCTGTATTTACCGATGCTATATTCAGCATAAACTCCGGTATGTTTCCAGATGTAAAAAGCTAAGCCACAGCCTAAACCATATTCAGTATGATGCCCAGGTTTAGGGTCAGATCCATTTGGGATACTTAGATAATTACCTCCGAATTTTCCGCTAAGATACAGGTCAAATCTGAAATCGTTCTTTTTGATTAGGAACGGAAGCAAGTGAAAATTTGTTTGTATGCCATAAAATGGCGAGGAAGTAGTAAGTGCCGATCTCGAATTATTTTCCAATGGTGTCCAATACGTATAACGTCCAATTCCTAAGTATGCTCCAGCTTCCAACACACCCAAAACTCCATAGTTAGCTTCTAAGCGAATATTTATAGGTTTCGGATCATGGTCAGACCTTTGTGGATAAAAAGAAATACCCGATTTGAAATTCAACCGGCCTTTAATGTATGTATTCTGAGAATATATTTGTTTTGAGCTAATACACATAACAAATATGAATAATATTGTTTTTATCTTCATTGATTTCACATTAGAAATTAGTTAAATTTTTTTGAGATTATATGATTCAAGTATAAAAGCACTAATCTTTGGTTTAAAAGCATAGAAGAAGCAAATCATACTTCTTCTATGCTTTTGAAGGATACTTGTAAAGTATACTTTATAAAATAGTTATGTGACATTCGAGATTAACAGTGGGAGAAGATGGAGTGTCTCCCCAACAATCATAACCGCCAAAATGATAAGGGTATAAACCGGTATTTAATACAGTTCCATTAACAGGGGTTGAAGCATATACAGTCTTTTCGAGTTTTTGAGCCGATGTGCCATTATCATGGTCTACAATAATAGAAGAATACCAAGTCCAAATCCACAAATTTGGATCTGGTACATTTGCAATTACAGTTAGGTAGTCAACTCTTGTTTTCAAATCAAAACTTATAGTTCTGGTACAATAAAGCCAAGGCAGGAAAAACCCTCCCCTATGCTTTGCTCTAACAGAATACCAGGTCCAAGCAGTAGTTTTACCGGAAGTTGAACTTCTACCGCCAGCGGGGAGAATGAGTTCGCTCGGCAGCGGGGCAATTTGAAGTTCCACAATTATATGCTCAAATCAGGGAGCAGCTATTATTGTTTTATAAGTCTCTTAGTTAAAACCACATCCCCAATATTGATTTTCAATTGATA
>JBBQUX010000163.1:0-4759 GCA_038212135.1 Bacteroidales bacterium | reverse complement strand
GTTCCGTACTTCGTACCTCCTCGATCGCAAACAGAGCGGCGAATTTAATGCAAAAGAGAGGCTCCGCAATTACTCTGTGCAGGAACGGAAATTTATTTTCCCTACAGCGTTTACAGGACAATACAGCCAGTTTGGTATTGATCCAAATCGTAACAATCGTACAGGTATAAAAACTGCCATTATCCGTGATAAAGGCGTTTACGGCGATCGCGAAATGGCCTGGAGCATGCACCTGGCCGGACTTGATGTGAAAGATGTTCATATGACCGACCTTATGAGCGGTCGTGAAACGCTGGAAGAGATCCGGATGATAGTTTTTGTTGGCGGTTTCTCTAATTCCGATGTGCTAGGTTCGGCCAAGGGCTGGGCCGGAGCATTTAAATACAACGATAACGCGCGGATAGCTCTCGAAAAATTCTATGCACGAAAGGATACCCTTAGTCTTGGCGTTTGCAACGGCTGCCAGGTAATGATTGAACTCGGGCTTGTAAATCCGGAGCATCAGCAAAAAACAAAAATGCTTCACAATGCTTCAGGGAAATTTGAATCCAGTTTCCTTACGGTTGATATACTTGAGAATGAGTCGGTGATGCTTAAATCACTTTCGGGCAGCAAGTTGGGTATTTGGGTTGCACACGGCGAAGGTAAATTTAGTTTCCCTTACGAAGAAGCGAAGTATAACATTGCTGCAAAATATTCGTACAGCAGTTATCCCGGAAATCCCAACGGTTCGATGTACGATGCAGCCTGCATTTACAGCGATGATGGCCGTCACCTGGTTATGATGCCGCACCTCGAACGTTCGCTGCTGCCATGGCAATGGCCATTGTATTCTGACTCGCGGAGTGCCGATCAACTTTCGCCCTGGATGGAGGCTTTCGTGAATGCGAGGGAGTGGTTAAAAGGTAAGTTGGAATAGAATAATTCCCTGGTCCGGGTTCTTTATCATCATTGCACGCATTACTTTCCTTTAAGCATCTGCAGGTAAAAAAGTTAAACGCAAAGTCGCATATAGTGCCTATAAGAAAACGAGTCTAAAATGAGTTTTGCCCACGCTCACCCCTTTGCTTCGACTTCGCTCAGCAGCCGCAAAAGGAGAGTCCTCGCGCACAGAAGATTGAGTTTTGCCTGCCAAACCTAAGATGAAGAAAATGAGCATTTTTACGTAAAATGATGAGTTCTCTTAGTGGTATTATATAACTTGTAATGAATGCAACGGAATAATTTCTGAAAACAAGTTGATTTTAAAGTGGAGTTATTAAAGAAGTCAGGATATTTCACCTTCAGCTATCTTGTTAACTCTTTGATCAGGACTTGTATCCGTTTTTCATTTCCTACTAACCATACTTTATCATTCTTTTCGAATACCAGGTCAGATTCGGGGTTTAGGATACGTTCCCCTTTTCTTTCAATTCCTACTACAAGACCCTTGGACCGTTCGCGAAGTTTGGATGCACGGATAGATTGATTGATCAGTGTTGAATTCGGGCTTACCGTAAAATGATGAAGGGAAACTTTAAGCTTAGTATCCATTACCCGTGTTTCATTTGATGCAACCTCGAGGTGTTTCTTAAAGTTTTCGAGTTGCTCATCAGTACCAATAACTGAAAGCTGATCGTACGGATAAAGGAGTTCTGCCCGGTTAGGAACATTAATCACAAAATCGCCACGTTCGATCACAGCAATATTTACTCCGAATTCTTCCCGTATTCTTGATTCAAATAATGTTTTTCCTATAAAAGGGGATTGTGCATTCATTTCAAATGTTGCAATATGTGAGTCCCACGGACTCAGCATTTCTTTTGAAGTATCCTGTATTTCTATTTCCCGCTCATTCAGATTAGATAAGAACCGTAATTCTATTTTTCCGTAAAATTCCCTGATCCTTTTTCGGAGTAAGGCTAGAATAGTAACAGAAACTATAACCCCTGCCAGAGCAACCAAGGGTGAAAAAAGGCGATCGAACAAAAAGCCGATATAAAAAACAGCCAATAGTACTCTTGATACCAATAACATGATTAGTGGTCCCCGCAATTTTGCCTTTGTCCACACGTTGGCATAAGCCTGTCGCTGAGTCCTGCGAAAAGCAAGAGCCCATAAAAACGGGGATAATAGTATGAGCGTAAGAAAAACCGTAATGATCCGGTTCCATTTAAAAGCCGAAAATAGAGGTGTAATATATAATGTACTCAATAAAATTATAGTTATTATAATAACAGAAAATATCACCACATTAAACAAATAAAAGCGCAGCACTTTGTTCCAGTCGCTTATCTCTGTAATGTCTTGGGCTTGAACGCTGTATGTAGCCAATACATTTTTCCACTTTTCAGGTAAGATATTGTTAATTCCTCTGTACACCGGCCCGGAAAGCCGGATCATATAGGGTGTTGTGAATGCAGTAAGCACGGATACTGCTACTGCCACTGGATACAGGAAATCGCTGGTTACCTTCAGGGTAAGTCCCAGAGTGGCTATAATAAAGGAAAACTCACCGATCTGTGAAAGGCTCATTCCTGATTGTACTGCAATTTTAAGTGGTTGGCCGGCAGCTAACGCACCCAGAATTACAAAAAGTGGTTTGCCAAACAGCAGAACGATTGTTGCAGCAATTATAGGTATTACATGTTCCATGAGCATTCGCGGGTCGATCAGCATGCCAACTGATACGAAAAAAATTGCTCCGAAAAGATTTTTTACCGATTTGGTTAAGTGTTCTATCTTTTCAGCTTTCGTGGTTTCTGCCAGAATCGAACCCATAATAAAAGCACCAAGTGCCGGCGAAAAACCTGAATAGGTTGCCAGTACTACCATCAGGAAACATAATGCCAGTGATACAACCAGTAATGTTTCCTCGTTTATTAACGAACGGATTCGTTTTAAAAAGGTTGGCAGGAAAAATATACCGGAAACAAACCAAAGTATAAGGAAAAATGCCAGCTTTAACACTGACATGATCATCTCTTCCCCGGCAAAAGTCTGGCTGATTGCCATGGTCGAGAGCAGCACCATAAGTAAAACCGCCACAATATCCTCAATAACCAGAACTCCTGTTACAATGCCGGCAAATTTTTGATTTCTTACGCCTAATTCATCAAAAGCCCGTATAATAATAGTAGTTGATGCAATTGCAAGAATACCGCCTAAGAAAAGGCTGTTTATAGTATTCCATCCTAATATTTTTCCTACACCATAGCCTAACGTCATGGTCAGCACTACCTCCGTTAATGCTGTAATAACGGCTACCCCGCCTATCTTTATTAATTTTTTAAAACTGAATTCCAGTCCAAGCCCGAATAGTAAAAATATGACGCCTATATCTGCCCAGATTCTGATACTTATGATATCCGATATGCCGGGAAAAAATTTAAAATATGAACCTACTACCGGCCCAACGATAAACCCTGCTATGATATATCCTAATACTACAGGCTGTTTTAATTTTTTAAACAATAATGATACAACTGCAGCCGCGACCAGTATGATTGCCAGATCGATTATTAGTGCAGGTAAGTGTAACATAAATTGTCTTGTTTAATAATTGTTCAGATAAATTTATTTCCTTCGTCAGGTTATTTTCTGAAGCTCATTCGCATCTGATTTGCTCCTCTTTATTTTAAGAAAATTAAAGTGATTTTTCAGTTTTTTATAAAGTAGAATTGCTTGCATCGATAAAATTCTGCTTACTTTCCGAAAGTATTTGCATTTCAAAATTACTACAATTAATCCAACACTTGCATCCTGCCTAAATCTTATATGGGCTACAAATTATTTTGATGTGCTGAAAACAAATTTTGATGTAAAAGATTTTAAAGAAATGTGCTTGTTTTTGTTTATATCGGATTGAATATATTCTTTCTCTTACTTTTTGCCTGAACAAAATGTAACAAAAATTCAAGGCTTTCGAAAAATATGTTGCGTTTCCAAGCCAGAGGTATCTTCCCGCAATACAAGGCATGAAAGATTGTTGCAAATCCAGGCATTTGTCGTTGCTGTGTATTGCTACGCACATGCCATTCGCACATACCTCCATCAAGAAACGCTAACATATTTTTCTAATGCCGGTCCCTTCTAAGAGAATCTGCTCTTATGGCGACATAGAGAAATATCGGTTTGGCTTATGAGTACAATTTTCGCGGTGTATGGACTGGCCTGATAGAAATTCTTCTTCAAGTGGTAATATTGCCTGGCACATCAAAATAATATCCTGCCTTATATGACCCAATTTTAAATTACATTACTAATTGTCATTATCTTTGCGCCTTATTTTTCATAACAAATGAGTATTCATATTGAAGCAAAACAAGGCGAAATAGCTGATTTCGTTCTACTTCCCGGCGATCCTTTACGGGCGAAACATATAGCCGATACTTTACTAACCGATGCTGTATGTTACAACAACGTTAGAGGTATGCTGGGTTTTACCGGTTATTACCAAGGAAAACGCGTTTCGGTGCAGGGAACCGGCATGGGTTTGCCTTCACTGATGATTTATGCTACGGAACTGATTAACGATTATAAAGTTAAAACGCTGGTTCGTATTGGTACCTGCGGAGGTTTACTTGAAGAAGTGAAAGTCAGGGATGTAGTTCTTGCCATTAGTGCCTCGACGGATTCATTTTCCGTAGCCCGATATTTTCCCGGAATGACATTTGCTCCTACAGCAAGTTTCAGGTTGGCCCAGCTTGCAGCAGCTAATGCCGCAAAAATGAATATGCCGGTAAAAGCCGGAAATATTCTTTCGTCCGATCTTTTCTAC
>JBBQUX010000162.1:0-4773 GCA_038212135.1 Bacteroidales bacterium | reverse complement strand
TCAGGAATTGATTGTTATACTTTCCGAAGTACAAATTTCATATTGAAATATCCTGAACAGGAATGCAACAACTGATTTTATACTATTTATTATGATACAGGAAATCCCGAATCCTCAACTCCAACTGGCTTTTGACTTTGTACAGCAAACCAATAAAAACCTTTTCGTTACCGGTAAAGCCGGAACCGGCAAGACTACTTTTCTGCGTAACCTGAAGCTGATTTCTCCCAAGCGCATGATAGTGCTGGCGCCAACAGGAGTGGCAGCAATAAATGCCGGAGGAGTGACGATACATTCATTTTTCCAGATGCATTTCGGGCCACATATTCCGGGTCAGAACCAGCAGCCGGAAAGAACCCAGGGACGCGATCAGAATAAGATATTCGACCGCTCGCAGCGTTTCAGCAGGGAGAAGATAAATATTATTAAGAGCCTCGACCTGCTGGTAATTGACGAAATAAGTATGGTGCGGGCTGATTTGCTGGATTCCATTGATGAGGTTTTGCGGCGGTTTAAGGACAGGGGCAAACCTTTTGGCGGAGTGCAGTTACTTATGATCGGTGATTTACAGCAGTTGGCTCCTGTTGCCAAAGATGAGGAATGGGATGTGTTGCGCCCGTATTACGATACCATTTTCTTTTTCGGAAGCCGTGCCTTGCAGAAAACCGACTTTACAACTATTGAACTCAAACATATCTACAGGCAAAGCGACCAGGTTTTTATCAATCTGTTGAATAAAGTCCGCGACAATATAATAGACAAACAAGCCCTTGACGACCTGAACCAGCGCTTTATTCCAAATTTCAATCCCGGAAACGACGAAGGGTATATTTCGCTTACCACCCATAATTACCAGTCGCAGGCTATTAACGAGAATAAACTGAAACAACTCAAAGGCACTCCTCACAATTTTACCGCTGAAGTAAAAGGTGAATTCCCCGAATACAGCTATCCCACTGATTTTGAGCTGGTACTCAAAGTGGGAGCTCAGGTTATGTTTGTGAAAAACGATATTTCGCGTGAGAAGCTGTTTTATAATGGCAAAATAGGTAAGATTATGCGGATTGAGGGCGATATCATTTTTGTAAAATGCGAAGGCGATTACGACACTATTCCCGTTCAAGAAGCTGAATGGCAGAACAATAAATATAGTATTAACGAGGAAACCAAGGAGATAACAGAAACGCCTGTCGGAAGTTTTATACAATATCCATTGAAATTAGCCTGGGCCATTACCATCCATAAAAGCCAGGGGCTTACATTTGAACGTGCCATAATTGACGCTAATGCAGCCTTTGCCCACGGTCAGGTTTATGTTGCCCTGAGCCGTTGCAAAACTATGGAAGGGATGGTGCTGAGTTCGCGTATTTCGCAGGAATGCATCAAAAGCGATGTGAGTGTAAAAGGCTTTTCGGCCAATGCTGAAATGAACCAGCCCGGAGAAAAGGAATTAATTGCTTCCAGGATCGCTTACCAACAAACACTATTAGTCGAATTGCTCGATTTCGGCGTTATCCAGCGAAGGCTGCATTATATACAGAAACTGATCAAGGAAAATTCGAATGTTTTGCTTCCCACTTTCGCTGAAACGTTTACTACAGTGGGTGAAAAGCTGGCCTCTGATCTTATGGGTATTGTTAATAAATTCAATCCCCAGATCGGGCAGTTGCTCATCGGTCAACCTATGATTGAAGGCAATGTTGCTTTGCAGGAGAGGGTCAAAAAAGCCTGCGCCTATTTCGCTGAAAAAACGAAAGAACATATCAGTGATGTGCTTCAAAATACCGAAGTTGAAACCGATAATAAGGAAATACGGAAATTGTTGAAAGAAGCCATTGAAAATCTTTACCAGGAAGCTTTTATCAAAACAGCCTGTTTCGGGGCTTGCTCCGAAGGGTTTACGGTAAAAACGTACCTCGATGCAAGGGCAAAAGCCTCCATTGAAAAGATCCAGGTAAAGAAAGAAGTTAAAATGCCGGTTTACACTTCGGCTTCGGGAGCGAGCCATGCATCGTTACTACAGGAAATAAAAGCATGGCGCAATGCCAGAGCGGATGAGGAAGATTTACCTGTTTACATGGTGCTTCCGCAGAAAACCCTATACGAACTGGTTGAGAAACTCCCTGTGAACCTCAGGCAACTGAAGGATATCAATGGTTTTGGGAAGAAAAAAGTTGTGAAATATGGTGATGAACTACTTACCATGATTTGCGCTTATCTGCAAACAGACAAACCTTTAATATCTGCTGCTGAATTGGCGGTGGATGATGAACCTGCCAGGAAACCCAAGCCGGAGAAAGGGAAAACGCAGCGTACCAGTTTAGAGATGTTCAGGCAGGGGAAAACTGTTTTGGAAATTGCAAAAGAACGCGCTTATGCTTTAACTACCATCGAAGGGCACCTCTCAACCTTTATCGAAACCGGCGAACTGGATGTTCGCGAACTTATAAGCGCCGAAAAGCTGGAATACATTTCTGCGTATTATAAAAAAGCCGGCCCGGTTTCACTATCCGAAGCAATTACTGCACTTGAAAATAGTGCTTCATACGGTGAATTGCGAATGGTCAGAAGTCACCTTTTTTATCTGAATTCACTTAATGAAAGCATTACGGAAGTATAATCGGGATCAGAAATAAGATTTTCAGCAAGAAAAGCTGAATATAAAAATCAGTAAGTCGAATACAGGCATCAAAGTTAAATACAGAACAGGAATAACAACTATCTCTTCGAACATTTCAGGCTTCCTGATGAAAAGGAAGATACTTCAACCGTAATCGTGGCAATCAGAAGTGGGAATATTTTCAGGGGAACCAACGGATCAAAAAAATGAAAATTAATTGCATTGCGATCGAATAGTAAGAACAAATCCGGCAGGTTACATTTCTATTTAAAGAGCATTGAATTTGATTATCTGTTCTGATCATGTGCATGCCTTGAACAGTATACCATATGATCATTCATCATCCCCGCAGCCTGCATAAATGCATAACAAATCGTTGAACCAACAAATTTAAACCCTCTCTTAATCAAATCTTTACTCATAGCATCCGATTCCGCTGATTTTGCAGGAATTTGTTTCAGGTCGATCCAGTTGTTGTAAATGGTTGTACCAGCTGTAAACTGCCAGATATACTTGTCGAAAGTTCCGAATTCCTTCTGAACTTTTAGGAAAGCCTGCGCATTGGTAACAGTGGCTCTGATTTTTAGCTGGTTGCGGATAATTCGGGTATCCTGCATCAGTTGCTGGATTTTATCTTCGCTGTAACCCGCTATTTTCTGAATATCAAAATCATCAATTGCAGCACGAAAGCCCTCGCGGCGATGGAGTATGGTTTTCCAGCTCAGTCCGGCCTGAAAAGCATCCAGGATCATAAACTCGAACAATTTCTTATCGTTGTGTAAAGGAACGCCCCATTCATTATCATGGTAGTCTATCATCAGCGGATCGTTACCGGGCCAGTTGCAGGTGTTTTGGGTTTGCATATTTGTTTGGTATTTGGTGCTTTGTGCTTAGTGCTTAGTGCTTAGTGTTTAGTGCTTTGTGCTTGGTGCCAGGCGTTTGGTATTTGGTGAACTTTACTAAGCACTATGCACATAAAATAGCGTTAGTTGAATCTTCTAATTTCATCTGGTCTAATAATTCCTTTTTCAGTTATAAATCCTGTGATAAACTTTGCCGGTGTTACATCAAATGCCGGATTCAAGGCATGCGATCCGGGCGATGCCATACGGATTGTGCGCATGATGCCTTCTGAATCAGGGCCGGAATAGTTAAGCACTTCATCTTCGCTGCGTTCTTCGATGGGGATTTGTGTTCCGACAGAAAGTGAGAAATCAGTTGTAGAGAAAGGGACGGCCACATAAAATGGTATTCCAAACTCTTTTGCCACAATAGCTTTCTCAAACGTTCCTATTTTATTGGCGGTATCACCGTTGGCAGCAATTCGGTCGGCTCCAACGATAACGAAATCAATCATTCCGCGGCTCATCAGATGTGCACCTGCATTATCGGGGACAATTTTGTGCGGTATACCTTCGTTTTGCAATTCCCAGGCGGTAAGTCGTGCACCCTGGTTGCGCGGACGGGTTTCGTCGGCATACACAAAAAAATCCTTGCCCTGTTCTTTTGCAATATACAAAGGGGCCAATGCGCTTCCGTAATCAACAAAACCTAGCCAACCGGCATTGCAATGGGTTAAAATGCGGCTTCCGTTTTTTATAAGCCTGCTGCCATATTCGCCAATTTGTTTTGCATCGGCAATATTTTCGTCGGCAAGTTTTTGCGCTTCCGCCAAAGCAGCTTCAGGGCTTTTCAAACCTGCTTTATAAACACGTTCGGTAGCGTAAAATAAATTCCTGGCGGTTGGTCGTGTGGCTTCAATTTCCCTGCGGGCTTTCTCAAAAAAAGCAAATTGATCTTTATCGGAAATATCATCATTCGCACTTCGCCACTCGCCCTTCGCCCCTTCCAGGAATGCCTGAGCCATTGCAAATCCAGCAGCGGCACCAATAGCTCCGGCACCACGTGTAATCATGGTTACAATAGCATGGCATGTTTCCTGATACTTATTGGATTCCAATATTTTAAACTCAAAAGGAAGTGCATTCTGGTTGATCATAAAGACTGATGAGCCTTCCATCCAGATAGTCCGATAGTGCTTGCCTTCTACTTTCATTGTAACGGTTTTAACTGGTTAACAGCTATCCACGCCATCAAACCCATCCCAGTTTCCAGGCTGCGCTCGTCGGCATCGAACTCTGGTGTATGCAGGT
>JBBQUX010000161.1:0-4799 GCA_038212135.1 Bacteroidales bacterium | reverse complement strand
CATTTCACCATTCCCTTGCATTTTCACAACGAATTTGAAATTGTTTTCATTATCCGGAGTTACGGTAAATTATTTGTAGGCGACTCGGTTGAAGATTTCTCACCCGGCAATTTATCGGTGTTCGGGAGTAAACTTTCCCATTTTTATATGAATGACCAGGCGTTTTATTGCGGAGACCAGGCATTGAGAGTCAATGCCATTGTTGTGCAGTTTCCCCCGAACTATTTTTCGCAAGCCCAGTTGCAACGACCTGAATTCAGATCAGCAGCAAAATTGCTGACCGCCGCCTCGACAGGTCTAACCTTTTCGGCAAAACCAGCTGAAAAAGGGGGTAAAATATTACATAAGATGCTCAAAACAACTGGAATGAAACGTCACCTGCTGTTTTTAAAACTAATCGATTATCTGGGTGCCTCCGAATCACGGATTCTCGCAACGCCAGGTTATACGAACGATATGGATGATCAGGGAGAGCCTCGAATGGCAAGGATCTACAGTTTCACCACCAGGAATTACAATCGGAAAATCACCCTTGAAGAAGCCGCACAGGTGGCAGGAATGAATTCAACGGCTTTCTGCCGTTACTTCCTGCAAAAAACGGGTAAAACATTCATGAGATTCGTCAATGAGCTAAGGATCAGCAGCACCTGCAAATTTCTGCGCCATGGAAATTATACGATTGCATTTATTAGCGATGAAGCAGGATTCAACAACCTTTCAAATTTTAACCGGGTGTTTAAAAGTTTTATAGGCATATCCCCATCGGAGTATCGTGAGCAATTCCGCGAAATAGGTAACAAATAAAAAACAATACCCAAAATGACCGTTAAAACAGCGATAAAACTGTCTCATAATTTTTTCATTTGTTAGCCCATATATCCTTTATGGTTTGTTCGATATCCATACCGTAAGGGCACTCAGAACTTGGCGATATGGCACGGCAACTGATAACCGGCTCTCCGTTTCCCCTGGTAACAACCCGTGCTACCGGCATTTCGAGAAAAGCATTATTATCATTCTCTTTCAGCCAATTGTACGCATATCTCAGCCATTTGACTTTGTACTCCTTGTTCTGCATATAGAACCATGATATTTCATCAAAACCCCAAACGAAATGGTTATTGATGTTTGCAATACCCGGATGATCGCTGATACCAAAATTGTCAAACTCTACGAGATAAGGGAGTGATTCACAGCTCCAGCCACTGGGTGTTTTACAACCTTTGCTACGTCCGTACATAGAATCAAGATGACCTTTTTCCAATTTACATTCCATTGGTTTTTCAGGTAATTCTTTAATCCGTAAAGGGAAAGAATTAAAATCCAGCAGACTAAGACTGTCTTTTACCATCCCTCCGCCTGGAGTGTGAGCGTCGAACAATACAAAGTGCCTTCTTGCCTTAATATTGGCATAGGTGCGTACTTTTTTCATAAAACTGCTCCATATTTCCAAATAAGGGTCATTCATCCCTATTAGTGAGACCTGTCCGAGATGCACAGCCTCTATACCTATATTAATATATGATCCAATTAAATACAAAAACCATATCTGAGTTTCAACCTGTGTAATATCCGGAACACTACCCCCTTCGCCCCATTGATTAATATACTTACCCTGGCGATCAAGCATGCCTGAGTAAGAGAAATTTCTGTCCTCTACTGGTAAACCGAGCGCTAAGAACGTCCATTCGGGAATTTTTATGGTGTTTACCCCCTTAAAAACAGCTTCAAAAGCCGCAGCCTGAAAAATTACATCAGGATCGTTTTCATGTACTTTTTCAATAATATCCTTTGCGTTTTTCCAGAATTCAGGATTGTTAAGTACTTTCTCCGAACCCCATCGATAAATCGAACGTCCTATAAATTTTGCTCCTGTATTTTTTATAAAACGTATGTCTTCATCTTTGCATGGGTATGTTCCATCGATGCAAAATGGATCGACGGTAAGGAATTCAGACATTGTGACGCTTCGGTTGAGGTATTTTTCCAGAACCGGGCGGGTTATTTTGCCATCGAAGTAATAAGTGTTATTATGCTTGTTTGCCTGGTTTGAGCAACCTGTTGCACAAAAAAGAGCAAGTAATCCCCAAAGTAGTTTATTCATGTGTGTTTCCTCACGCGTAATATCCGGGACAATTTTTCCCGATCCCTACTGATTTATATCAATACCTTTTTCATTTTTCATATTATCAATGTTGAAATTCCTTACTCCGGGAGTCTGGCCAAATGCAATAAATACCCAGTCTGGAATTGGTATATTAGATTATTGTGTGATAACATCAAATTCTGCAATTCCTGCACGCTTCTGGTCGGCTACTGCTGACAGTGCGCGCAACTTAACAAACCGACCGGTAACCGGGTTAAAAGTTACCTGTTGCAGGACAGGGCTGTTTTCAATATTTGAGAACTCACCGGCCACAATCGGCTTACCCCAGCTCCCGTTGATATTGCTAACGTAAAATTCGTATCCGGATATTGTTCCCGGATTTCCGCGTCCCTGGTAGGGAAGGTAAGTAAACCCTTTTATAGTCAGGTTTTCACCCAGATCGATTACAAAATCAAGAGGCAGCGACTGAGACAATACCAGAGCGGTACCCGGATCGCCATCAAAAATGGTCCTTGCGCGCGGATTTAAGCCTGGTTCATCAACCAAACGCCATTTTAATTTCGAAAGACCAAACGCCCCGGTAGTAATGAGGCTTTTCACACCGGTTAACGGATCAACGGCTATTGCTTTCACGTTGGCTTTACGGTCAAGCAGAAACGGGGCACCGTATCTTTCGGTTGACTGACCTGGTTCCGAATCATCAGTAGAATAATAAACGTCAAGCCCTTTATCAAAAGTTGTGATCGTGACCTGTCCTTCCTGGTTTCTGGTAACGACGGGATCTTCGAGTACTTTGGGCGCATTGAAGACCTGCAGGTTCGAAATCAGCGGACAAGCTTTTGCATCATTGACCGTAAACCGGACCTGGGAAGCAGTTACTGTTGGCAAGCGCAGAATTCGCTTATAACCCACCGTCGTTTCATCGGCAACGGATTCCCATTTGTCATTAACGAGGGCCTCAACCGTGAATTTTTTAACACGTTGTCCCAGCGGGATATATTCCTGGATTAAAATCCGGTTGAATGCTGTGGGCTGCTTCAGATCGATGGTGAGTGAAGCCTGAATTACACCGTCATTAGAGGCCCAATACGTATCCGGATTATTATCTGTGGCGTTTCCGGCTTTGTATTTTGGCGAATCACCACGTGTATCTGATGCCACAATCTGTTTTCCTGCGGCGAGGTCATTTGCTAAATCAGCCTTTATAGTGGAAGCCAGTTTTAGCACCTGTTCTGCATCTTTTTCGTGAATCAGTCCACGGGTATCAACGGGAAAATTAAGTAGTAAGGATGCGTTGCGTCCGACAGAATGGTAGTAAATGTCAAGAAGTTCGGGAAGTGTTTTTACCCGGTGATCCTCCGATTTATGATAATACCATCCCGGGCGTATTGAAACGTCCACTTCGGCAGGCACCCAATGAGTGCCATTTTCCTGGCCTGAGCGCAGATATTCAATTGTATCAACCATCCCGGGGGCAAAATCATCACGTTTGAGCAGGCACCAGTTAGTTGGTCGAGCCCAGCCCTCTTCATTTCCTACCCAGCGGATATCAGGACCGGCATCGGAAAATAACACCGCATTTGGTTGGAGTTCACGAACTATTTTGTAGGTATTCTCCCAGTCGTAATAGGTAGCGCGGTCAATGCGCCGTTCTTCGTTCGCACCACCATACCAGCCTGTGCCACCATTGGCGCCATCGAACCACACTTCGAAAACTTCGCCATAATTGGTGAGCAGTTCACGTAACTGGTTTCGAAAATAGGTGATGTATTCCGGTTTACCGTAATCGGCATGATTGCGATCCCATGGCGAGAGGTAAACGCCGAATTTAAGGCTGTATTCCTTACACGCCTCAGACAGTTCCTTAACCACATCACCGTTGCCGTTTTTCCAGGGTGAGTTTTTCACCGAATGTTCGGTATAGGCTGAAGGCCACAGGCAAAATCCGTCGTGGTGCTTGGCTGTGATAATGATCCCTTTGATGCCCGCCTCTTTGCATATGCGTGCCCACTGCCGGCAGTCGAGCGCCGTAGGATTAAACTGTTCGGGTTTTTCGCTGCCCATTCCCCATTCCATATTGGTAAAAGTATTCATGTTGAAATGGACAAAGGCGTTAAACTCAAGTTTATGCCACGCCAGTTGTCTTTCGGACGGCAAAGGACCAACGGGTGCAGGTGCGGGAGTTTGTTTACAGGCAGAAAATATAACTGCCAGAAAAATGAAAATGTAAAAAGATAATTTCATGGTATATGATTTATTCTGGGATTATTTCCTTCATTAACAAGGAATTACTCCATGTGACTTTATCCAGTGTTTTTGAAAAAACCAGCTTCTGAATACTGTTCATTCTTTCAGCAATTATCGGATCATCTGTCAACGCAGTTCTGTTTTAAATTAACGGAGGAATCTCTCATGCGGTTCAAAATCTTTGGGTCAGGATGGCCGGCGACCTTGCATTTGGCGGGTCACCATCCAGCCGGGATATTCTATAACCAGGGCACTTACCTCATCGAGTTGTTGAAATTCTTCTCCTGTAAGTTGCAATGACGTCGCGGCAATATTTTGTCTGAGCTGATCCAGGGTTTTCGCCCCGATAATAGTACTTGAAACTCCCGGCTGGTTTATTACCCAGTTAAGTGCAACGGTAGCCACAGAAACATTGTGAAGTTTGCCAATTTCGGCCATAACATCT
>JBBQUX010000160.1:0-4844 GCA_038212135.1 Bacteroidales bacterium | reverse complement strand
CATATAATCCCTGAACAAATCCGGAAATTCCTTCTCGTTGAACTCCATGAATGGATCAAGTTTCAGACGAATGGTTTTTGAACACTGAACCAACTTCTTATTCAACTCGTTCCATCCCGATTTGCGGTCAGTTAATAAGTCCGAAGTATTGCCAATGGTTTCACCGAAGTCAGAAACCTGGGTGTTAAAAGCCTCCAACTTTTCGGAAGTTAATCCATAGTCGCCCGCCAAATCGGAATTTACCGCCAGTTCGGCAGCCACATGAACCGCTATTTCGTACAATCTGTATGCCGAAACATTCAGAATTTTCGATTTATACACCCTTAGTATATCGAGCAAAGGCTTGTTATCGAGATGAGTAGCCAATAGTATGCCCATGCCGATGTATTCGATCACCGAGACAGTGAGTTTTTGCTGGCTGTCCTGCTTAGGCCGGTGAATGGTTGATGCCGGACGGAGCAATTTAGAGATAAGGTTCGACAGACCATCGCTTTGCTCGCCTAATGCTTCTTTCATAGCAAGTGCCTGCGGTTTGTTTTCGAAAGCCAGGGGATAATTGTTTAGTACCCGGCAGATCGATTTTATCTTTTGGTGTTTATTAATTTCTATTTGCATTTTCGTAAAAGTTTTTAAATGGTTGTAAACATGATTTTTTCTCATATGAGTCAAATTAATAATGGAATGAGAAATCATCAGGAGGCGATGGCCCGGAGGCCGGCTTACCCAATAACCGATGGGTTAATATTCGTTTATCAGGATAAAATGAATTGAAACTCTTGATTTCCGGTAATAATATCCATAATCGTTTTGCACTTGCTTTTTTTGATCCGCACAACGAAACCCGGATTTCACATTTAATTGCAATTCTATGATAAGTTGCAAGTACCTCCGCAAGCGCACTCAGATCTTTCGCCAATCCGTGACTGCTTTGTGCAGAAGCTGGCAAGTGTAAAAAGTTCAGTACCGAACGTTTCCAGACTATAAATTTATTGTTACGCATCCTGGTTTATTTATCTATTAAATTTGCTTCTACGAAGCGTTTGCTGTTATTGAAATAAATACTTCAGGAGGACAATATGTTTTATTATATATATAATAGATTGTATATCAATACTATAAAAAGATTAAATAGTTGCACCAATTATTTGGCGGACCTGATGAAAATGCAGGAAAGTGGACTTAATTCTTTTGCGGGTAATCTTACGTGGAATTAAAGTGAATTTAAGCCGGTTGCAGGTAAACTTACTTAGATTACACGCACGCTTAGTTTCATTATGTTTATTCTTAAGTTGGATTCAGGTACGATTAAGTTGAATATAGGCTCACTTAAATCAGTTACAGGTAAAGTTAATTTGTTGTAAGGTTAGCTTAACTCAGTTCAAGGTATGTTCAAATTAGTAACAAGTACATTTAATTTGGTTTAGGGTACAATTAAAACGGAACCGGGTACCGTTAAACTCAATTCTTTTTCGCTTAAATTGGTTATAGGTAAAAACTATTTGAGTTCAGGTAAACTCAGAATGGATTATTGGAATGACTGAAATTATTATTGGAAGTATAATAGGATAGCAGGTAATACAGGATTGGATACATGAATACTGAATTGTGGTTCAACGTTCTTCCTTCGATTATGCATTAGTACACAGGCAGTGATTTGTAAAATAACTATTGAATAAGTTATCGGCATTGTGAATTGGGGAAGTGGTGCGTTGAGTGATACTATTAAATCATTAACATAAATCAAACCATTGGAAACTATTTATAAGATTCAGGTACAATAAGTATGGTATTAATTTTAATCAGGCATTTGTTAATTGAAAACATTGATGTCCGGTTAAAATAATATATCTACCTTATGGGACTTATTAAACGTTTTAATTTGCTTTCTACCAACATCTTGTCCAGCCCCGTTAGTGGCTAAATATTGGCAGAAAATTAAAACAATCCCCAGTGTAGAATAGTCTCGCAGGGACGAAATATAGCAAACAATGCAGCGTTTTTTGTTTAATTTTACCGGACAAAAATGAAATGAAAACAGTCACAGAAAAGAAAAAGAATACTATTTTTGATATATTGAGAGACTGTCTAAATCTCCTTTTAAAGTACCCACCCCCGCCCTTCCTGAAAAACAGGGAGGGAGCATATTGTACTAAATTCATCCTTTTAAATCTAAAGAAAATCTTTCTTAGCACTTTCTTCTCCAGTCATGCTGAACCGCTGAGGTGGGTAAATTAAAAAGCAGGACTTTTCTCTATCTTTCCCAACATTTATTTTTCATTTTTTTTCCTGAATAACGACAAAAAGGCTAATATTTGTCCTCCGGATGTATTTATTAATGTATAGCCACACCTAAAATCTATTCCGATGAAATCAATACCTTTTATAAAAGATGAATTCTACAAACGACTTAAAAAAACTACCGGTTGAGGAGCTGATCGCTCTGTTGGCAGATCAATCGCACGAACGTCATTATAATGACCGGGTTTTCAACGAATTTCATCGCCGCTTTGTCAGTTATGCTTATGCCGTTGCCCGGCGTTCGATGGCCACAAAGGTTATTTTCGATGATTATGAGTGCGCCATTATAGTGAATAACTGCTTGCTTGCTATAAAAGCAAAAGCCGGTGTTTTCGTTGGAGCCCCGGAAGGAATTCCTGAAAAGGAAAAGCATAAAAGGGTACTGGGATGGATAGCAAAAATTATTCATAACGGTGTAATCCAATACGCGTTAAACCAGGACAAACTTAAAAAAAGAACTATTTTTGTCGAAAACATTGACGATTACCTTAATACAGTTACTGCAATAGCAGCCGATACAGTTGAAGAGTCGCTATCAAATGCCAATATGCTGAAGCTGGCGGATGCCATTTTCAAAATTCGTAAGGACCATTACGAAATAACTGCCACTTATATTTTCTGGGAAGACGAAAATGGCAATATCCCTCCCGAAATACTGGCGCGCTTGAATAGAAAATACCACTTATTACCCAAGTATGCCGGTAAAATTGTAAACCGAACACTTGAAAAATTATTTAAAATCAACCAATCTACTGACACAGACAAACAACATGAAGTCGAAACAGCCAAAGGCCGACGAGAAAAAATCCGCGGAATTATTAAAGAAATTCCTCAGGACGACAGGGAGGATTTTCCCGGAAACACCGGAACAAGTTGACGCTTTCGAAAGCAGGAATCCTAAAAAAGAAAAACTCCCCGACCTGCTTTCCGATCCCAACGCCATGCTGCAAAGAGGTTTTATCCTTCAGCAGGCCGACACAACCCAAACCATGAGCGAACCTGAAAACTGCACGCTTGAGAGCATGGCTGCCCGAAAGGGACTGGAAATTTCAGCCGAAACCTTCCAGAAGATGAAGACTGACAGGCTCAAAGCCGAACAAGAATCCCAAAACCGGAACAAGAAGTAAAAAAACACGAAACTGAAACAAAAAATCTACCTTATGAATTCATTCTACCTTCCGGGTTGTTACTACCCGGAAGGTTTTTTTTATCAATAAATACAAACCATTGATTTTTTACAGCATTCCTTTTATATTTGCAAAACCTGTTTGTGTAATTACAGGCATCTTAGCACAATTAATTATATACGGTTTTTAATATGGACCCACAAAAGCGTACATCCCTTTTAACTGCAAAACGAAAACAAGTACTTGAAGAAGATGCAGAGTGGATTGTTGATGAATATTTTGCACCCGGTGAATTGATCAGGCCCGAAGTTATAGCTGAGGCAGAAGAAATTACCATTTCGCTTGGCAATTACAAAAACGAGTTCCAGGGTCTTATCCATTACCTTAACGGGCTCTTTCATGTGTACCTCGACACTACATTTGGAAAAACCCTGAATGATACTGTTATTCGGTTTTCGTTCGCTCACGAACTGGGGCATTATTTTATTAACGAACACCGCGCCGAACTCCTCGCCATGGGACTGTTGGGTTCAACAAACGGTGCAGCCATGCTTTCGGAAGCATTGTTCGAAAAGGAAGCTGAGTACTTTGCCTCCTGCCTGCTGATGCCCCGCAGCCGTTTTTTAGCCGATATTGCTAAAAAGCCTTTCAGCACCTGGCTGATACACCAGCTTTGTAAAAAATATAAGGTTAGCCAAACCGCTGCTTTTATGCGGTATATGGCACTTGGTGAAGAGCAGATAGCTGTAATTTTTAACCGCACGGATGGCACACACGAGCGCAAAATACAGAGTCCTCATTTCAGGCATTACAATTTAAAACTCGACGATGATGGCAAAATTCCTGCCGGTTCCGTGGCCGGGCGCTATTGCTACAAAGGGAATGATGATTTTAAATCCAATAACCTGGTAGCCGCCGATGTATGGTTTAATCCAAAAACGGAAGTAGATGCCTTGCGGGTGTACCGCGAGGAATGCCTGCTGCAACCCAATTTAAAGAGGATTGTAAGTGTAGTGTATGAGAAGGTGGTTTAAAGGGGGGGGGGTAATGCTTTTAGATTTATCTTTGATTGACTGAACACAACATCCGCTGCGCTTATCTCAATGTCATGGTGGTTGTGAATTGCTTTTAGATTGTATCTTTGATTGACTGAACACAACGGGTAAAATAACTGAAGAGTACAACATTATGTTGTGAATTGCTTTTAGATTGTATCTTTGATTGACTGAACACAACGCGGGAAAACACCAATAAACCCGCCCTGCTGTTGTGAATTGCTTTTAGATTGTATCTTTGATTGACTGAACACAACAATCGAGTAGGTGAACCAACAGTTAGAATGTTGTGAATTGCTTTTAGATTGTATCTTTGATTGACTGAACACAACGCCGCGAGCTGGGTTATACCCGGCCAATGGGT
>JBBQUX010000159.1:0-5196 GCA_038212135.1 Bacteroidales bacterium | reverse complement strand
CGGTTACCGTAAAAATGCCGATGTAACGCTGGGAGCAACCACTAATCCGAATGTTTCGGAAACAATCAGGGATTTTTCGAATTCAGGCGTATTACCCTATGTTTTGAAATCGCTAAGCATCAATAATTTCAGTTCGTTTATGTACTGCCCGGGTGGACCGCCCGAACTGGATTACATCCGTCACAGTACTTTTGATATCAACGACGGCAGGCAGAGTTTAGGGATTCAAAATACACTTTCGTTTATACAGGAAGGAATGAACGGGACGGATATGTACATTGAAAATATAAAACACAGGTCGGAAGGCCAGATGCAAGGTATGCGCGCGATGCTCGAATATGTGTATCTACATAAAAATGAAATTAAAAAATTGGTGACAGCATCGCGAAAAGCACTTGTTTCAGGGAAATCGAATCCAAAAGTTTCAATACAATCGGAGCATGTAAGAAATGGTCAAAAGCTTACTCTTCCACTTTTTTCATATTCAACCCAATCGGATACCACTGTAATTGTTAATGATTACCGTCCTGTTGTAAAACCGGTTTCTGACGTAGCGAAACCTGCCGGGTACCTGATTCCGAAACAGAACAAAGAATTAGTGGAGTGGGCTGGTAAACATGCGTTGATTACCTCGGATTTTAAACTGCAAAAAGGTCTTAAAATTGAACAATACACAATTACCAGCATTGATTCCATCGATTTTGAGAGAGACATTATTGTTAACCCGATTGTTGAAACTACCTATTTTCCCGGTGAAATTACAGCTTCCGGATATTTGTATATCCCTACTAATCAGATGAAAGGGAATATGATTGTGTTGGCACTCGAGCCAAAATCAATGCTTGGCCTGGTAACGTATAAACAATATGCTCATTTACTGAAAACGGGTGAACCCTTTCCGGTACTGAGGGTGATGAAAGGCAGGATCGTACATCTTTAAACAAAAAATAATATTGAATTGCCGTAGTAAGGACGTGCGATCGCACGTCTCTAAGGCAATCAAAAAAAACAAATCATTATGAAAATAGACCGCATCGAACTCCGCCACACCAAAATGATACTGGTAACTCCATTTGTAACTTCGATGGGAACCGAATACGACGAACAGCATATTATGGTGCGTGTGGATGCCGAAGGCGTTACCGGCTGGGGCGAATGCGTGGCCGAAGAAACACCTTTTTATTCGTACGAAACGGTGCCGACAGCATGGCACATTCTCAACGATTTCCTCATACCGGCTATCCTTGGCAAAGATCTAAGCTGTGTTGAAGACGCCATTGCCAGCTATGCGAAAGTTCGTGGCCATATGATGGCCAAGGCCGGTCTGGAAGCTGCTTTGTACGATGCTTTCGCAAAATCAAAAGGAATTTCATTGTCGAAAATGCTGGGCGGAACACAGGAAAAAATAAAAGTAGGTGTAAGCCTGGGAATAAGCGACACGGTTCCTGATTTGCTTCATGTGATGGAGAAATATATGAAAGAAGGCTATCAGCGTATTAAAATTAAAATTGCCCCTGGCCGCGACCTGCAATTCATTGAAGCCCTGCGCCGCGAATACCCTGATATGTTGTTGCAGGTTGATGCCAATTCGGCTTATACCCTTGATCATCTTCCTGTTTTCAAAAAAATGGATGAGTACAAGCTTTCGCTTATTGAGCAACCTTTGGGTTACGATGATATTTTCGACCATGCAAAACTACAACGCGAAATTAAAACCGATCTCTGCCTCGACGAGAGCATTCACTCACTGGGAGATACACGGGCTGCCATCGAAATGGGCAGTTGCCGCATTATAAATATTAAGCCTGGACGCGTTGGCGGTTATACCGAATCAATTAAAATCCACGATTATTGTGCTTCGATGAATATTCCGGTATGGCATGGCGGAATGCTTGAGTCCGGAATTGGCCGTGCAGGCAATGTGGCATTAGCTTCGCTGCCTAATTTCAAGCTGCCAAGCGATCTTTCGCCAAACAAGAAATACTATACCGAAGATATAGTTGAACCTTTGTTTAACTTAAATTCGGATGGCACCATTACAGTCCCAACCGGTCCGGGGATAGGCGTTGAAATAAACATGAAGGCATTGGAAAAATATACGGTGAGGAAGTTTGAGCAGAAGGTTTGAAGATGTTATTTTATTTTTAAGTTTGGGGTTGCGTTTATTTTCTTACTGATAGGTGTCGCTTGTTGGTTTTGCAAAAATATCCTGAATATAAAAGAAATGGAATTTGATAAATGAGATTCAAGTATCTCTAAATCAACGGGGATAGTTAAAAAAGTGGCAATATAGGTAAGTTTTCGTAAACTATTATTTTAATATATTTGTGAAAAAATGTTGTTGTCATCATAAAAAACAGGTGTGATCATGTACAAAAATTTATTGTTTTTCCTTTTTTTCTCCCTTGGGATAAGGGGTTTAGCACAATTATCTGCCGATATAAGTCAGATTCAGCAACAAAACGATTTAATGGGCGGTGTTGTTACAGTATATTGTTCCAATCAAATAGTACATCATATACCTTTTGGGACAGCAGATTTTGGCAGAGGAATCCCTGTAACCGATAGTACATTATTCCGCATAGCCAGCGTGTCAAAAACCATAACCGCTATTGCATTTTTAAGCCTTGTTGATGATGGATTGGTTCAGTTAGATGACAATATCAGCAACATTTTAGGTTACACGGTTAGGAACCCATATTTCCCCAACATCATTATTACACCCAGAATGCTATTATCGCATAAGTCCTCCATCATCGATGGTAATACCTACAATGCTTTTTTAACCGCCACATACAGCCAAAATTCGATGCCCAATCTCATCGAACTATTAACTATGGGAGGTGCTTATTACAGTATGTCAAATTTTAACAACACTTCACCTGGTTCTTATTTTACTTACTCAAACCTGAATTTTGTGATTCTTGGGACTCTGATTGAAAAAATAAGTGGACAACGTTTTGATGAATATTGCAGGAATACTATTTTAATTCCAATGAATATAAGTGGTAGTTTCAATGTTAATCATATAAATAATATTGATAATGTAGCCGTACTTTACCGGAAGCAGTATGGCATCTGGACAGCCCAGGCTGACGATTATCAGGGAGTTCAACCGGTTTATACCAATCTGTCAGGATACATCCCTGGAACCAATGGTGCAAGATTCGCTCCTCAGGGTGGCTTACGATGCAGCGGTTCTGACCTGAGTAAAATATTTATGATGTTGTTAAATTATGGTGAGCATAATGGGATAACTATCCTTACCCCGGCTTTAGTGATGATGATGTTAAAAAATGAATGGACTTATTTGGGAATTAATGGGAATAACTATTACGGCTTATTTAACAGCTGGGGGCTGGGAATTCATCGTATCCTCAATGTTCCAAACGCTGATGTTGTATTAGAAAGCAGTCAATCAATGTTTGGACACCCTGGCGAAGCTTATGGTTTAGTAAGTGATGCCTATTTAGATACTACGCGAAAGCTTGGCTTGGTTTTCATTACAAACGGCTGTGGAGTTGGATATCAAACAAATAATCAATCTGCTTTTTATACCGTTGAAAAAGAGATATTTGATGCAATTAATCCTTATGCCGATGTTTTAGACTGTTTTATGCTCAATGCGGAACATAAAAAAAAGTATGATTTTCTATTGGAAGTTCTTCCAAACCCGTTTGCCAATTCAATTAGAATATCGACCAAAAGTGATATGATTGGTAAAAAGTACATTATTTATGACCCCACAGGACGGGTTTCCGCAACGGGAATTATCAGCTCAGAAAATGAAAATCTTAACCTGAGCTTTTTACCTGATGGATTCTATATTATTCACATACAGAATGAAACATACCACATAAATAAAACAATACTGAAGTATTAAAAACAAACGTATAACCGCATATTGGAGGCAATTGCAGCTGTATCGAAATCCTGATAGTTTTTTCTTTACCCCGGAGACTTCTTGAACATGCATCCTCTGAGTATTATTGAGACCCCTGACAAGCAATTGCTTTTAAAGAACAGACAAAAGGAAAGTCCCATGCCAAAAAGGAAGCTCTGATTTCAGGGGATTGAAAGAAATTTTTAGAACCGGCGAAATGCTTTAGTGAAACTTTCAAAATAACTTCCCCAATTGTAAGTGAGGTAGGAATAACGGTGGCTGTTCAACCTAATGACGATAGAATTGGTGTTGAATGTTGGAGCACCTGACTATCTGCTATAGTCCGTAGGACTTCAATATCAATAAAAGAAAATCTGCAATAGGAACATTGCCCGTAGGGCATTAACATAAAAAAGTTGTAAAAAAACGAAGCCCGGCTATTCATAAGTTTTGAGGGGGTTAATATGTAAGTTTCTCTTAGCTCATTCATTTAGAATAATTTCAATAATAAAAATCAATATGAAAAGAAGAATGAGAAGTTATAGTGCTTCGAAATCGCTCAGCATGACAAGCTGAACAACATCAGTCAGCATAAGATTGACAGCAGATGGAAGGTTGTAACTGGGCTTTCCACGGCACTCTACTTTTTGATCATTGTCTCCATAAAACTTTCCAAACACCCATTCACCACCTTCAGCACATCACCCATTTTAATCAGATCAGCACTTGCCGTAATATCGCGGGGAGTATGATAATCGTCGTGAAGGCCGGTATTGTACGTCATAATCGGGATATTTTTTGCAGTAAACGACGCATAATCGCTACCTGAATGGCCGGTAACATCCCATAAATCGAGTTCAAATGGTTTTTGGAGCGTTGAATTGCTTTCCCGTGCTATTTTCCTGATATATTCATCGGTTGTTCGCGTTCCAATGCTTAGCTGGCGTGCGGCAGTATCTTCCTTAACGCTTCGCGAAATCATATCCATATTGATATACAATTTCACCTTTTCGGGCGATGTAAGGTTGGCGGCAAAGTAATTACTGCCAATGAGGCCTTTTTCTTCGGCGGTCCATGATGCAAACAGGATGTTACAAGGCGGAACGATACTACTTTCGGTCCACATTTCGGCTAAAGCCAGCAGTCCGGCTACCCCCGAAGCGTTATCGTCAGAACCGTAATAAATTGTTTTCTCCCCGCGTTTTCCCAGGTGATCGTAATGCGCTCCAAGTATAACGGTAACAGATGTATCGAGGCCGGGCAGCAAACCTAAAACATTGTTCAGGTGCAGTGTGTCAGGAACGATTTTCAGA
>JBBQUX010000158.1:0-5199 GCA_038212135.1 Bacteroidales bacterium | reverse complement strand
CAATCGCCTGAGTGGAATTAATTTTTATGGTGGCTGCGGTACTTAAGGGATTAGGATAAATGGTTAGTGAAAGTTTTTCTGCTGCCACAAACTCTTCGAAACCCACATTAATGCTATTTTCGGCTCCGGGTGTACCGTGTGTATTTATTCCGCTTGCCTTCCAGTTTTGGCCCATGGCATTATCAAGGTCAGGCGATAACAATTCAAGCGTGGCTCCTAGTCCATCGGGTCGGGTTGGCCAGGGTGCAACATCATCATAATGAACGGTATCTATCAGAGTTCCTGTATTATTGAAAACCCTTAACAGTTCGCCTCCTCCGGCAAATCCAAATCCCATGGGTCCAACATAATTGGTAACCGCGGGAAATAAATTGTGAAAAGTCGTCATATCGAAAGCGATAACCATATATCCCTTCGACGGAATTTGCGTTCCGGAAGCAAAAGTATAGGCGTGAAGATCGTCTTCATCCTTAAAAACCCATCCAGACACATCAACCGGATGATCCATCGGATTGTACAATTCAACCCAGTCGCCGGGATCAAATTCGGGTGCGGAATTGTAATTTATTTCGTTTATAACCAACGAATCAGAAAAAACCCTGGGTATAAATACAGCCGTAACAGTATCAGCCGAAGTTAATTTTAACCTGATATTTTGCGCTGTATCAAAAGGCAAAATAACATTGTTATTCACCGTCCAATGAGCGAATTTATATTGCTGGTTTGTTTCAATGGCCGATAGTTTTGTATCCATTCCTCCATAATAATTACCCGACCATGGCAAATTACTCAATATAAGCGAATTAACCTGTACCTGGCCGGCTGCCTGTGGCTCCATATTTACAACCAGCTGATATGGGCCTGTTACCGAATAACATTCGTTAATGCCGGCTGAGACCACATTGTACCTTGTGTAAACAAAATTGCGGATTTTCTGCATATTTTCGTTCCATTGCGAAACATTGCCTCCCCAGCGGGTACAATGTCTCTGCATCTCGGGAGCAATCAGGCCAACAAGGCTGTCGAAGAGCGGTATCATATTCGAAGGCTTAAAAGCGGTATTCAGCAGATCGGCATACCGCGAAATGTAATACTGCTTAAAGCCAGGATTCTGCATTAACTTGTTCAGCACTTTCACGTGTCCTTCGGGATCGGACGAACCGGTAATATCTTCCTGGAAACAGGGAGTCACATATGGATCCTGGGCCGGAATCCCGGTATAATTGATGTAATGTCCAAAAGTAGCATCTTCATCCCAGAGCATATATCCCCAGCGTTTATGACTGCCGTTAGGATTGGTTCCCTTCCACCAGCCAACATTCCAGTTGAGCCAGTCGGAACATACCACGAATGAGTTGAGAAGCATATAGTTGGTAAGGCTTGTTGGATCGTACTGCGATTCAACATAATCATAGTTCGATTGAATTGCCATATTATGAGTCATGATATAGCTGTAAAGGGCGTTCCAGTCGTCGAAAGCAGGCTGGCCGCCATATTCGGCCCAGGTGCTTCCCCAAAGCATCAGGTAATACAAATCATATTTTTCCTGGTCGTAATAGTACTTGGTGAAATCATGATCGTTTGGCTTTTCGCGAATGGAATAAACGCCCCAGTACTGACCGTTTGCAAAAATGATACACCGTGCCGATTTGCGCTCATCGAGACTCATTCCTGCTTTTACCGAAACGGTTTGAACAAAATCATCACGTACCTGGGCACTTGAGTCAATTCCGGGATAGTTATCATCGCCACAAGCCCGAAGAATAACTTTCTGATATTCCTGCCTTTCGGTATCCGAAAACAGTTTTTCGAGTAAGGCGTAATTATACCCGCATTCGTCTCGCATTTTATAATCGAGGCTTCGCTGCGGATGAACCCACGAATCCTGCCCATGCCTGTCGAACTCTCCGTAGCCCATTGTAGTTCTAACTTTGGCTGCATTATAATATTCAATGGAACCCCAGGGGGTAATGTTCCCGTTTCCATTTAAAAGAGTAGTCAGATCATTGGCTGCTATAGAAACTACAGGCAATGTAAAATTCTCGTTGATAAAATAGGTGTTAAACTCAATTAAACCCGGAAGAATGGTGGCATCATTGCTAAAAACCCTGGCCTTCAGGATTTTTGTGGCACTTACCGAAACAGGACTGGTATATTGAGCCGAAGTCGCAACCGGCTCGTTGCCATTGATAGTATAACGTATTTTGGAGTTTGGTTCGCCGGTACTGAAACTCACGGAGAAACCATCGTTATAAAAGCCACCCGAAACGCTCATAACTGGTTTTTCAGTATAGCGTGAATAAGCAGTAGTAGAGTTCGAAGTTCCTGGTGTTGGTAAGGTAAACACTTTCCATTCGGCTCCGCCATTGGGTTTCCGTCCGTTCGAATGTCCTTTTTGAGTAATAGAAAGTTGCTGCTGGTCGATGATTACACCTGACGGATCAGCAAAAACAATGAATTCAGGTGTTGCTTTAGTTTGAGTAAATTTAAAACTGGTGTGAAAATTTACGGGGTTTGCCAGGTTTCGACCCGATGCCCAGAACCTTAGGAATCCGCTGGCGGGAATTAAAGCCCCGTTTGGGATTTGCCATTTCTGCGGTGCAGATGGATTATCGCTCAGGAAATACCCTGAAAGGTTAACGGCACTGCTTCCGGGATTATACAATTCGAGCCAATCGCCATATTCCTGGAAATCGTCCTGAAAACTGTCGAAATTTGAACAGGAATATTCATTTATAACGACCTGTGCATCTGCTTTATGCGGAAATCCGAAAGCAATTAGTCCTATTGCAATGCAACTGTAAAAAAGGGTAAATACTGGCTTCATAAAAAGAAATGGTATGGGTTAACAAATTGGCATTAACAAAAGTAATGGTTTTTAAAGAAATTTGTTGAAATAGTTAGTGGTACCTGTCACAAAGAAAATCTTTGTACATAGTAAGAATACGTAAAGGACTAATCCAGTTTAAACACTACCGGAATAGTAAACACAACATCTACTTTTTTCCCTCTTTGGGTAGCAGGTTTCCAGTGGGGCATTTTTTTTACAACACGCACAGCCTCTTCGTCACAACCTCCTCCAATGCTTCTTAAAACTTTAACATCCGAAATCGTGCCATCCTTGCGCACCACGAACGAAATATAAACCGTTCCATGTATGCCGCTTTCTTTTGCTGAATCGGGGTATTTGAGATTTTCAGAGAGAAAATCCAGCATTTTTTCCTGTCCGCCAGGAAATACAGGCATTTGTTCTACTATAGTAAATACGGTAGCGTCATCTTCCTCAGATTCTATTTCATCTAATGTCCGGATCTTTATCCCTTTCATTTCCCTGGTAGTAACGGCTTCCACGTTTTTCTTGTCCTGAGTTGAATAACCCAGCGATTTTTTCTCCCGGCTGATGCCCAAAGCAGTCACAACAACTCCCGAAACCGCAGTCGGCTCATTCATGTTGTAAATACCTGAAGTATCTGCCTTTTCGGGCTGGCCGGCATAAGCAGGCAGATTCTCTTCATCTTCAGTTGTAGCTTGTTTGTTTTTCGCAGGAACGTTCTCCATCAACTGGTATTCATTAAAAAAGCCAATATCAGATGCAATTCCCTCATTGTCTGATGAAACAAGATTTAGAGACTGCTTCTCTTCGGCTTTGCTCTTTTTATTCAAGGCTAAAATGTAGATATCAGCAGTATCCGATGCAGGTTTTATTAAGGAATCCTCCATTTGCTCAAATAGTTCCATTGTGTCTTCTTCCTTTTGGGCCAGTTTCTGTTTATCATACTGGTTTTGTATCCAAACCACATAAAAACCACCAATAAAAAGCACAAGAGTTGCAGCTGCCGAAAGCCAGACAAAAGGCTTGTACGACAGGCGTTTGCGTTCGGTTTCTTCAATCAATGCATGGGCATGCAGGCGTTGCTTTATCCGCTCATTTAATAAATCGGTTCGTGTATGGAATTCATCAAGGGGATTTAGAAGTGCTTTTTCCGCATTTGCTTTTTTAATAGAAGTAACAACAGACACTGGCGAATCCGGTAGCTTTTTTAAATCAGGAACAGAAGTTTTATCTGTTTTGTTTTCGGCGAGCCACATCCTGAGTCCGTCGGCAGCATCGGCACACAATGGACATTCTGTAATGTGCTGATTTGCAATGGCAAGCTCAACACCTTTCAACGAGCCGGTTACAAAAAGCATCAAAGCATCACCCGTCAGGCAACCGGAGGGCGTAAAAAGGGCCGACGACTTATTACTTCTGTCATTCATAGCGTTCCATCCTTTCCATTATTTGCTTCAGATTGCGTTTGCCGTTTTGTATGTGGCTTTTAACTTCGTTGTAGGTATATCCTGTGATTTGTTCCACCTCGCGGTACGATTTTTCGTCCAGGTAAAACAATTCAATGCATTGTTTTTGTTCTGAACTCAAACCGGTTATGGCTGTTTCGAGGCAGCGTATGCGGTGTTCCCCGGAGCCATTTCCATCATATAACAGATGATCAAGCTCCGTGGATTCCATAATTTCCCCGTCCAGTTTTTTCAGGTTCACTTCTTTTACCCGCTCACCTGTTTTCCTGTGCCTCAGTTGCATCAGGCATTCGTTTTTGGTAATGGTATAAATCCAGCTTTTAAAATTGTTGATTTCTGACTTTTTCAGCAGATCGAAAAGTTTTTCGAATACCAGCATCACGGTATCCTCAGCCTCAGCATCGTTGCCTAAGTATTTATAACAAACTGTAAACAGCAGGTGGGTGTAACGTTCGTAAAGCACGCCAATAATTTCTTTCTCATGCGTACGCATATAGCGGGCTACCAGCTGCTCATCAGGAAGAGAAAGCAGTTCTTTTTTATCGTCTTTTCGGAAAAAACGGAGTGCCACGCTTTGAGGGAGTTTTTACAAAGATAGGTTTTTTGAGGGTTTGGGAGTTGGGGGTTAGGGTTTGGGGATGCAGTGGGGGATAATTGGTTCAGAAATTATAACTCCAGCTAAATGATGGAAGAAAAGGGAAAAGTGTTAATGAATACAGTCTGATTTCACCTGTTTTCCGATCCTTTTCATAAAACAAGGCGAAAGTATTCATGCGGTTATATACGTTATAAAGTTCAATACTAAATACTTCCGTGCCTTTTTTGCGTGGTCGGGTAAAATTAAAACTGAGATCGAGGCGATGATAATCCCTTAACCTGTAATTATTACGCTTGCCAAAC
>JBBQUX010000157.1:0-5323 GCA_038212135.1 Bacteroidales bacterium | reverse complement strand
AGACCATAAGAGCCTATTATGTAAAGTAAATTCCGGTGGATGACAGGGCGCCAATTTTTGGCGCGGCATGCTGTATTTGCTTTTCTGCAAATACCGTGACAAAAATTTGCGACCTGGCAGCCATCCGGCACTGCCTGCGTGTGTTTTGGGGAGTGAATAGTGAATAACGATCCCGATAGCTATCGGGAGTGAATAGTGAAAGTAGGTTTTTGCATGATTATCTTTTCTACCAAAAATAATTTTGCATCTTTGAACTATCCCGGAAAAGCAGGAAAGTTTAAAATAAAACTCTTTGCACTTTTACCAGAGCAATGTGCTTTATTGAATATTAATTATTGTACACCCTCTCTATTTCTACTTCCTTAGGGCTTTTGATAGTTTTATTGGACGTTAGGGTTGTTTACTTTTCTTCTTTTATCAAAAAGTGTACAGACAATCATTCGTACCACTTTTGCAAAACCCGCTTAATTTACGAAAATGGTTGCTAACTACTTTGGAAATACAATTTAATGTAGCGTTTCAATCAACATATTTTAGATAGCTTACTCTACAGAAAAGGCACTCTTATTAATAGCAAAATTTATTTTAATTTTTTATTTTTGGTATTACTAATTCGCATTAAAGATATAAACAGAATAGATGTTTGTATTTGATTCGTTTGGTTCTACCGGCATTTACCTAATACAGGTTCAGGATGTAAATATTGTGTTTAAGGTCATAAAAAAATTAGTTTACCGAAACTTGCCGCCATAAAAACCAAAGAAAAGCAGATTTTTTTTTAACAATGACTAATACATTAAGCCGCATGAAACTGATTAACATGATATAAAGTATCATATTACAAAATAAATTAATGAAACTGACCATAATCGTATTAATTCAATTCTTTATGAAAAAAATATTACTTATTCCATTTACCTTTTTTATAGTGATGCATAGTTGGGCTCAAACTGTTCAGATTGGCAATGGCGCTGCGAGTCAAATCAACATTCCTATTTTCACTAATACTATGTATTCGTATTCACAACAGATAATTACCAAAGATGAGCTAATAACGAGTGGTTATAATTCTACTTTGGGAAGTATCACAAGATTACGTTACCATTTTAATAATCAGACCAGCTTTGTAAATAGCAATGACTGGAAAATTTATATAAGGCACACTACCAAAACGTCTTTTTCTTCTGGTACTGACTGGGAGTCAATTACAAATTTGAACTTGGTTTTTGATGATACAATCACTCATTCAACTTCAACAGGGTGGATGGACATATTATTGCAAACCCCTTTTTTATATGACGGAACAAGCAATATAATAATAGCCATTGATGAAAACACATATTGGTATACACCTGCTCATACCTATTATTCTTCATATTTAAACTCTTCCAACAAAGGTATTTTTTGTAAATCCGGGGGTAATCCTGCAATAGATATAGATCCAACTATACCTCCTTTGGGAACTTTAGTTACTACAGTACCTGCAATTCAACTTTATTTTCAGGAAACCTGCTCTGCTCCGAGTAATTTCAACGCAGTATACGTAAAGGCAACAGAAGCTCAACTTAAATGGATACCTCAAGGTACAGAAACATTATGGAATTTAAGATACAAGTCTATTAAAGACTCAGTATGGACAGTAGTTAATAATATAAATATTCCAATTTTTACCATTACAAACTTGTTTTCAATTGAAACTTATGTAGTGCAAGTTCAGGCAAATTGTGTTGGCTCATCTAGTGAATGGGTAAATTCAATAACTTTTACAACACCTCTAATTGCAGGTATGCAATATGGTGTTGATTGGGAAATATATAATAATCAATTTATCAATGATTTTGCTTTAATGGATGCTTTAATACCAAATCAGATAATTAAATTGGATTCTGTAAATACCCCAGACTATTCAACAGGTATGGATCATTTCTTGTCAAGAATTAAAGGATATATTCTCCCCCGCGTTAGTGGTAATTACTCTTTTTATTTTGCCTCTGATAATGTTGCACAGTTTTGGTTAAGTCCCGATTCATCAGAAACAGATGCACAATTGAAAAGCAATGTTTTGTATGCTCAAGCTGATTGGAATCAAAATATATCGTCTCAGAATTTAATTGCCGGTAAAAAATACTTTTTTAAGATTCTGCATTATGATTCAGTTTATACGGATAAAATTAAGTTGGGATGGAAAATACCAAATGAAACTTTAATAAAAACAATAAAATTTCCGTATTTAACAAGTTGTGGGAATAATATATTGGCAGGTTCTCTTGCCATCATAGATGATAGTATTGTTGGGTATCCAAATTATACTTACAGCTTGAAATACAGATTCATGCCATGGAATACTACAAATAAAAGTATTGTTTGGACTAGTACAAATACATCTATTGCAACCGTTAACTCAAATGGTTTGGTGACTTTAATCAAACAGGGGAATTGTAATATAATTGGAAAGTTAGTTGCAGAAACAACATTAACTGATACAATTAATGTTACTGTTTGGAATGATTCCGGGCCATTTTTTGTGAAAGCCAATGCTTCAATTTATAATGACGGTAAATCTTGGGAAAAGGCAATAGATTTTCAAACATTGCTGGGGATTTTAAATACTCGACAAGGAAATCAAATAGTAAATATTTATCTCTCAGAAGGTATCTATAAACCAACCACTAATTTAGACAGGAATAAATCATTTATTTTAAATAGAGTCCGAATATTAGGTGGGTATGCTGAAACTTGTTATGGAACTGATACAACTAAGCGTGATATATTAAATCATGAGACCATATTAAGCGGTGAAATAGGAATCCCAAATGAAACAATTGACAATAGTTACCATGTGGTTGACATTAGCGGGACTGCAATTATAGATGGATTTACAGTTCGTGATGGAAGGGCAAGTTGTTCAACTAATGGCTCAACTCCTGGATATTATGCTTATAAAAAAGATGATAACGGCGGGGGTATTTACTTGTCATGTCCTAAAGTATTGATCCAGAATTGTAAAATAACAAACAATTCCGCATGGAATGGTGGTGGAGGAATTGCAAACAGGTGGTCATGGCAGGAAATACCGATGGATATTTCAATAAAAAGTAGTACTATTTTTGGTAATCTTATCGAGCAAACCTTAATAACAACCGGAGGTATATTCAATATACAGGCAAATGGATACGGAGCCGGGGTCTCAATAACATTTGCTCAACTAAAAATTGATAAATGCAATATTTTTAACAATAATGGTTCATTTGGGCTAGGGAAAGCAATAATGGCAGGATATTCCACAATCAAAATTGAAAATAGCAGTATATTTAATAATATAGGACATAATAGCGATATTGAAGCTCAATATTCAACTTTAAACATGAATAATTCTACTCTACTTGGAAGAATTAACGTCAGGGAAACTTCATCGAACGTCTCAAATTCCACTATCAGTGGTAATTTTACTCTTAGTAATTCATCTAATTTTACATGGGCTTTTACATTTGATAATTCGATTGTTCCAAGTTTTAACACTTCATTATTAGCTGATACACACATTTCTGCTCAGTATTGCATCCTGGGTAATACCTTACTCAGTGCCAATAAAGAAAGTATAATTTCAAACAACATCCCAGCCTGTTCGACATGGCTAGACTCCCTCGCGTACAACGGCAGCTATACTCCCACGATGAAATTAAAAAACGTCCCAAATAATCCGGCAAAAAGTAATGGCAATCCAATTTACCTGGGAACGGCAGATCAAAGAGGAATAATAAGGATAGATAGTGTTAGTATTGGTGCTTATCAGTATGTAAAAGCTACAGATGTTGCAATAACACCGAAACTGGTTACTCTTTGCCAGGGAGATTCAATAAGCATTAATGTTTTAGTTTCACCAGCCTTTGTAAGTGACAATTCGTATTCAGCGACAAGTTCAAATAGCAGTATTGCTTATGCTGCTAATTCTAAAATCTATGCTGTTTCACCTGGAAATGTCGACATATTCATTCAGACTAAGGATGGAGGATTGCGTGATACGTGCAAAGTTGTGGTAATGGCTCCTGTAGGATCAGGAACAATTGCTGGTGCAATAACAGTTTGTAAAGATCAGAAATCAGTAACTTACACGGCAACAGGATTCTCAAATGCCATGTCATACGTATGGGCCTTGCCCGAAGGGGCAACAGGAACAAGCACATCAAGTTCTATTACAGTTGATTACAGCGCAATTGCTGTTTCCGGGAATATTTCTGTAAAAGGTCAAAACATCTGCGGAGATGGCGCATCATCTGGTTTGGCTGTGACAGTAAACCTATACCCTGCCAATGCAGGATCGATAGCAGGTGCAGAAATTGTTTGCCAGGGTCAAAAGCAGGTACCTTATACCGTACCTGCAATTGCAAATGCCACATCTTACCTTTGGACTATTCCGAGCGGTGTAACAGGAACAAGTTCAACCAACAGTATTTTGATAGATTTTGGAACATCCGATGTGTTAGGTGCAATCTCTGTGAAAGGAAATAATTCGTGTGGAGATGGCGAAGTTTCGGATTTGCCCATTACTGTAAACAATATCCCGGTAACACCTCTTATTAACCTGGCAGGAAGTATTCTACAATCCGACGCTACTTCAGGTAATCAGTGGTATAATCAGAATGGTTTAATAACAGGCGCCACGAATCAGGATTACACAGTTACTGAAAATGGCGAATATTTTACACTTATAACTCTAATGAATTGCAGTTCCGACACTTCAAATATGATCAGTGTTTTGAATACAGGAATTGGAATTACAGATCATAAAAAAACAATCCAGGTATATCCCAACCCGGTCTCAAATGAACTAACAATAGAAATGGAAGGGAATAAAAATATAATCAACTTTGAAGTTTTAAATGATTTGGGACAGGTTTTATTGAAAGGGAATTTTATTGAAATAACTACTGTACAGACGGGTAATTTTGCTCCAGGCGTTTATGTTGTTAAACTTGAAAATGGAAAGAATGTTGAATTTAAAAAGATCATTAAGGAATAACTAAATATGCATAATGTTTAAATAAAGCTTATTGCACTTTTACCAGGGCTATATGCTTTATTTTGTAAAATATTATCTAACACCCATAAGATATTATGAAGAATAATTAAAGAGTTGGAGTTGAATGCCATTTTTAGGGTTTGCAGTTAATTGATTTTGGGATTTTTTAAGGATATACAAGTCAAGTATTTCATTTATTTCATTCTCATTAAGTATTGAATCGAAATTTGATAAATAGTCTGTCATTAAATCAATCCCAAAACTGTTACAAGTTAACATTTCCAAAATAAAACTTAAAAAATG
>JBBQUX010000156.1:0-5918 GCA_038212135.1 Bacteroidales bacterium | reverse complement strand
TTCAAGAATCTAATTTATAGCAAACCAACTGTTGCAAATAGCGGATATACAGTTTGCCATTGGCTATAACCGGAACCGTCCATGCCGGATGTTTTACATCTTCTATTACAGATGCTATTTCACCCACTTTTATAAATTTTGAAGGATCGGGTTTAATCAGGAATAAATTCCCTTTGATATCAAGACAAACCAAATGTCCATCCACAAAGGTACATGTTCCCTGACCAAGCTTATTTGTGCTCCACATTTCTTTTCCACTGGCCAATTCAATGCATTTAAACTGGCCGTTATTTCTGGAACTTTCGCCGGAATATCCGTAAATGTAGCCATCAATCAGTATCGGATCTGAATGTTGTGCTTCCATCAGATTGTTCTTCCAAAGTACTGAAAATCCGTCTTCTGTGACCTGGAGAGCCTCGCAACCCATTTTGTATCCTGAAGTATGAAATACAATATCGTTGAAAACGATTGGCGTCGTTGCATTTACGTTATAGTCAGTCAGCCATGGAGCAGTCCATAACAATTTCCCATCTGTATTCAGGCAGGAAAGACCTGTGCCATGATAAATCAGGAGTTTCGCTTCATCATTTATATTCATTGTGATTGCGGCAGAATAACCGGCTTCACCTTCCATCGATTTCCAGAGCAGATCGCCTGTTAATTTGTCGTAAGCAATAACCAAAGCAGTGCCGCCACCCTGAACAATTACCATATTTTCGAAAACAAGCGGTGTGGTCGAAAATCCCCATGTTGGTTCAGCGCCGCCCACATCCTTAACATTTTTTCGCCAAAGGAGTTTGCCGTCTTCCAGTTGCCAGCAGGCCAGGTAACCGCTTCGGCCAAAAGTGTACACTTTATCTTCACTTATAAATGGTGTGGCACGCGAGCCGGGTCCGTGGCTGCTTGCTGCCTCCGCTTCATAAGATCCCATCCAAATCAGTTCTCCGTTATCCGGGTTAATACAAAATACCAAATCATTTTTATCGTCCCTGCCCGGAACTATCAACCGGTTTCCGTGAACAACCGGCGCTGCCCATGAAGCCGTGGCTTTGTCCTGACACAGGTAATTCACGTGCCATAACTTTTCCAGGCCTTTCGACCAATTGGTCTTAATGCCCTTGGTTGTACTTTTCCCTTCAAAGTTTGCGCCTCTCCAGTTTGTCCAATCTGCATCGCCAGTCGTAATGGGCGGCATTGAGGCTATTGTTTCTGGAATATTGTCTTGTTTTCCTGATAACGGTTCGCTTCCCGCAATGATCTTGTAAAACTGATACCCGAAATAAGCTCCGGCTGCCAATACAATAACCACAATTACAAGAATGATTTTTACTGATCGTTTCATACAGTTGAGTTTTGATTTTTTTGAGACATAAATATAGGTATTTAACAAGACAGACATATACTATTCTGATAAATTAATATTTGCTTAGCATTCAGAACTTTATAATTGTTTAGTTTTGCGGCTGATTTAGAGAAAAAAGGAGCAATAATGCCCTAAATAGTCAGTTAATTAGTTATTTATAAAAGAAACATCCATGAAGCGTATCAATGAATACAAACGGTTATTTAATGTTGAACCCAACACAGATCTAAAAACGCTAAAAACTACCTATAGAAGTTTAGTAAAAGAGTGGCATCCTGATAAGTTTTCTGAAGGTGACGAATTGGCAACAGAGGCTGAAATAAAAAGCCGCCAAATTATTGATGCATATCATTTTCTGGTGAGTATTGCTCCCGAGACAATAGCTTCAAATATAGAAGAATACAACACTTCCTATGAATCGGGTATCGCCGATTTCAAACACAAAGGACTTTTGCTTGAAATTTCTTTTGTTGACGGAACAACTTATGAATACTTTGGCGTTCCTAAAAGTGTTTATGTAAAAATGATTAATTCTGACAAACAATTGCGTTTTGCAAAAAGGAACATCTTTAATACTTACCTCTACCGAAAATCAAAGAAAAGCCTTGAGGTAGCTTAAATTACCATTGCCAGCAAACTTATCATCAGGAACGAAACCACGCTTAACACTACCGTTGGCAGTGAATAATAGCGCAGGGTTTCGGATGGTGTCATTCCCGAGAATTTACTGATCACCCAAAAGAAGCTGTCGTTGGCGTGCGACAACATCATGGAACCTGCACCCATTGCAAGTATTGCCAGCGTTTTGCCCCATTCGTCCGACAGCCCGAGGCTATCCAAAAGTGGGGCTACAATGGAAGCCGCGGTAATTATTGCAATGGTTGACGACCCCTGTGAGGTTTTCAGTAAAACTGCTATGATGTACGGAATAAAAAGGCCCAACCCGAGCGTTGCCACCAATTGTCCCAGGTTGTTTACAATTCCTGATTCTTTAATAACCGCGCCAAAAGTTCCACCTGCAGCAGTTACTATCAGTATTGGCCCTGCCTTTTCGATGGCTGTATCGAGCAGCTTGTTCCACTGACTGATATTAAAATTCCGGAGCAATGGAAAAGCCACAAAACATCCGGATAAAAGTGCAATGACAGGATCGCCTGCAAAACCAATAACTATTTTCAGGAACGAATCTTCGGGTAAGTCTGAAACCATGAAAAAAACCGACTTTAGTGTAATCATTGCAAGCGGAACCAGGATCGGCAAAAATGCCAGAGGAGCAGCAGGCATTGGAACTTCTGGCTGCTCATAAGAATCATTTGATAAGGCAGTAAAGGAAACTTTCCGGGAGCGAAAGCGGATAAAATAATAAGCAGCAATAATTCCGGGAATAGCAACAAGTGTTCCCAGTAGAATCACATTTCCGATGGGCGCACCAATAATACTGGTTGCGGCGGTTGCGCCGGGGTGCGGCGGAACAAGGCAATGTACCCCATACAACGAAACAGCTAAAACCGGCGCCATCACAGTTATTGCTGTCTTCGAACTATGGGCCAGTGAACGGCAGATTCCGCTTAAAACAATAAATCCTGAATCACAAAAGATGGGCAAGCCTGTCATAAAACCAGTGATTGCCATTGCAGCCGGCGCTTTCTTTTCGCCGGTTCGTTTCAGGAAAAACCGGGCAATACTTAGCGCGGCCCCACTTTGGTCGAGAACAATGCCGATGATGGTTCCGAGAATAATAATAAGTCCGATGGATTCGAGTGTGCCTCCAAAACCTTTCTTTAAAACAGGTACAATGCTAGCCGTCGGGAGTGTTGTCAAGGCCATTAACAAGCTCACCATTAACAGCGAAAGGAATGTATTGAATTTAAAAACCGATGTCAGAAGAATTATTGCCAGGATTCCGCCCGAGAGAATCAGAATTTCAGAGATTAAATCCATTTTTGCTTTAAAAGTAGGCAAAAACAGTTGCATTTTTTGCTTCCATTGTTGCAGTCGAATTAATAAATTCAATTCTGAAATAAATTTATTCTTACATGGTAAAAAGGCGGTCAAAATTTTTTGCTTCAGAGAAGTCTAAGTATATTAATTCTGTAAACAAGAAAAAGGTAACCCTTCAAAATTGAAAATTTTCAATAATTATTATATGTTATAAAATACATTTTCTAAATATCTGTAAATCAATGCCTATCTTTTTTTTTATTAATGAAGGGTTGAAAACGTCTTATTTTTTGTGACATATATCATATATTTGTTTAACAATCAGCACCGATTTATTGCCAGCAAATAAAAAATTAGGAGGAACGCTTGTTCTCGTGGGGAAGGATTTGGCAACTATTTGGATAGGTTACTTAAATTTAAAGTTATAATAAGCATTCAACCAGAAATTTTGAATACAAACCACTAATACGTTCGGGTTATGAGCATCAATAAATTCGTGTAGTAGGCCGCACCGGGTTATTTATCCCTGCCAGAGTCGTCGAAAACCTGCTGGGTTACTGCCCGCCGGTGCGGCCAAGAGTTGGAGCCTTTCCATCTTTCAAAAACGGGTCGGCCTTATGTGGTAATTTGCACGATACAAAGTAAGGTAAATTTTGGTTCGTGAATTTAGTGTTTTAATCTTAAAATACAATGTTATGAAAGAATTGAGTTTTGAAAAAATGGAAGAAGTTGAAGGAGGAAGCTGGTCTTGGTCCGGTTGTGCAGAAGGTGCGATAGGAGCGGGACTAACTCCAGTTATTGCTACAATGTGGAATCCGTGGTTGGCTGCTGGAGTATTAGCAATTGGGTGTATTGGAGGTGGACTATATTAGTACCAGTAGTCTTGTAATAAGTACCTTATCATACTTTGTATGAAAAGGTACTTCAAATAAAAGAAAATAATATTTGAGACAATGTTAGCTATATTAACAATTATTTCGATTTATCTATTAAATTTTTTAGGAGGATTATTTGCAATTATTTATGGCTCTCTCGCTTTTTGTGGCCTCCTTTTTAATATTAGGTATTTAAACAATCTATATTATACTGGTTGGATGAAAAATGAAAAACCATATAACATTTTGTTGCTGTATTATGCTGTTTGCAGCACTCTTCTTATTGTTCTTGGATGCATCTTGATATTTCTGGAGGTGGAAATCACCTCTCCGTTCAAATATTAGTAGTCGTATTTTAATAAGTTCATAAAAATAACCTATCTGAAATGAGCATTAATAAATTCGTGAAGTAGGCCGCACCGGGTTATTTATCCCTGCCAGAGTCGTCGAAAACCTGCTGGGTTACGGCCCGCCGGTGCGGCCAAAAGTTGGAGCCTTTCCATCTTTCAAAACGGGTCAGCCTTATATCGCTTGCACGAGGTTGCATAAGGTTATTTTCGTTCGTGAAGGTAAAATTAAAATCTTAAATATTTCTGTTATGAAAGAACTGAGTTTTGAAAAAATGGAACTAATTGATGGAGGTTCATGCACTGGTGCCATTCTTACAGCAGTAGGTTGTGGTCTGCTAGTTGGCGCAGCATCCTACATTAATCCTGCAATCTGGTTATCTCCAAATACTTGGTACGGTGCGGCTACTCTTTTTGCTGGCAATGCCGCCAATATTTATAGTGAATGCTATTAAAATGAATTGGTAGAAGGTAATTTAATCGATTGCTTTCTACCTCTTTAAGTCAAACAAATATATTCTAAAATCAAAAACGATGAAGACAATTAGCGTATTAATATATACTATAGCATCGATCACTCTTTTATTTTCAGTTTTAATGATATTTAAAGTAAGAGTAGAATATTCGAATTACATATTAACCTTTCTTCTAGTGTTTTTATCAATTCTTATTCTTCTTAACGCATATTTATCTAAGTATAAGCAATGAGGTCAAATAAGAGTGATTTAATTCAAATTAACACAAATGGCAATATATTTAACCTCACTAAAGATAGTAACACTACAAAAGTATACATAATAAACATCCTGCTATTATCAATTATAACTATTGGGATCAATTATCTATACTTTTCTGAAATAATCTACTTTCAAACATTTGGTGATCAATTAGTAGAAGAGCGAATAAATATTTTGTTCAAAATATCCAAAAAATGGCAATGGTTTGGATATGCGTTGATCCCGATAGTAGTTTTGATACGAGTTGGATTTACTTCAATATGCCTTTATATTGGGCTGTTCGTGGTCGACCTGAAAATTCCGTTTCGCGACTTGTTTAAGGTGACCTTGCTGGCCGATTTTGTTTTTGTATTTGCCGGCCTTACAAAAATGGTTATCCTAATCTTTTTCAAAGATGTAAGTACGCTATACGATTTGCAGTTTCAGCCTTTGTCGTTGATGGAGTTGTTCGATCGAGAATCGGTCGATCAACTGCTCTATTATCCATTGTCGCTCGTTAGTGTTTTCGAACTGATATATTGGCTGACACTGGCCTGGTTATTAACTGAGGTGGTTGAAAAACCGTTTGGAAGTACTTTTAAAACCGTTGCCAGCTCGTATGGTACAGGCTTGTTACTTTGGGTTTTGTTTATCATGTTTTTAACTGTAAACCTAA
>JBBQUX010000155.1:0-6184 GCA_038212135.1 Bacteroidales bacterium | reverse complement strand
TTTGTAGAGTTATAGTTTCCGCCAAAAAATAATATCCGAATAATAGGGACTTGATCTCATTCAAGAATTTCTGTTTTATTGTTCTTCTATCACGCTTTTATTGGTTTTAGTGTTCATGATTATACATTAACATCCAATTCTTTAGTAGATTTGCAATTAATTCGAATTTTCCCTATTACAAATGGCTTTGAGTGCAATTAATTTAAGCATCGGTTAGGGAAAGTAGCCTTAAATTATTGAAAAAATAGAACACTATGAAAATCAGAGTCCTGATGATGAACCAATTTTCGGCCGTTAAAGTTATGCGCAATGCTATAGGCGCAGCTTTTTTTGTGCTTCTGTTAAGTGGACTTCCGCTCGAAGCGTTTACACAGGGAAATCTGCTGATAACCCCAAGGCGTGTTGTTTTCGAAGGTTTAGTGAAAACCCAGGAGTTAAACCTGGCTAATACAGGTAAAGACACAGCCCGTTATAACGTTTCCATCATTCAGTACCGAATGAATGAGGACGGCTCATTTGTTGAGATTACTGAACCTGATCCGGGACAGAACTTTGCCGACAAGAACATCCGCTTTTTCCCGCGCTCAGTAACTCTTGCTCCAAATGAAGCACAGGTGGTTAAAATGCAACTGACCAAAACCAATACATTAGCACCCGGCGAATATCGCTCGCATGTTTACTTTCGTGCAGTACCTATGGAAAAAGCCCTTGGTGAAGAAGAAACCCGAAAAGATTCAAGCGGTATTTCGGTACAACTGATCCCCATATTCGGAATCACAATCCCGGTAATCATAAGGGTGGGGGAATCAACAACCAAAGTTACACTTACTGATTTGGCGTTCGAAATGGCTAATGATACACTCCCCCGTTTGAGAATGACTTTTAACCGTAGTGGAAATATGTCAGTGTATGGCGATATATCAGTGAAATATACTTCGCCAGAAGGCAAAGTTACCGAAGTTGGTGTTGTAAAAGGGATTGCTGTATATACTCCAAATGTTTCTCGCCGTTTTCAGCTTGATTTGAAAAGATTGCCAGAGGTTGATTATCGCAATGGGTTATTGACAATCGAATATTCAACGCAGTCGGATGCGAATCCTGAAAAACTGGCTAAAGCTGAACTGACTCTGAATTAATTGGATCGTTAAAAGCGGTTCCGGATTCCTGACTAACTCTACAAAAGCTATAATGATACTTGTCTTTTTAACTTTATTTATTGCTCTTTCGATCGTATTTATACTCTCTGAAAGTTGTTCCCGTTTTTTCTTAATCGACTTTTTTGTTGTAACATCAGGCATTCAAACCTATACCTCAACAAAATCGGATTTGAGATTTAAAACCGGACTTCAATCGGTAATAAAATCATATTCTGATATTTTTAAAAGCTCTGATTCTTGTTTTACCCTGGGTCAGTTTTATTGCCGCAACAGAAAGTCTTCTTTCTTATTATTCACTTTTATACAATTGGATTTATGAAAGAATTCGCTGATAAATTTATTCAGGTGTTATTCTCACCTGTCAGGATGCCGCATGGCGTTTACAATTTTTCCGGTTCATTCAGGAATATGATACTGTTTCTGGTTTTGGGAATAGGAGCGATTAGAGTTTCGGGACAAGTGACCTTGGTTAATTATAGTTTTGCCGATGTAGCTTGGTATCCAGCTGTGCCAACAACAACTGCAACTGGAATTACTTGTTCAGGTACATGTACTCAGCTTTTCGCAACAGGGAATGGTACTGCTACCGGAGTTAATGCTTTTACAGTGAATACAAATACCAACCCAGGGGCAATAAGAATGACTAATTCAAGTGGAACAAATACTAAATACTGGACTTTTTCATTAGCCGGAGCAAATCTGCAAGATTACCGAACAATTAAAATTTATTTTCAATCCCTAAGAGCAAATAATGGAGCTACAACTATTACGGTTCAGTATAGTTTAAATGGTGGTGCTTTTACTGGTTTTACATCCAACACAGCTACAGTATTGACTTCTTACTCTGAAACTGTAATCAACATGCCCATATTGATTGATAATCCTACAAGTTTGGATATCAGGTTGTTTGCCAGTGGAGCATCTGGTAATGGGGAGTTGCGACTTGATAATTTTCAGGTTCAAGGAACATGCACTCCCCTTCAGCCTTCATCAATAACCGGAAGTGCAACTCCTTGCCTCGGCGCGTCACAAACCTACAGTGTTACAAATGTTGCCGGTGTAACATACAACTGGACTTTCCCTGCAGGGTGGACACAAACCGGAGGTGGAACAACAAACTCTGTTACTGTTACAACAGGTACAGGTTCGGGTGATATATCCGTGACACCTTCGAATGTTTGCGGCGCAGGCCCGGCGCAGACCTTGGCTGTAGTTATGACCTCGGCGGATGATCAAAATGCAGCCGGAGCAAACTCCTGGATCGGCCATGTATATGATGGTACTAATTTTAACGATTATGTTGGACATTTCAGCGAAGCAATAACTTTTAATCAAAACTTTGGAGGTAATACAACGTGTTTCGATTTTACTTCAAATTCGGTAACACGGTCCATTTATACCGAAACTTTTTCGGTTAAGTACAGGATGAATTCGACCAGCAGAGGTTTATTTGTTGCGGATTTGGGGTCGGACGACGGAAGCAGGCTTTCAGTTAGTGGCTCATTGGTTTACAATAACTGGTCGGACCAGGGTTTTTCAACCCGGCCAAGGGTTTTAATGAATCTTACAGGTGCCAGTCAGTTGGTTTATGATTTTTATGAAAATGGTGGCGGTAACAGTGTTGTTTTTCAGAATTTTACTCAGGTTTTTAGTAATATACTTAGCAGTAATCTTACTCAGGCTATCTGTATGGGGAATTCAGGTTCTGCAATCGCCGGTAATGTTTTTGGTGCTTTACCGTCGGGTATAAGCTTATCGGGCACAGGATATCAATGGACATACAGCACTACGCCAGCCGGAATACGTACTATTATACCCGGAGCTACATCTGCAACTTTTACCCCGGATGCTTCAGTTGCGCCTTTCAATACTGCCGGCACATTTTATGTGTATCGCAATGCTGTGCTTACAAGTAGTAACAATGTAGTGCCAAATCCTTATATCGCCTCTAGTGAATCGGATGCTGCTGTTATTACCGTTACAGATCTTCCAACAGCAACGTTTTCGTATGCCGGAAGTCCGTTTTGCGTTAATTCAGCAATTGGTTTAGTTAGTTTTACAGGCACTACAGGTGGTACATTTTCAGCTTCGCCTTCAGGTCTTAACTTAAATCCTGCTACCGGCGCTATCACACCCACAGGCAGTACACCGGGCATATACACCATCACTTATACAATTCCTGCATCAGGTGGATGCAGTCTGGTTACAGTAACATCTTCAGCATCAGTTAAACCGGCTGTTGAAGTTCCGGTTTTTGCTCTTGGTATTAATTCAACCAGAGCATTCGGTGCCGGAACCACCATATATTCGGCTACTGCGAATAACAGTACCGGAATTTCCTATTCGCTAGATGCAGCAAGCGTTTCTGGTGGAAACAGTATTAATCCGGCTACCGGAAGTGTAACTTTCGATGCAGGTTGGACAGGGGCAAGTATTATAACCGCAACAGCTGCAGGTTGTAATGGTCCTTTAGCCTCAATTCATACTGTTACGAGTACATTTTCTTCAACATATTATTCCTATCAGTCAGGGAACTGGAATGACCCTACAACCTGGACCTTTGATCCCGGCGGATCAACCGGTCCGGTTAATTCAGTTCCGGGCAACGATAATCCTGTTGTTATTCTTTCTGGACGTATAGTAACCTTATCAGCGGATGTAGCTTCCACAAATCACGATTTATCTATACAGCAGGGCGGAATTCTGAATGAATCAACTTTTAAGTTTACAAATTCACTTGCAGCACTCAGAGGTGGAGGTACGTTGCAACTAGCCTCTGCATTTTTCCCGCTTGTTACCAATAATACATTTGTTACTACAGATGGAGGTACAACCGAATATAAAACCACCGGGGCTTTTGATATGCCGGCAACACAAAGTACTTATTTTCATCTAACTATTAATAACAACGGGCAAACTGCCAGGCAGATTAATGACCTGATAATTAATGGGAATCTCTATGTTTCAAAAGGAACTTTTCAAATTAACAATAACATTGTAGCCCGTCGGCAATTAACTGTTAAAGGAAATGTTACTGTCGAAAGTTTAGCTTCCATTACAGTTGGTGACGGAAATACAGTTACAGGAATCGATGATCCGCTGACTGTTGCTGATGGTGGAACTGCTCCGTTCTTGAACTATTATAACAACGAAACTCACAGGATAATAGTCCTTGGCGATTTTACCAATCACGGAACTGTAAGATTTACAAATCAGGCCGCACCAAAATATGATGCTTTTACAACCACAGGTGCTGCGACTGTTTATTTTCAGGGGAGTAGCAATAATATACTTACTTGTAACGGAACTACAGATTTTTATAATTTAATTGTTGATAAAGGAACTGACCAAACTTTTAAGCTTACTGTTTATTCAAATGACTATCCGAATTTCAGATTGTTCGGAGCCAATAACGCACGGAGTGCCAATTCGGCAACTGCCAACCCTGATATCAAAAAAGCACTCTGGGTAAGAAACGGAACCTTGGTTCTGCAAGGCTTAACAGTTATCCCCTCATTGTCCGAAGGTACAACTGCTTCGGGAACATCTAACTCGCATTATTGCATTCCGGCCAACGGAGCCATAATACTTGATGGTACCGAGGTTATTGTGCTTTCAACTGCTGATGATTTCACCGAAGTTAATGTAGCCTATAATCTTACCGGCGGAACAAATATTCTTTATGGTATAAATTCAGGATCGGGAAGTGTTAGCGGTTTATCTATTCTTGGTAAACTACAGGTTAACAACGGATATTTATCAACACGCGAATCAGCCGGATTATTATACTGGAGTTATGCTTCAGGGCAATTTGTGCTGAATGACGGAACCGTTGATACCAAACAATTTCACAATCCCGAATTAGGAACTAATGGACTGGCGACATTCCGTCAATCAGGCGGAACACTCTACCTTAGAGGTCGTTTCAAGAATACGGTAAGTTATACCCAGCCCGCTCACCTTGCTTCTCCTGCCTTAAATACTATAAGGGCAGCAAATGGTATAAATACCACTGCCGGATTTGGAACTTTGCATATCAGTGCCAATGCATCCAATGGTTTCATTATGTCAGGTGGTACAATTAATGTGTTTGATGTTACCGGAACTACTCCAACATCCTATGCGTTTCTGGTAAATTGCCCCGTAGCCAATATTAATGTAAGCGGCGGAACTGTTCAGTTTATTCCAACTAATGGAAGCGTTCTGGCTGATGCCCCGTACCTGGTAAATTCACTAGCTTCGTTTGGTAATTTTATTGTGAACAGGCAAAGCAGTGCTTCCATAGTTCAGCTTGCTGTCAACCCACTTACTGTACTCCAAAATCTGAGTATTCAATCAGGGGTATTCAATGCAAACAATCTGGATGTAACTATAGGCGGAAATTTTGCCATAGCAACCGGAACAACATATAATACCGGTACGAACAATACTGTTTTTAATGGATCATTAACCCAAAACTTCACAATAAATTTGGCATCAGCTCTTTTGTTGAATGCGCTGAGAATCAGTAAGCCAGCAAGTAGTACTGTAACCTTGGCCGGTTCGCAGAATGTGATAAATGCTTCAATTTTATCAATACTAAGTGGAAAACTGGATGATAATGGCAAAACAATTAACGTTACAGGAAATATTTACAATGCAGGTACTCATTTCAGTACGCCTGGAACTGGGAAAATAGTAATGAACAGCGATGCTGTATTGCAAACTATTGATGGTGATGGGACAGGTGTTTTTCAAAACATCGAATTTAATAAACCTACTGCCGGAACCAATGCGGTGCTAGTTCTGAAAAATATTTGTATAAACGGAGAATTGTCCTTTTCCGGTGCCGGATATAAACCGCTAAACCTGCAAACTAACAATCTTATGCTTGGCGCTTCAGCCAGTATTTCTGGTGCCAATGCCAATAAATATATTCAAACCAGTGGGAATGCCGGCGACGGAGGTATTACAAAAACCTATTCCTCCACTTCAGCAAGTTTTGTTTTTCCGGTTGGAGGGCCAACTATAGCTCCTGTTGCTTTACC
>JBBQUX010000154.1:0-6413 GCA_038212135.1 Bacteroidales bacterium | reverse complement strand
AAGAAATATGCCATAAAAGTGGTGCCGATAATAATATAAAGGATGGAAAGCCAGGTGCGCGAATCAAACGAACTGAAATCTATTTCAATTGCCTGCTTTATGGTAAAAGGAAATACGGCAATAAAACCGATAAGAAAAATATAGCGCATCAATACAAATGGGTTGTATTTCACCATAAGTGGCTTAGCAATAACCAAATATAAGCTCCATGCAGCAGTATTTGCAAGAATAAACAAGTTTCCGTTTACATGGCCATCGCCTATCGAAATTGGATTTCCGAGCAGTATCAGCATCAAAGCTCCTGAAGCTCCGAGTAATATCCCGGCCAGCCTCGCCGTTGCGATTTTTTCTTTAAGCAACCACGCCGCAAACACAAGCACCATAATAGGATTTGCAGAGTTGATAATGGCGGCATCAACCGGTGTTGTGTGATTTAGCCCTGTGAAAAACATCATCTGGTTGATGGCTACACCCAAAACACTGCTCAGTATCAGACGTGGAAAATCGGCACGATCAATTTTAAGAATCCGAAGCTCCTTTATGCTCATCTGGATGATAAATGCAATAAGTAAAGTGCCCGAAACACGCAGAAAAATTATCTGCATCGGCAGCAGGTGGTTGGGCATTAATCCTTTGGCAATCCAGTAATTAGCGCCAAAAAGCACGGTTGCTGCCAGCATGGAAAGGTGCGCCCGGAAATTATGTCGTTCCATGCTTTAAGCAGGGGTTAGTTGTTAGTGTTCAGGGATTAGTTAATATGCTTTTACAATGTTTTAAAGCAGATTGATATGTGGGACAAAGATGCGAATATTGGAAGTATAATTCAAGTGGAGGCTAAAGCTACTGACCAGAAAAATAAAAAAGAGCAGCCGTTTAAAGCTACCCTTTTATTCATTAACCTAAAATATTCAGTTTATGCAATTGTGATTTGTTTTACTGCAACCGGCTGCACTTCCTTCTTTGGAAGCGTAACCAGCAGTATTCCGTTTTCGAATGCTGCGCTGATCTGATCAGCATTTACGGTTTCGGGAAGCTGGAATGAGCGCTCATATTTGCTCTTGTATCCGAATTCGTTCCAGGTGTAATCAGGGCCTTTTTCGTCTTCTTTAGGCTGGCGGCCAGCAGTGATGATTAGCACATCCTCTTCAAATTTGATGGTAATTTCCTCTTTAGCAAAACCCGGAAGTGCCAGTTCAAGTGTGTAATTTTTTTCATCCTCACGCACATTGGCAGCGGGTTTGTATGTTACTTCTGTTTCAGCTGACCGTCGTTCGAAAACTTCGTTGAACAAAGCAGGTAAAAACGGGCGGAATGCAAATTGTAAGTTGTTCATGGTATATTCTCCTTTTAATTTTAAGTTTGACTTTAGTGTTTGTGAAAAGAATATTTCAATTTCTGTGCCAGCACCTAAATCTATCTTTTTTGAACAAAATATGCGTCATAGTGGCAGTTATGCTCAATAAAAATGACATTATGGCTGATTATCGGGTTGTTTGACATAAAAAAAAGCCAGAATAACGGGCTTGTAAGTATTAAATAGATTTCGGTTAAACCCTATTCATGGGGTGACTTTGAGTCACCCTGTGAATAGACATACAATGAAAAGTTTGTTCTACCCGCAATGGAAATACTTCTCCACTATCTCCATCAGCTTTTCCTTATTGTTTTCGAGTTCGTGGCGCAGGTCCTGGTCGTTGTATTTTTTGAGCAGAGAGGCAAAGCCTTCGATAACGGATTGCGGAAACACATTGTATTTGGTATAAATGGTGCTTTGCTCCAGCAGTCTGTCAGCCGAATCCCAGCACGAAACCGGTAATTGTCCGAGTTTGGCCGTTTGCTCTTTATAGGCGTCATCAAAAATATTTACATCCACATACGTTTCCTTTGCATATTCCAGGGCATTTTCCATTTCCAGTCCGTGGCGGGCGGCAACGGTAAGGCCGGCAAGCAAAAGATATACATCGGCTGAGCCATCCGGGCAACGGAATTCAACCGTTTGCTTGTTGGTAAAATCCTTGGGTTCAACCGGTTCCTGCGGATTGGCATGAAAAATCATATTGTTGGTCCCTGACCAGCCGAGCGGAACCCGAACCAAAACCGAGCGGTTGCGGTCGCCCCAGCAGATATTGGTTGGAGCTTCCTGGTGCGGAACAAGTCTGAAATAGGAAGTAGGGTTTGTATTTCCGAAGGCGGTTAGCGAAGGTGCAAGATCGAGGTAGCCGGCAATAGCTTTCCGTGCAGTATCACTAAGTTTGCCATTTTCGACCATGGCATTGTCGCCATCTTTCATCAGGCGGGTGTGGATATGCATTCCGCTGCCGGCTTTGCCAACTGTAATTTTGGGAGCAAAAGTTATTGAAACGCCATATTTGTAAGCCAGCGTACGCAGTATCCATTTGGCGATAACCAGTTGATCGGCAGCATCTTCGAGTGTATCGGGCAGAAATTCAATTTCGTTCTGCTCGTATTCCATTCCATCGAATTTAAAATTCCCCACTTCGGAATGACCGTATTTAATCTTGCCGCCGGTTTGGGCAATGGCATACATGGCTTCTGCCCTGAGGGCTTCCCACTTGGCAAAAGGAAATGACTCATGGTATCCTTTCTGGTCAGCTGCCTGAAAAAGTTTGTTTTCCGGGCTGATGATATAATATTCCAATTCTCCCATCACCTCAAACGACAGGCCTGTTCGCTCTTTCAGCATTTTGTGGGCTTTGCGCAGAATGTATTCAGGTGAACTTTCAAGCGGATTTCCGTCTTTATCGTAGTAGGAGCATAGGATATCAAGCGTAGGAATTGCTGAAAAAGGATTAACAAAAGCTGTTTTATAACGTGGGATTACATATAAATCGCTCGAACTGGCCCCGATGAAAGGAAAGAGACTCGACCCATCAACCCGTTCGCCGGTTGTAAGTATATTATCAAGGTGTTCGCGGCTGTTAATTACAAAGTTGAGCGTTTTCAACCGCCCATCGCCACCGGTATATCTGAAATTGATCATCGAAATATTATGATCATCAATATAACGGATCAAATCAGCCTTGGTAAACTCGTCGCTGGGTTTGTTCAGATACTGGACCAGTGAACTGGGATTCATTTCGGTTAGGCTGTTGGCAAATGGATTTTTCATACTTGTTTGTTAACGAAAAGTGCGGCAAAAGTAGCAACTTTAAATGTTACGGAACAAAATATTTCGCCGCATTTCGCCCGAAATGATTAATTTTGAACGCTTCTAAAGTAACCATAACAAAACCTAAATTTATGTTTTCGAATGAACACCTTATCTTTGCAGGATTTCTGATTTTTATTGCGGCTATTCTTGCACTCGATCTGGGAATATTTGACCGGAAAAGCCACGAAGTGAAATTCCGTGAAGCGTTGATCTGGACTCTAGTCTGGGTAAGTTTCGCTATCGGGTTTTATTTCCTGCTGCTCTATTTCGGCGATCGGTTGCACGGGGTGAAAACGATAGAAGATGTTCAGTACCGTATTGACACATACAAACATACATACAATATTCTTGGTGTTACCGATGTTCAGCAGGCGATAGAAATTTACAGAAAAAACCTTGCACTCGAATATATTACCGGTTACCTGATCGAATACATGCTTTCGGTTGATAATGTTTTTGTAATGATTTTGGTTTTCATGTCGTTCGGGGTGCAGCAGATGTATTACAAACGTGTGCTGATGTGGGGAATTATCGGGGCTGTAATTATGCGGTTTATATTTATTTTCCTGAGTGCTGCACTGATTCAGCGTTTCGACTGGATACTTTATATTTTCGGAGCATTCCTCGTTTTCACTGGAATTAAAATGTTTCTGGAAAGGAATAAGGAAGACAAAGTGGATCCGGCTAACCACCCTGTAGTTAAGTTTGTTTCAAAGTTTTTCCCGATTCATCCAACCTATTTCCGTCAGCATTTCTGGTTCCGCAACAAGCACGATAACAATCGTTTGTATTTTACTCCTTTATTCCTTGTTTTGCTGGTGATTGAATTCACTGATGTGATTTTTGCTGTTGACTCGGTTCCGGCCATCTTCTCGATAACACAGGATCCTTATATCGTATTTTTCTCCAATATATTTGCCATAATGGGATTAAGGTCTTTGTTTTTTGTAGTAGCGCATGTGATCGGTATGTTCAGGTTCCTGAAACACGGTTTGGCTTTTCTGTTATCATTTATTGGATTTAAAATGTTGCTGCATGTTCAGTTGCATGATTTAGGATTTACAACAGTTCACTCTTTGCTCGTTATTGTCGGAATATTGGGTACAAGTATAGTTGCATCACTAATATGGCCTGATAAAAGCCGTAAAAAACGAAAAATAGTGAGTGAACTTACCGGGGAAAAGCCACTCTGAAAATGATCTGATCCTTTCGGTTCGCAACCGCCGCATTTAATGCTAAACGACTTCGATGAAATCGGATTTCTCAGAACCGCAAACAGGGCAAATCCAGTCTTCCGCTAAATCAGCGAAACGGACTTCCTGTTCCGCTTCATCATACACATATGCACAGGCCGTGCATTCGAATTTCTTCAGATCACTTGCCGGTGGTTTTACACCCATTTTCGATTTATCAATATATGTCGGAGCATTTTTGGGCGACATTCCTTTGCGTACGCGACGGTAGTGAAGGTAAGTAATTGCTTCTTTTGTAATATCAATAGCCTCGGACTGAACCAGTTCCCCGATAAAAATTAAGTGCGTACCAACATCCATTGTCTGAACCACTTTACATTCCAGGAATGCAATACAATCATTCAAGATAATCGGAACCCCGGTTTCGCCGTATCTTACATTCAGGCCGGCAAGTTTATCAATATCTCGTCCGCTTTTATAGCCAAAGTGCCCGATAATATCCGGATCTGTATCGTTATGAAGTACTGACACCGCATATGCGCCGGATTCCTGAATAAATTTTACAGTGTAATTATCTTTATTGCAACTGGCAGCAAACCGAGGCGGCTCGGCAGTTACCTGGAAAACGGTATTCGAAATATACCCGTTCCCATTGGTTTTATTGCCCGAACTTACGATATACAAACCGTATGAAATCCGGGAAAGTGCTTCGAACTGTATCATGGCTGGTTGAATTTTTGGATAAAGCTAATGACGTATAAAACTACAAATAAATGCAAAACAATCCGGTTTTACACTTCGCCCTTCGCGACGCCTTTGCGTCACTACGGTAAATATACAGACGATTATTTTTTTACAACTCCGAAATATTTTTCCAACAGCATCTGAGCCGCAACATAGGCACTGATTTTTTCCTGGTGTAATTCGGTCTCAACCTTATTCATCAGTTTTTTTATTTCATTCTGATGATAAAAATGATCATGAAGAGCCTGGTCAATCACATTCATCATAATCTGCTTCGACTGTTGCAGCCGGCGTTTGGCAAAATACCCGTTGTCTTTGGTAAATTCAACATATTTAGTGATCATTTCTTCCACTTTTGGAATACCGTTTTTGGTAATGGATGAACAGGCTTCGCATACCGGCTGCCAGCCCGATTCCGTAGGAGGGAAGTAATGCAATGCACTTCGCAATTCAGCCATAGCAACGTTTACACGATTCAGATTATCACCATCCGCTTTGTTTATCACAACAGCATCAGCCATTTCCATAATACCTCTTTTAATTCCCTGAAGTTCGTCGCCGGCACCACCAATCATCAGCAACAGGAAAAAATCGACCATCGAATGAACTGCTATTTCACTTTGGCCTACGCCTACTGTTTCCACCAGGATAGTATCAAAACCGGCTGCTTCGCAAAGAAGCATAGTTTCCCTGGTTTTGCGCGCAACGCCACCAAGTGAGCCTGCCGCCGGCGAAGGCCTGATAAATGCATTTTTATCAATAGCCAGTTCCTCCATGCGGGTTTTATCGCCCAGAATACTTCCCCGCGAGCGTGAACTGCTGGGATCGATAGCAAGTACTGCAATTTTGTGCCCCTGCGAAGTGAGGTGTTTACCAAAAGCCTCGATAAATGTACTTTTACCTACACCCGGCACCCCAGTAATGCCGATCCGAACCGAATTCCCTGAATGCGGCAGGCATTTGCTGATAATGATTTGGGCCAATTCCTGGTGCAACGGAAGCGAACTCTCAGTCAGTGTAATAGCCTGGCTGAGGATGGTTCGGTTTCCGGTCCGGATACCTTCAACATACTGGCCGGGAGTAAGAAGTTTTCGCCCAGGTTTACTGTAATGTTCCACTGCGCCTGCATTGAAAGATGGTGGTTGCTCAATGCCATCATTCACTTTGAGGGCTGATTTAAACGAGTTGTTGGCTGTTGAATCCATAGTCCAAAATTAACAATTTGGCAGCATACAGGTTCAACCCAAACGCAATTTACGCATAAAAGAATTATTTTTTATCAACAAAAACGAAAAAATGTTACT
>JBBQUX010000153.1:0-6587 GCA_038212135.1 Bacteroidales bacterium | reverse complement strand
TAAAATCAGTACCAGAAAGTACAGATTCATGCAGGTTGATGTAAGAAGATTCATTTTCATTGTATTTTCAAAATTCGCATTGTCAGTATTCTTCCTCACTTTGGCAAACCAAACCGACAAATCAATAATTACGGGTAACATCAGTATTATAAACAGCAAAACAGCTATTTGCTGATGTTTCATATTGAAATAATAGTAGAGGAAAACGGTTGCAATTGCGAATAAAATCCCTGAAAACACAAAGGTTCCGTTGTAACCGAGTTTATAGCTTATGCTTATTACACCGTCTTTTTTATCGGCATCGTGCTGATAAATCTGCGTAAGCGGGTAAACACTGCCAATAAAAAAACTTGCCACACTCATGCAATTGATGTTATTGAGTGTGAAAAAGTTTACAAACGAGAACGTGGAAATGGCTGAAGAAGCCATTAAATAAACGAAAGCTCCCTGGAAAAGAAAAACGGTTAAAAATCCGGTTACCGCATATTGTTTTAATCTCACATTCCTGTAGCTGTAAGCCCTGGAAATCAAAATGAAGATGAATACGAGAACAGAGAAACTATAGGAAATCAACAATCCACTTATCACCGCCACACTATCCATCAGCAATGTTGCCTTGAACAAATTGCGGGAAACCTTGGGCGGATGTTTTAGTCCGCCGATACTTCCTGTATCCCGGTCCTGGAAACTGTTATACCCGTTGCTGGACGGGAAAACGAACAAGTGCAAAATAACGAATGCAATTGCGGTTGTTTGCCAGTTTATGGCACCTGCCTGACTTACCGCAAATAGAAACACGGGCATTAAAAAGAATGAAAAGGGCAACCGTAAATGCATAACAGTGCTTTTATCAAACCACGAAAGAACGAGTATATTCTTCATATGCTTTTATTATAGTAACACGTAATTCTACGGATAGTTTCAATTTTTGATAACATAGGTCGTTTTCCTTCAGATTTGAAAAGTTCTGTATGTTTTTCAACTTTTTATTTATTGGAAGTGCCTCAATTATAAACCACTCTATAATTGAGGCACCTTTTCATCCTAAGCAGGCACCTTACCTGGTTTTTCGCGTTCCCAGAAACGATGCTGCGCAATTGCCTTAATAAATTCGTTCGGACTACTGTCAATTATCACACCGGCTTCTGTTATCTTTTCACCAGTTTTACCTTCATTTTGCAGTTTAGCTCCCACGGCAGATATTTCTATCAGCTTTGCGCCTGCTCCATTGGCCGCAATGGCTTTGCAATGTTTATAAGCTTCATTTACGAAATGAACAGCATCAGGCTCTCCCTGAAGCAAGGCAGCACTTTTAGCTCCGTCAGCCACATATACTGCGTCGAATAATACTGAAGCCGATGTAAGGAAACTCTGATCTGCTTTTATCTGTTTTCCATTTGCAGCAGCAATGAATCCCAAATGAGGAGCAACAATCTTTGTTTGCGCACCTGCTGCTTCCAGTGCCTGTTTCATGGCATTTAGTGAGTCCCCGTCAACGCCATCTGCTGCAATTATAGCTATCTGCCTTGTTTTAATTGTATTCTTTACGGTACCTGCCATGCTCAGTGCTTTCGAAATTTTCAGTTCAGGATGAACATCAACAGGTTGATATTTAGCAGGATCTCCATCAGCCGGAATATTTTGGTTAAGATTCTCAGCAGGTTTGGGTACCGGAATACCCAGTCCTTCAGCAACTTTTTCGGCAAGAGTTTTATCTACCCGTGTAAGTATACCAAGCATCCGTTCGCGGATGGCAGGTTTTTTCAGTTTACCTAATTCAAAACGGAATGCATTGATGATATGATTTTTCTCCGGCACACTCTGGCTGTTGTAAAAGAGCGTGGCCTGGCTGAAATGATCAAAAAAGCTCTGGCTGCGTGCACGTACTTTTTGTGCATCTATCCGTTCGTGGTAAGATACAAAGCCACCTTCCGCGGCCTTTGCCTGTGCAGGATCGCCATCACCTGTGGTGTTAGGGTGATAGCTCGATTTGCCTGCATTAATGGTTTGCCGCATATGCCCGTCCCGCTGATTATTATGTACAGGTGTTATTGGACGATTAATCGGTATTTCATGAAAGTTGGGACTGCCTAACCTGCTCAATTGCGTATCGGTGTATGAAAATAAGCGTCCCTGTAATAACGGATCGTTACTAAAATCAATTCCTGATACAACATGACCGGGATGAAATGCCACCTGCTCAGTTTCAGCAAAGAAATTATCGGGATTTCGGTTGAGGGTCATCTTTCCAATGATTTGTACCGGGACAATTTCTTCAGGAATAAGCTTTGTAGGGTCAAGCAGATCAAAGTCAAATTTGAATTCGTCTTTTTCTTCAACAATCTGAACACCAAAATTCCATTCAGGAAAATTGCCTGATTCTATGGCTTCCCATAAATCCCTGCGGTGGTAATCTGAGTCCTTTCCTGATAAATTCTGAGCTTCATCCCAGGCAAGCGAATGCACTCCCAGCACTGGTTTCCAATGAAATTTTACAAATACAGACTCATTACTTTCATTTACGAAACGGAAAGTGTGTACACCAAAACCTTCCATCATGCGCAAACTTCGCGGTATGGCGCGGTCGCTCATAGCCCACATAACTGTGTGCATACTTTCGGGAGTTAAGGAAATGAAATCCCAAAACGTATCATGTGCAGAAGCTGCCTGTGGCATCTCGTTATCAGGTTCAGGTTTAACCGCATGAATTAAATCAGGGAATTTAACAGCATCCTGAATAAAGAAAACAGGCACATTATTCCCAACCAGGTCAAAGTTACCTTCTGCGGTATAAAACTTAACTGCGAAACCCCTTACATCACGCGCCAGATCAGTGGAACCACGTGATCCTGCCACAGTACTGAACCTCACAAATACAGGTGTTTTGGTGCCCGGAGTTTGAAGGAATCCGGCTTTCGTATATTTTGACAATGACTCAGTTAGTTCAAAAACACCGTGAGCACCGCTTCCCCTTGCATGTACAATGCGCTCAGGAATTCTTTCATGATCGAAATGCATAATTTTCTCACGAAGTTGGAAGTCCTCCAATAAGGTTGGCCCCCGCTCGCCGGCCTTCAATGAATTTTGATCATCATTTATGCGCAAACCCTGATTGGTTGTCATAAATTCGCCGTGCCCGCTTTCTGTGTTCTTATCAAGATCATCTGTCTTGGCATTTTCTTGCTCTCTTTTTTTTATTGGTTTCATACTGATCATTTTTAAGATTTGTTTAAACGATATAGGGTTCAAGTTTTACTTCGGAACTCCAAATATTTCTTCAGAATTTAGAAGCAGATCGACATACTGTGCTCTTTTATACACAAACGGATCGTTGCTGAGGCTGGTTTTCGAGAGTTTGCCCCTGAATTCATCAAGGTTTTTATAGTTTTTACTATCCATCCAGTCAGTGAGTTCTTTCTTGATATTTTCAATCTGTGGCAAGCCATTTTTGTATAATGTACTCACCACCTGAACGCAGGTTGATCCGGCTAAAATCAGCTTGATTACATCGGCACCGGCAAATACTCCATGGCTGCTGCAGATGTCGGCTTTAATATTTCCGGATAACAAACCCGCGAATCGCAATGATTTCCTGTAGTCGCCTTCGTTGCTGAAGTTATAGAACTTGACGTGTTTCTCGGTATTTATATCAATATCAGGCTGGTAAAACGAATTAAACAGAACTACTCCATCCACTCCGGCTTTGTCGAGTTTTTGAATGAAATTAAGGATATTGGAGTAATCGGGACTTAATTTTACGCTCACCGGTATCGGGCTGTTTTTCCTGATCTCTTTTACAATATTGATTTGTTCGTCTTCAATTTCTTTTGATTCTCTTTTAAAATCCGAAGGGGTATGGTAAAAATTCAGCTCAAGAGCATCAACACCGGTTTCGGCAATTAACTTCGCGTAACTGATCCAGGTTTTAGTGTTTACGGCATTAAGGCTGGCAATAAGCGGAATAGATAAACTCTCCTTTGCTTTTTGCAGATTGAGCAGATGTTCATCAGGACCGGCAAATTCGAGATTGGGATGGGTGGTAATCATTTCTGCATGCATATTGTCGAATTCGGTAAGCTTTTCATCCAACTGAAACTCTTCGAGTTGCATTTGTTCCTCGAACAATGATTTGTATACAATTGCAGCAGCACCAAGTTCTTCGGCCTTTTTCAACTTGTCAAGGTCGGTTACCAGGTTTGAAGCTCCGATAATTATGGGGTTATCAATTTCGATCCCCATGTATTTTGTTTTCAGATTTATCATTTTCATGAAATTTTTCAGATTATTGATAACACTTTTGTGTTTATGATATGTTTTTTTATGAATTCAAGGAAATCAGTTTAGGGCAGATTAGTGACAATAAATGGTCTTTTTTTTAGTTTCCCAGTCATTCTTATGTATCGCAATTTCGGTAGCTTGCCATGGCGAATAGTTGAAACGCCCGGGCTTCTCAATGAGAATTTTACACTTCCGCTTCTTCCCCGTCAAGCCATCGTTCCATCATTGCTCCTTCCGATGGCAACTGGTGTGTGCCACCTGCCAGGATATCCAGAAATTTGTCCCACAAATTTTTATCTTTTTTAAATTCATTTTTAAAATTTACCAGAGCTTTATAATAATCATTCTGATACTCCTTCGCTTCTTCGTAAGTAAAATCCGATGGAACATGGTCTACAATAATTTGGGTCAGTGAATCCAATTCCTCAGGAGTATACCGTTCAATTACCTGAACCAATACCCTGCATGAATTCACCTGGGAAACAAGAGATTCCACCAGAGTGGTTCCAGGCTTTATAAATTCCTTTTCCCACTGTGGACGAATCGCTTCGGGTAATATTGCCGATCCTGAATCCGCAGCATTTTTCGAATTATCTTTTAATGCTGTTATGTGCATAGCCAGTTGCTTCCACAGATCAGGGTATCCATCTTTTTCATTTTGCGCTATCTTTTCTTTAGCCTCAGTAAGTATATCATTAATGCCTGTAACTGCCTTATTCACTTCCTGCACTGCATTCAATTGGGATGTAAATTCTGGTGAAGAATTGGCTTCAATGACCAGCAATCCATTTTTATTCAGTTCATCCAGTTCGCTTTCAGTTTGCAACAATTCAGCATAAGCTTTTTCGAGTATGGCTGTATTTTTCTTAATTGACAATAAAGCCTTTAGTCCGGGATTATAGCTCTTGACACCGCTGATAGCCGCTGATATTTCTTTATCGGATGTTTCTCTGATGATTTGTTCTTCTAATGCTTCCATCATTATTGGTTTTAAAATGAATTTGCTAAACGAGACAAAGGTTCGTTAATAAACAATATTAAACTGTTACACAATCTTATAAATATGTTGTATCTTTTCACTCATTGTTCTAAACTTAATAGGAGTGTTCACTGCAAAACGCTTTTCAGGCTAAACCTGTTTTATACTACAAAAGGGATAAATTTCTGCATTCAAAAAAAAAAATCCCAAATTTCAAATCCCAAATCCCAAGCCCTGTTTACGAATCCTTTTGGATTTTGGATTAAGGGTATTCCAGAATGTATCCAACTATCCCTTTTAAAGTATAATTCATTATTGAGCGTGCTGTAATACTTCCAACAGTTTTTTAGCCGCTGCTTCCGATGATGCAGGATTCTGCCCGGTTATCAGCAAACCGTCTGTTTTCACGTGGACGCCCCAATTGGGCCCGCTGCTGTAATGGCCGCCCAGCTTTTTAATTTCGTCTTCCAATAAGAAGGGAACAACCTTTGTTAATTTTACGGCTTCTTCTTCCAAATTTGAAAATCCGGTCACTTCTTTATCTTTTACCAAGGGCTCGCCATTTGGTGCTTTCACATTCACCAATGCTGCCGGCGCATGGCAAACAAAAGCTACCGGTTTATCGTGTTTATAAAAGTTTTCGATTAATGCAATGGATTGTTCATCGGTTGCTAAATCCCATAATGGGCCATGACCTCCGGGATAAAAAACCGCGTCATAATCTGCCTCATTCACTTCACTGAGCTTTACGGTATGAGCTACTTTATCAATTAAGACATAATCACCATAAAATCTTTTGGTGGCAGCAGTCTGTGCTTCAGGTGCTTCACTTCTGGGGTCAACCGGTGGCTGGCCTCCTTTTGGAGAGGCTATGGTTAACTCTGCACCTGCATCGGCCAGTACATAATAAGGTGCGGCGAATTCCTCAATCCAGAAACCGGTTTTTTCACCGGTATTGCCTAAATCGCTGTGCGATGTCAGGACGATTAATATTTTCATAATTGTATCCATTTTTTTTTGATTTTTTGATTATTAGAATTACTCCTTAAGATTTGTTTCCAATAAGTGAAATTTCAAGCTCAACACATTTAATGCCTTATCATACTGCAATATAGGTTCCTCTTATTTCAGCGCTAACGGGGCGATGCTTTGCCAGGTACGATCTCATTGCCTCTATTGCCCGTTCCGGCCGGTTTTCCCGGTTTCGTCCGTATTTCGGAGGCACGCCCTGCATTGTGACGAATGCCGCTGTGTAATATTTATCGGGTTGCACTTCTTCATCACCTGCAAATAATTGCTGAATCCGCTGGCCTGAGGGGTTTTCTATCTT
>JBBQUX010000152.1:0-6664 GCA_038212135.1 Bacteroidales bacterium | reverse complement strand
TGGGCTAAGCTGCGTGGTGGTGTCGTTTACACTGCTTGCCGGATCGCCGAAGTTCCAGTGGATGCTATCGGGGACAGGATTAAAGTTGGGAGTAAAAGTAAAAGGTAAGCCGGCACAGGCACCGGTATAATCGAAACGGAGAAAATAGGATTGGATGAAAGAAGGTAAGGAAGCTAAACAATTCCGACCCAGCAAATCAACCGCACATATCTGCGCATTGCATGCTATGCCTCTCGCATTTGGATTGTGTATTACAGCCAGGAACGGCTCCTCACTTTGACAACAATAAATTTTCCCATCTGGCCCTAATTGCATTAAACCACCGCCATAACTGATGCCAGTTTTGCCAACACTAATTTTTGACTGAAAAAATGGAGTTTTTTCAATAATAGTAAAATCATATTGAACAATACTATCAATTAATAAATTCGTCACATACATTAAACGTCCGTCAGGTGAGAACTCGACAGGAAACCCCGGTCCACCTGACAGTCCCTGGAACGTGTACATATATGTTACTTCACCCGTAGTATTATTAAAATAACAACGTTCATTTCCAAAACTATGGGTGCAAACTAATTGTGTTCCATCATTCGTTATTTTAATGCATCCGGCAGGATTATCTGCTATTGCATAATACTGCCCTGTAGATGATAACACCGGGGCACTGATTCCCTGCGGTGTAACCAGGTAAGATGCATATTTATCATCATCATATAATCTGGAAACGACCCAAAAATCCCTTCCATTGGCATGACGTACCGCCGTTACCTTCGAACAGGCGTTGCCTCCATTTTGAAGACTTTTATTATAAATTGTAACATCGCCAAGACCTCCATTTTTCGACATATCAACAACGGCATACCGGAGACCTCGCTTTATATATCCTCCGGCACTTAAGTTATCAATGCAAAAGATATAATAAATATAAGGCGTTTCGGGGCGTGGCACTACCAAGCCCGTTTGGTAGCACTCTCCCGTAAATGTAGGGTCAGGTACAATGTTTGCGCCATTAGGCATAATAACGTGGTTACGATTCCATACCTGAACCCCGTTTGTATAAAATAACAAATTGCCTGCTGAATCACTCATTGTGCCACTACCATAGTTAGCATACATTGCAGAATTTGCAACAGCAACCGGCATGCCTGTGTTGAAGTTAATACCGGTATGGTCGCCGAAATACCAGTTCCATGCTTCCTTTTGTCCTAAAAGCAGGCTGCTTTGGAATAATAGAAAAATGAAAAACCAATATTTTACTAGTCTGTAGTAAGGAATGTGAGATGCAGCAGACAATTTTGAAATCCAATTTATTCGCATGAACAAGTTAAATAAATATTATCAAGTTGGTAAAGATCATTACATGTCATTACTGATCTATATTCTCCTTGGCCAATTATCTGTCCATTTCGTATTAATCGCACTACAGCAATTACAAGATACTTTGCCTGGCTGTCATTGCAAGCGCAACTTTCGTAGAATTGTTGAACACCTGAACTTTCATTAACATACTGGAATGTTTGAAGAGGGCAAAATCCCGTAAGGCTAGGATAATTTAATATTACAAGCGATACTTCCCATCGATCTGTAGTAGCTAAGGGTGAGCAGTTAGAACTGGTGGACCAATGCACGCTAATAGTACCGATATTCGTTGCACCAGCAATTATTGAAGTAGTTGCAATTAGTATAACAATTGTTGCTATTTTTATTACAGTTGTCTTCATAACTCATCAATTTAGGTTGTTACTATTTTGTTTCGTTTGTAAAGTTTTACAAGTATTAAAAAGCTACGCTTGAAACGTAAATATTAATCCAAACCTAAGGTGGATGATCATCTTCCCTTTGCCGATAGCTATCGGCATCAAATATAAGGATGTGTGTGTGTGTCAATGGCATTCAGCATAATGTTTTTTATTTTTTATTACTACAATGCAAAGCCATTACAAATATACATCCAAAATTGGCTGAAATTACATGGTTTCCTTAAAAATTTACCTGCCAAAAATCCGATTAAATCCGATTGAACATGTTCAAAAACCATTCAAATTCGTTAATTTCGCAGTATGAATAAAAAAGCCAAACCCATATTCGAAAAGCGTATTTTCTGGGATGTAAACTTTGAGCTGATTGATTATGATGCCAAGGCCAATTGGGTTATTGCACGGGTTTTTGAACGTGGCGATGTGGAAGATATCCGTCAATGCCGCAGGTATTATGGCGATGAGAAAGTAACGGAGGCATTATTACTAACAAAGTATCTGCCCGAACACCGTATACACCTGGCTAGTGCAGTTACAGGAAAACCTTTAAAAGATTTTAGATGCTACATACTGAGGCAGTTGAATCCGGAACTTTTTCCTTACTGAAAAAATTGATGACATTGCCGAACCTCGGAAAAAGTGAAAGAGGATATTAAACAGGTTGTAGGAGATTATCTGAAATAAACCGGAATTTAAGTTGGTGCAAAATCAGTGTATAACGTTGTTTTGATTGCGGATTGCGGATTGCGGATTGCGGAGTTGGGCAGATAATCCGAAATCCGAAATCGCAAATCCGAAATCACCTCACAACCGTCACCATCCCCCTCAGCACCCTTTCTTTCTTATTCAGCGAAGCGGATTTGCTGCCATATTTTACTACATAAGTGTAACCGCCCACCGGGCAAAGTACGCCTCTACACTTTCCGTCCCAGCCTTCCGAAGGATTATGCGTTTCAAAGATCAGGCCACCCCAGCGGCTGTAAATATACATGCTATAGGCGGTAATCAGGTCGGGATTGGTGATGGGTCGAAACTGGTCATTAAGCCCGTAGGCATTAGGTGTGAAAGCCGTGGGGAGGTACAGCGGCGCATAGGGCGTTGTAATGTAAACCGAATCAGTTGCAGCGCATTTCCCATCCTTCATCGTAACGGCATACCAGCCTTCTTCGCCGGTACTGATTACCTGTGTGCTGTCGCCGGTATTCCAGGCATAGCTGTCAAAGCCAGCGCCTGCATCAAGTGCGCTGCCGGGATCGAGGTATAAGGTATCCAGATTGTAGAACGTTGCTTTGGGCGTTGAAATTATAGTTACATCGGCAGTGTAAGTGCTGGTGTAATGGTTGGTATCGCTCAGTGTCAGTGTGTAAATTCCTGATTGTGCCGGTATGGTTACGGGGAAATAAACCAGTTGCTTGTCACTGGTAAATCCGTTTGGACCGTTCCATGTCCAGATAATGGTTCCGTTGCCGGTTCCGGGCTGGTAGTTTGGCATAATGAGCAGATCACCGCCTTCGCAGGATGGTTTTGGGCTGTTTATGCTTGCCTTCGGAATGCTGAATACTTTTAACCTGTCCGGGCTGTAGACTGGCAGGCAAGGTGGTGCCAAGGCTATCAGTAAAAATGCAGATTCCGGGGGATGTGTCAAATCATCTCGCAGTGACTTGAAACGGGAAGTAATATGTATTTTGATTGATAATATTGGTATTTATAAGGCTAACATAATGACTGAATTAATAGTAATTTAATCAACATATTGACCGAATTAACACTTTTTTATTTTTTTAACACAAAACTGAGTTACTTTTGTACTACCGAAACCTTTCAGATTATGTTTATAAAAAGAGAGTTACAGGAAAAAATCGAAGCACGGCTCACAGCCGGAAAGGCAATCTTATTATTCGGGCCAAGGCGTGTTGGGAAAACAATGCTTATAGGCGAAATAATCAGGGAATATCCTGATAGGAAACTTGTATTGAATGGTGAAGACTCCACTGCTCTTGCATTACTCGCAGAAAGAAGTATTGCAAACTACAGTAATTTGCTGAATAATATTGATTTACTTGTAATTGACGAAGCCCAGAATATACCTGAAATTGGCAAAATCCTGAAACTTATCGTGGATGAGATTCCGCGTATAAAAGTGATTGCCAACGGATCATCATCGTTCGATTTACTAAATAAAACAGGCGAACCACTTACCGGACTAAGTTATTCGTTTCTCCTGCTTCCTATAAGTCAGGCAGAACTATCGCTTACCGAAAATATGCTGGAAACGCGGCAGAACCTCGAAACCAGACTTGTGTATGGCTCTTTTCCCGAAGTTATTAACTTAGCTGATAACACCCTACGGAAAGAATACCTGGTAGAATTGATTAATGCATATTTATTTAAAGATTTATTGAGCCTTGAAGGAATAAGAAACGCCGGGAAATTGCGCGACTTATTGGCGTTACTCGCTTATCAGACCGGCAATGAAGTCTCTCTTTCAGAATTAGGATCTCAACTTGGGTTAAGTAAAAATACAGTCGAAAAATATCTCGACCTGCTTTCAAAAGTCTTTATTATTCACCGGTTGGGAGGATTTTCTTCGAATCTGCGTAAAGAAATAACTAAAAATTCGAAATGGTATTTTTATGATAACGGAATCCGGAATGCATTGATTGGCAATTTTAATCCACTTTCAATCAGGCAGGATACCGGACAGTTATGGGAAAATTACCTGGTAGCAGAACGCATGAAGAAGAAACTTTACCGCTCGGAACTTACCACCCTCTATTTCTGGCGCACCTACGATGGTCAGGAAATTGATTTGATTGAAGCTGATGCTGATTCACTTAATGCCTTTGAAATTAAGTGGAAAGAAAAGAAGGTAAAAACTCCGGGAGCATGGCAAAAAGCCTATCCCGATTCAGAATTCAAAGTTATAAATCCTGAAAACTATTTGAACTGGATATTATAAATAGTGTCAATAAGAAAACGAGTTCAAAATGAGTTCTGCCCACGCACACCCCTTAGTCCCCGTAAGGGAAAGTGCCCGCGCACAGAAGATTGAGTTTTGTATACCAAACCTAAAATTAAAGAAAATAAGCATGGTTACGCAAAATGATGAGCTTTCTTACTTACACGAATACTCAAAATCTGGAATCATTTTATAACTGAATGTCGCAAGTTCCAAATAAGTTCAGGTCAAACAGAAAAAGGAATAGGACAAAAGTGTTCACATGAAAATTCCCTCAAAACGAATTGATTTTTAGCATGTTTTTCTACCTTTGCAAAAAAATCAGATTTTATGGAAAGAGGCCCTATATCACAGTTTATTGAGCATCATTACAGGCATTTTAATTCGGCAGCACTGGTTGATGCAGCTAAAGCATACGAAACACACCTGCTCGAAGGCGGTAAAATGCTGATTTCCATGGGCGGAGCCATGAGTACTGCCGAACTGGGAATTTCGTTAGCCCAAATGATACGGCAGGATAAAGTGCAGATTATCAGCTGCACGGGTGCCAACCTCGAAGAAGATATTATGAACCTGGTAGCCCACTCCCACTACCGCCGCGTTCCCAACTACCGCGACCTTACGCCGGAACAGGAAAACGAATTGCTCGAAAAAGGGCTGAACCGCGTAACTGATACCTGTATTCCCGAGGAGGAAGCTTTCCGTAAAATTCAGCACCATATCGAAAAAATATGGAAAGATGCCGAGGCTAAAGGAGAACGCTTTTTCCCTCACGAATTCATGTATAAATTGCTGAATAGCCGTGTGATGGAAAACGATTACGAAATCGATCCAAAACACTCGTGGATGCTGGCTGCCGCCGAAAAGAACCTGCCAATCATTGTTCCGGGCTGGGAGGACAGTACCATGGGCAATATTTTTGCTTCCTATTGCATCAAGGGCGAACTAAAGCCTTCGACCATGAAAACCGGCATTGAGTATATGATGTGGCTTACCGAATGGTACCGCGCTAATTCGGCAGGTAAAGGCGTAGGATTTTTCCAGATTGGAGGCGGGATTTCCGGTGATTTCCCAATATGCGTAGTGCCGATGATGTACCAGGATCTGGAATGGCACGATGTGCCGTTCTGGAGTTACTTCTGCCAGATTTCGGACTCAACCACTTCCTATGGATCTTATTCAGGCGCAGTTCCGAACGAAAAAATTACCTGGGGAAAACTTGATATCCACACCCCGAAATTTATTGTGGAAAGTGATGCTACCATTGTTGCTCCGCTGATTTTTGCCTGGCTGCTAAAGTGGTAGTGCTTTTATAATGTGCTATTTACATGCATTACGCTTACAAGGGCATTCTTCAGGATAACAGTTCATCCAACCGCAATATTTATTAATCTGTTTCCGGTAATTTAAGGTAAAACACAGCTCTGGAGCATTCCCGCTATCGAAACTTTGAAAAACGATAGCGGGAATTTTAATAATCTATTTATTGCATATAAGAAAACGAGTCTGAAATGAGTTTTGTCCACGCTCACCCCTTGGTCCCCGTAGGGGAATGTCCTCGAGCACAGAAGATTGAGTTTTTCCTGCCAAACCTGAAGTTAAAGAAAATGAGCATTTTTGCATAAAATTACGAGTTTTCTAAGTGACACTTTTTATACATATTCTAAATAATCGTATTTGTATTTAAAAAATTAATGCAAATCATAACTCAGTTAAAAATATATTTATACATTCGCACTCTACTTCTTTGTGAATCTGAAACTTGCCGGATTTTCATCACTTCTAAAAATCAAACCTCATCACATGAAAAACAACAACTTTACTCTTAACAGGTTGCTTTCCCTTTGTCTTGCAGCCTTCTTTATGGTATTTGCTTACATTGCCAGTGCCCAAAAGGTTGCTTATACCGATAGCTGGGGGCAACAGGGAGTTTCCCTGAAAGCAC
>JBBQUX010000151.1:0-6705 GCA_038212135.1 Bacteroidales bacterium | reverse complement strand
CTGGTGCTTATCATGCTCGAAACCATCGTGTTCAAGTCGCTGGCAGTTCCTTTATTCCTGAGCCACCTGCTTAAGCGGAACAATATTACCCGTGAAGCCGAACCCTTTCTGCCGAATTTTGTGTCGCTGGTTATCACAACCTTTATTGTAGTTATAACTATATTGATTTCCAATACGATAAAGGATGATAAACTGGATAAGATTTTCTTTGTAGTTGCGCTTTCAACCCTGTTTTTTGGCCTTTACCTGATCGCAACACGACGCAAAATCATCACCCACGTAATGGGTTATATGGTAATTGAGAATGGCGTTTTTGTGCTTTCGCTGGCAATCGGAAACGAAATGCCAATGCTGGTAAACCTTGGCATTATGCTGGATATTTTCGCGAGTGTACTCATCCTCGGGATTTTTCTGAATAAAATCGGAGACGTATTTAAAGATGTGAGCGTGGACCAACTGAGTAATTTAAAAGATTATTAATCAGGAAAATCTGAAAATGATGATTGGACTTTATTTGTTAGGTGCGTTGTCTATTGCTGTTATCCTGTTTTTCAGCAGGAACAAAATACTTGTTTATTCGCTGGCGGGTCTTTTCCTGACTTTGCAATCAATGTTTACAATTTATACTTGCTTTCAGTACGGAAATACCGAATGGATTTATTTTACTTACGATTCGCTGGGTGTTATTTTGCTTATTACGATTAGCATTGTTGCTATTCCTGCATTTATCCATAGCTATATTTACATTGAGAATCATAAGGAAGACCCACAGGCACGGGCCATTTATCTTACATCGATGGTTATGCTGATTATGGCTATCAGTGCCGGATACCTTTCAAATCATATTGCTGTTACCTGGATATTTACCGAAATTACTACCTTGAGTGCCTCGGCCCTGATTTATCACCATCGGAATAAACTCGCGCTCGAAGGCACCTGGAAATATGTCTTTATCTGCGCCATCAGCATCACGTTTATATTTATCGGTATTCTTTTCCTGAGTCTTTCGCTTCAACATGCAGGCTCCGATGATCTTTCATTCAAAAACCTGCTGGCAAGAAGAGCCGAACTTAATCCTGTTTGGCTGAGGATGGCATTTTTATTCATTTTTACCGGTTTTACGGCTAAACTCGGACTTGTTCCCATGTTTACAGCAGGAATTGACGCGAAAGATAAAGCTCCCGCACCGGCTGGCGCATTACTTGCTACTGTGCTGATGAACCTTGGATTTGTAGGGATTTTTCGTTTTTATATAGTTATTGCCAATACGCCGTTATTGCATTGGGCACAGTTGGTTATAGGTACAGCTGCTTTTCTTTCCATATTTGTTTCAACGGTGTATATGCTGAAAGTGAAAAACGTGAAACGTATGCTGGCCTATTCAGGCATCGAGCATATGGGAATCGTAATGCTTGGGGTTGCCGCCGGCGGAATTGGGTATTATGCTGCAGTGCTTCATATTATACTTCATGCCTTCGTAAAATCGAGCCTGTTTTTCCAGTTTAACCAGCTCTACAGGGTTTTCCAGGATAAAAACATTTACCATATAGGCAATTACTTTAAATACAATACAACCGGTGCCATGGTGCTGCTCTTAGGATTTATCAGTGCAACAGCTATGCCGCCATCGGGATTGTTTGTGAGTGAGTTCCTGATTTTTAAATCCATTTTCGATGCAGGTCAGATCGTCCTGCTCATCGCTGTACTTTTACTCCTGACATTGATAATTTTCGCATTCGGGAAAAACATCTTCAAAGTACTTTTTATTCCGGCAGTTGGTTTCGATGATTCAAATGTTGAAAAGATAAGTCCATGGGAGTCTCTTTCGCAATTTTTATTTCTGGCGTTTGCCGTTTACTTAGGATTAAATCCTCCGGCAATTTTTGTTCAGATGCTTAAGGATAGTGTGAGTTTGTTGCCGATGTAATGAATAATGAATAATGAATAATGAATAATGAATAATGAATAATGAATAATGAAAAATGAATAATGAATAATGAATGACGAATAACGAAATCCCCCAAACCCCAAACCCCAACCCCCAAACCCCAACCCCCTAAACCCTAAACCCTAAACCCCAACCCCTTCAATGCATTACCTAACCATAAAAAACAATCAGTCGGTATCACTTTTGGAAATTCCTGAGGTTTCGTACAGCACTTTTCTTGTTTTAAATACAGGGATGGTGGCTGAGAACCCTGGAAGGCATTGCGTGAATTATTTCGGTTACCCGGATGAAAAACAAATTAAGCTGATTTGTTGCATTGCTGACGATATGGATCATCTGATTTATATTTCTTCATGCATTGTTAATACAAGTAAGGAATATGCTTCTTTTGCTGCCAAAAATCTTTGTTTCGAAAAGTTCGAACGCGAAATACACGAGAACTTTGGTATAAAATATTCAGATCATCCCTGGTTGAAACCAGTCCGTTATGCGCACGATCGATTCGATAAAAACGAAGTTATTGCGAATTATCCTTTTTATTCTATTGATAGTGAAGAACTTCACGAAGTAGGAGTAGGGCCGATACATGCGGGAATTATTGAGCCGGGACATTTCAGGTTTATCTGTAACGGTGAGCAGATTTTACACCTCGAAATCCAGTTGGGTTATCAGCATAGGGGAATCGAAAAATTATTTCTCGAAACTAAAAAACTTAATCAGTTAGCTACGCTTGCCGAAAACATTGCCGGCGACACCACAGTGGGCCATTCGGTAGCTTTTGCACATATATGGGAAAGCTTGTGTGGTTTTGACGCTTCCCGCGATATCAATTTTGCCAGGACAGTTGCGCTTGAACTGGAACGCATAGCGATTCATACCGGCGATCTTAGTGCCGGTTGCACGGATATAGCCTATCAACTAGGCAGTTCTGTTTTTGGCAGGTTGCGGACTCCTATCATAAACTTTATGCAGGAATGGGGTGGAAACCGCTTATCGAAAGGATTGATCCGTCCGGGGCAGAATAAATTTCCTTTTACCCAGGCTCTAGCTGAAAGGCTTACACAAGTACTCGATACTTTTGAACCTGACTTTAACGAAATGAATGAAGAACTTTTTAATATGCCCAGTGCCTTGTCGCGGTTTGAGCGTACTGGCGTGGTTTCAATTGAAGATGCAGCAGTTATAGGCGCAGTTGGCATGGCTGCCCGTGCATCAGGTGTTAACCGCGACACAAGGCTTTCGCATCCGCATAGCCTTTATCCTGAACTCAATCATGAGCCGTTTATAAAACATCATGGCGATGTATATTCACGTTTCCAGATTCGAAGGATAGAAGTGGCTCAGTCCATAAAATACCTTCGTACGCTGATTGCTGATGTTCCTGCCGTTACTGAAATCAAGCCTGCAAACGCGTCGAAAACTCCAGGAACCAATTTGTTTACCCTTTCGTTGGTCGAAGGATGGCGTGGCGAAATCTGCCATTGTGCCATAACCGGGGCAAAAGGCGAATTAAAACAGTATAAAGTCAAAGATCCCTCGTTCCATAACTGGCTGGCACTTGCTCTTTCGGTGAGGAACAACGAAATCTCGGATTTCCCGATCTGTAACAAAAGCTTTAATCTTTCATACAGCGGGCATGATTTGTAAAGGGTTTAGGGATTAGGATTTTGGGGTTAGGGCTTGCTGCTTGCTGCTTCCGGCTTCCGGCTTCCGACTCATAGCTCACCATTTTCAATTAACCATTACCTATTTTCCACCACTATGTACAATAACCTCAAAATCCTCTACCATCAGGGCAAGCAGTTTATACCCGATGTTACCACTGCAAAAGTTCCGGGAATTTTCAGGGGTCGGCCGGTGATCAGCACCGTAAAAGTGGATGAAACTGAGCTCAAGGAATTGTGTCCGGTAAATGCAATTTCGGTTAGTCCGGTTTGCATCGACCTTGGTAAATGTACTTTCTGCGGCGAATGTGCCATGCGGTTCCCCGACAAGATTACATTTACCACCGACTATAAAATCTCAACCAATCAAAGGGAAAGCCTTGTTGTTAGGGAAGGAGACGACAAACCGGTAATTGTAAACCCTGATAAGGTGAGATATGAAATTCATAATTTGTTCGGACGTTCGCTGAAGTTGCGCCAGGTTTCGGCCGGCGGAGATAACAGTTGTGAGTGGGAACTTAATGCGGCCAACAATGTGCAGTTCGATATGAGTCGTTTTGGAATTGAATTTGTTGCTTCACCCCGTCATGCCGATGGAATTGCAATTACAGGCCCGATAACTGAAAATATGGCAGAGGCACTTCAGATTTGTTACGATGCCACTCCTGATCCGAAAATAATTGTACTTGTCGGAACAGATGCCATAAGTGGCGGAATATTCGCCGGAAGTCCGGCATTGAACCGCAGTTTTCTCGATAAATATCCGGTCGATCTCTATATCCCAGGCAATCCGGCGCATCCGTTAACTATTATCAATGGGTTGCTTGATTTAACAAGAAAATTAAAGCAAAAAGTTAATCGATATTAGCTTATCATATTATAAAACAGAGGTTTATATTTTTTTTTCGGCATATTCGGATTCCTGGTCGTTGCCTGAATTCCGTGAGCTTTTCAATGAACCTGTTTTATTTTCCCAATCCCGGATTTCCCTTATCCAGCATCGCCTTCCATTCTCCGTTTTCCTGCTTTTCCCATACTGTTGCATAGGTTCCTATGCCGAAAGCTGAATCAAATCTTATAAGTTCCATAAGTGTATCCCAGGTCACCGGAAGCCGCAATTTCAGCAAAGCAGGTTCCCATGTTAGAGTAAAAGTGGAGTTGTTCTTACTTAAAAGCAGCTCGCTTATGGCTTCCAGACCTTCGATAGGCATTTGATTAGCCCGCAAAAGTACATCAGTTGAATCGAACATGGCGAGAAACTCAACATTCATTCCTTTTCGGCTGAGAGCTTTGAATATGACCGGTCAGTATCAACCAATTCTTTACCGTTATCTGTTTGCTTTTTGCAAATACAGGCTGATATAGTTAAAATAATCACCAAACCAAATGGAATAATCCTTCCCGACCTATTATATTTTCTTAAATCTTACTTTCAAGTTGAACAGAATGGACTCAATTTCTGATAGATTTTCTATGACCGGCAGACCGGTGCTTCGCAATCTTGCTGAAGATTGATGGCCGGTTGTTACCAGAATACATCTGCATTGCAGCTCAGCTGCTACCTCCGAATCGTGAATCGTGTCGCCGATTAATGTTATTTGTGCCGGATTTAATCCGGCAATGGATAAATAATCCCTGGCGTTGTCAATTTTACCTCCTGCGTAATGATCGCCAATGCCTCCGATATATTCGAAATACTGTGATATACCAAATTCTGAGACCGATTTTAACAAAGTTTCATGTTGCATTGCTGAGATAATTGCTTGTCGGAAACCTCGCTTTTTAAATAATGAAAGGGTTTCTGTTGCAAATGGTGTTAAGTTGCATCCGGGTAACGCACTGAGGTAGAGGTTTATGAACTCCATTGCTACAGTTTCCCATACTTCTTTTTGAAAATCAAAGCCCACTTTTTTATAATAATCAATTACAGGAAAGGTGAAAACCTCCCGGTACTTCTCAATGCTTAATTCACTCAACTTTCGTGTTTTTAGCATTTTATTGATGGATTCAAGGCATATTCCGGCATCATCAAGAAGAGTTCCGTTCCAGTCCCAGATTATTGTTGTTCGCTGTGGCATAAATTCAGGTTATAGGTTTACCTCATTATATGTTAATAATTTTGCTGATGCTAAATTGCAGAAAAAACAGAAGCTGAACAATACTTGGTGCATTTAATAAAACAATTGAATTTTTGCAATCTTATGACTTTTATATTCTTCGTATTTTTTTGTTATAGTCTTTTTACTTTTCATTTTTTACTTTTCATTTTTCACTTTTCAATGTTATCTTTGCAAACTTAATCAATACATTCTGCCATGATCCAGCGTATTCAAACGGTTTATCTATCGTTAGCATTTATTGCCATTTCTTTGCTTTTTGCTTTCCCTCTTGCTCAGTTCTTTTCCGAAACAGGAGCCTACGTGTTTTCAGTCACCGGTCTGAAAAATATGGTACCTGGTGATCCTGATGCTTTCAATCCAACTTTGTTTCTTCCAATAATTATTGTTGCAGCGGGTATTGCATTGCTTACTCTGTTTGCTGTTTTTCAGTATAAAAACCGCTCCTTCCAAATAAAACTTACCAACATTGGGGTACTCTCATCCATTGCTCTTATAATGGGTATTTTCTTCCTTTACATCCCTATGATTGAAAAGAAAATAAATATTGTTCCAGACTATAGTAAAGCTTTCGGGATATACCTCCCGCTGGTAGCTTTGGTTTTCCTGTTATTGGCAAACCGTGCTATCAAACGCGACGATAAACTGGTAAGGTCAGCGGATAGATTGAGATAGCGGATTTTTGGTTTAAAATGTTCTGGATTCGAAATGTTTCGGGTTTTCCCGGCATTTGAGCCGGAGTGCCGGTTTAAGATGTTTTGGATTAAACTCAAATCGGACTCTGAGGCTGAATCCCCTAATCTGGACAAGCCAGAACCAAAAAAGATTTGAATAATGAATAATGAATATCGAATAATGAAGTGAAAACAAGAAATATTGAATTGGATAATAAAAATTCTGTTTTCGGGATAATTTTGAAATTGCAGAAATATTATTGATGCGCTAACAATACAATAACATCATAACTTCGAAATTC
>JBBQUX010000150.1:0-6778 GCA_038212135.1 Bacteroidales bacterium | reverse complement strand
GTGCTGTTTGTGATGTCTTTAGTAATCATACTTAAAGTAATGGTCAAAATGATAACACAGTCCTCTTCTCCGAATTGGTATAGCATGAGTGATCCGGCAATCGCCTTTGAGCTTTGCGACACCCTGAAACAGATGCGATTGCAGCAAAACCTCACCCAAGAGCAGTTAGCGGATAAAGCAGGTCTTTCCCGTTCGGCAATCAGCAAAATGGAAATTGGCAAATCCACTGTTTCGCTGATCACTGTTATTCAGGTACTACGTGTGTTACAGCAGCTACACCTGCTCGATAATTGGAAGATTGCCGCCAAAGTTAGTCCCATTAAAATGGCAAAGCTTGCAGCAAAAGGCCGTGTGCGTGCCTCCGGGAAAAACATAAAAAGGAATCAGGAGGAAAGTGAATGGTAGCAGCAAATGTTTACTTATGGGGTGTATATATCGGTGCTGTACTATGGGATCAGCCGACTGGGTTTTCTGATTTTGAATTCGACACAGCTTTCCTTCGCACCAATTGGGATATTGCACCACTCACAATGTCTTTATCCGCTGCCAGGCAAGGCCAACGTATTTTCAACTTCACCGGTTTACCACCGAAAACATACAATGGCTTGCCGGGGTTATTAGCCGATTGTTTGCCTGATAGGTTCGGCCACCAGCTCATTAACGCATGGTTAGCCATCCAGGGCCGCGAACCGGACAGTATGAATCCTGTCGAAATGCTTTGTTATATGGGTAATCGTGGGATGGGCGCTCTCGAATTCCGGCCGGCTACACGCATTGAACGAGGTTCATCAAATTTTCTTGAAGTATCTGAACTCGTATCCATGGCTCAAAAAGCAGTTAACCAGAAAGCGGATTTTAATACTAACTTTTCTGACGATGAGATTCAGGCTATGCTCGATATTATACGGGTAGGAACTTCAGCGGGAGGTGCCAGGGCAAAAGCTGTCATTGCAATCAACAGCCATAACAAGGTAAGATATGGTCAGTTGGATGCTCCCGAAGGTTACACACATTGGTTGATTAAACTGGATGGAGTCAATAACGAGCAGCTTGGTGATCCTAAAGGTTATGGGCGTATTGAATATGCATACCACAAAATGGCATTGGACAGCGATATCAATATGACTGAGTGTCGTTTGTTGGAGGAAAATGGCCGGGCTCATTTCATGACCCGTCGTTTTGATAGGCTTGACCACAATATTAAGTTGCATATGCAAACACTATGTGGTCTTTGCCATTTTGATTACAATAATCCTATTGCTTACAGCTATGAACAAGCCTTCCAGGCAATGCGTAGCCTGAGGTTACCATACAACGATGCAGATCAGCTCTATAGAAGAATGGTCTTTAACGTGATAGGTTGTAATAATGATGACCATACCAAGAATATTTCATTCCTGATGGACAAGTCAGGTCAATGGAGCCTTTCGCCAGCTTACGACATGTCTTATGCATTCAGTCCGTCAAACCAGTGGCTCTCTCAACATCAACTTTCAGTCAATAATAAGCATATTGATATTACCCGCGAAGATCTGCTGATAGTTGCTGAAAATATGAATATCAGGAAACCCAAAGAGATCATAGAACAAATTCGGGAAGTAATTCATAATTGGCCAACCTATGCAAATGAGGCAGGTATTCCCGAAAAACAGATAAGTGCAATAAACAAATCGCTTTTGATATACATTTGAAAGAGAATACATTACAACTATACTTCGTTAAGCTTTTGCATTGGACTGAAAATTAAATAGTTATGAAAACAGTTAATTCATATTCAAATGATTGAAAATCAGTTTTTTGCGTCTTTGCGTGAGGCAAAAAAAATAACGGACTATTGATATAACTTAAACGTCTTATTTCATGCTTGCAGAAATTTATGATCCATACGTTTAGGGGATTAACATATGTCATTGAACGTTAATGTCCTACAGACAATTTTGTGTTCTATAATCGTGATTCTATTTGTGTTGATTCCCTACGGGAAAACACCAGGACATTTGATTTTTGTTTTTCAGCAGCTCCTAAGTAAGTGTGAAAATAAACCATATGAGCCATTCAATGACGAACAAATTGAGAAACAATTAAATGGCATACATCTGGCTGGGATTTATCCATTATTGCAGGATAATTCCTAACAGAAAAGTTGATTAGGTTAAAGATTACCTCGAATTATTTTCGAAACTTCACTAAATTCTATTTTTAGTTTTATCATGTCTCAAGTTCTCCAATATGATTCTAAAAATAACTATTTTTATCAAAAATATATCCTATGTTAAAATTCAGGAAACGGCTTTATGAAATCATTTTTGAGTCCGACACACGTGCAGGCAAAATTTTTGATGAAATTCTGCTGGTCATAATTATCATAAGCATCGGACTGGTAATGCTCGAAAGTATAAGCAGCATCAGGATAAAACACCTAAACCTGTTGAAAATACTTGAATGGACGATTACCATCATTTTTACCATCGAGTATATTACCAGGATATGGGTAGTTGATAAACCAGTCAGGTACATTTTTAGTTTTTACGGATTAATTGACTTGTTGGCGATTCTTCCAACGTACATAGGGATCTTTCTGTTGGGAGGGCAAAACCTGATTGTTATACGTGCCCTTCGGTTACTGAGAGTTTTCCGCATACTAAAACTCAGACGGTACACCAGGGCAGGCAGACTGATTGCTGGTACTATATGGCGCAGCAGGGAAAAGATAATCGTTTTTGTTCTTTTTGTATTTACTCTTGCCATTGTTATAGGTACTGTAATGTATCTGGTGGAGGGCGAGAAGAATGGTTTCACCGATATCCCAACCAGCATTTACTGGGCCATTGTAACACTTACCACTGTGGGTTATGGTGATTTGTCACCTTCAACGGGATTTGGACAATTCCTGGCAAGTTTTGTAATGATTCTGGGCTATTCAATAATTGCTGTACCTACCGGAATCGTTACAGCAAGCCTGATTGGCAAACAAGAAATATCTAACACACAAGTTTGCTCAGTATGCCTTTTCGACAGGCACGATGATGATGCCATATACTGTAAAAAATGTGGTTCATCTTTAAAAAACAATTAACTTTCCTGAAATGAAACTTATACTGCACAATTCAATCAGCATTGATGGTTCATTAACCAACTTTGAACCTAATATGGGTTTGCATTACAAAATAGCCGGAAGCTATAAGCCCGGTGGACATTTAATTGGTTCCAATACTATTATAGCCGGTATAAAAATGTACGGCGAGGGTGTTCCTGAAGAAGGAACCAGTGATTTTAAAAAACAGAAGAGAGATACAAGTCTGCCTTTATGGTTTATTCCCGATTCGAAGGGTTTGCTGCAAGGGCTTTTGCATACTTGCAGGCAATTTGAATTTTGCAGAGACGTAATCGTATTAATCTCAGAATCAACACCTGATACTTATATAAAACACCTGCAGGAAAGGAACTATGATTTCCTGATTGCCGGTATCGAAAAAGTAGATTTCAAAACTGCATTTGATCTGATTTCAGAAAAATACAATGTGCGGACTATTTTGGCTGATACCGGGAGTATTCTAGGTAATCTGCTTTTAAACCATGGATTTGTTGATGAAATCAGTCTGCTGATTCATCCGGTATTAATCGGTATCAGACCCTATCCTGTTTTTTCAGAAGTTGCAAAAAACATCAGGTTGATTTTACAGAAAAGCGAAATTCATGAAGATGGGTTTGTACACCTGGTTTACACCGTTGAGCAATAGCCGGGATTGCTTTCATTTTTAATAAAATCCCTCTATTTTTTTCATCAATATTTTAATGAATCAGCGAGGCTCAATCGTTGTATGATGTGCTGGATTAATTGGATTACATTACTTTTTGATAATTGTCAGGTTCAAAGATAGTTTTGGATGCCAAATGATTATGATTTAACTTAAAAGATGCGATTTATTAAAAGTTTTGCTGATGTAGTCAATGCTTATCAGCTGTTAAAGCTTGTTTTGACTTACTTTCTTTTGTCTTGCTGCCACAGAAAGTAACAAAGAACTTAGCCAAGCGATCTCATGCACACCTTTAAAATAAGCATGTTCAGCGTATTAAAAAAGGGTACTATGAGATTAGATACATCGTTCGGTGCCAAAAACCAGCCGAAACATCAGAAGGTTTTATTGTAAGCCAGTTTGTAAAAACGCTCGAATATCATCAGGAGAAAACCTGAAGATTGGTGGTTATGGAAAAGAGCCTGGTAATACACAAGGTATCAGGGAGGGAAAACTATCTATAAAAAATAAGCCGACTCCCCGTTATTTGCCATTAGTAGTACTGCTGTAAACAGTTAGTTTCACTGAAGTACCGTCATTAAAGTCCCATTGAACTGCCACCAATCCGAATTTGTAAGCTGTCAAATACCTGCTGGTGCCAAGGTGAAGAATGGCAAGAAGCCCCAATGCAATACCCAGAGGTAATTAAAAGACATAACCCGGCTAACTGAATAAAATTGTTGTATGTTTGCTTACCAATAAATCATTATAATGGAAGAAACTGAGAACCTGACCTTCCCTGCACTATTTGCCGAAACAATCAAAAAACATGCTTCCCGTCCGGCCATGGCCATGGTAGGCGAAAAGCCTATCACATATCATGAATTAGACTGTAAAATAAAGGCTTTAATGGCATGGTTCGAAAAACTTGGCGTTCAACAGGGGGATAGGGTTGCAATACTCAGTGTAAGCATACCTAACTGGGGAGCCAGTTATTTCGCAATTACATTCATGGGTGCTATGGTGGTGCCGATACTTCCTGATTTTCATTCATCTGAGATAGGTAACATAATTGAGCATTCCGAAGCAAAAGTAATCCTTGTTTCGGATGGATTGAGGACAAAAATTAATGACATTTCTGCTAAAATTTTACCAATACGAATCAGAATTGAAGATTTTACGCTGATTGGCGATAATAGTCCGGCTGTTTCTTTTAGTCAGGATGCAATTCCAGCAAGGCAATATAATGTGTCTGAAGAAGACGTTGCAGCTATTATCTACACTTCCGGAACAACCGGCAAATCGAAAGGCGTATTGCTGACACACCGGAATATTTGTTTTACCGCCAGAATGAGTGACAAGGTGCAGGAAATTGATGAAACTGACAGGTTTCTTTCTGTACTTCCACTTTCGCATACCTATGAAAATACCATTGGATTGGTTTTTCCTATATCGAAAGGGGCTTGTATTTATTACTTAGGCAAATCCCCTACCCCGTCAATTCTCCTGCCTGCGCTCAAAGAGATCAGACCAACTGTAATGCTCACCGTTCCTTTGATAATCGAAAAGATTTTCAGGAACAAAATAAAACCGAAATTCACCAGTAATCTCTTTCTGAGGATTGCTATACATATCCCTTCTATCCGCAGGAAACTAAATGTAATTGCAGGAAAGAAATTGCTTGAGACCTTTGGCGGCGAGCTCCGTTTCTTTGGAATTGGCGGAGCAAAACTTAACAAGACCGTTGAGAATTTTCTTATTGAAGCCAGATTTCCCTATGCCATCGGGTATGGATTAACGGAGACCTCTCCACTGCTGGCCGGATCAAATCCACGCAATTCGCGCCTTCAATCTACAGGACCGGCAATTGAAGGAATTGAACTTAAGATCAACAATCCGGAAAAACCAAGCGGTGAAGGCGAAATATGGGCCAAAGGTCCAAATGTGATGAAAGGATACTATAAAGAGCCTGGCTTAACAGCTGAAGTAATTACTCCTGAAGGCTGGTTCAGAACCGGTGACCTGGGGATGTTCGATAAAGATGGGTTTCTTTATATTAAAGGACGGTTGAAGAACATGATTGTCCGTTCGGGCGGAGAAAATATCTATCCTGAAGAAATCGAATCAGTTATAAACAATTTCAGATTTGTTATGGATTCTCTCGTGCTGGAACTTAACGGCAAACTGGTGGCATTGGTATATTTTAACCCCGAAGAAATAAAAGAAATGCATAGCCAGATAAAAGCTGACAATGAAGAAAATGTGAAACAAGTAACCGAAAAACTACGACTGGAACTCCAGACTTATGTGAACCACCGGGTGAATAAATACTCTCAGATACAAGAGGTAGTTCTACAAACCGAACCATTCGAAAAAACTGCCACTCTCAAAATAAGGCGATATCTTTACAATTAATAAAGTTTTCCGTTAGCTTCATTTGCCTGGAATTGCGAAATAATAAATGTATCCGTTTCTCAAATAAATATCTACTTATGCACAATATCGCCCTCTTTGGTCCTCCAGGTGCCGGAAAAGGAACCCAGTCGGAATTTCTGACTAAGAAGTATAACCTGTATTACATTTCAACCGGTGACCTGCTGAGGAAAGAAATGGCCGAAAAAACCAAATTAGGCATTGAAGCCAAAAGTATAATTGCTTCCGGTGGGCTTGTTCCTGATGAGATTATTGTGCAGATCATCGAAAAAACCATCACCGATAATCCAGGCTCCAACGGTTTTCTTTTCGATGGTTTTCCACGAACCTATATACAGTCGTATATTCTCGAAGGACTGATGATAAAACTCAACACTTCGCTTAATTGCCTGATCAGCCTCAATGTACCTGAGGAAGAATCGGTAAAACGATTGTTGAACCGCGGACTCACTTCAGGAAGAAGCGACGACAACGAACAGGTTATCCGCAACAGGCTAAAGGAGTACAATGAAAAAACACTTCCTATGCTTCAGTTCTATAAGGATAAAGGCATTTATATGGAAGTGGATGGAACTGTAAGCATTGAAAAAGTCCATGAACAAATCACC
>JBBQUX010000149.1:0-6781 GCA_038212135.1 Bacteroidales bacterium | reverse complement strand
GTATGAATTTGCGGGACAAATCAGACAGAAAAATATATCAAAAGGTGGTTTTCAATTTGCCGTATCACGCTTTCCAGGCGAGACATTAAAGCAAATAGAAACAATGTCCGAAACTACATTTGACGAAATCGTTGACAAATATGTAGAAATGAACATCGCACACCCTTTTATGGAAGGCAACGGCAGAAGTGCCCGAAGATGGTTGGATTTAATATTAAAAAAATGCCTCAAAAAATGCGTGGACTGGAGTAAAATAAGCAAGCGGGATTACATGAACACAATGATGCTATGTACAACAAAAAGTAGTGTTATAAAAACTCTGGTTAATAATGCACTCACCATCAAAATAAACGACCGCGATATGTTTATGAAAGGAATTGACTACTCATATTACTACGAAGAAAATGACTAAAGAAAAAACGGAAAAAAGGGGCAGTACACAACGGAAAAATGAAAAGCGAAACGTCAAAAACAGAAAACTACGAAACGCCAACAAAGGCTTTATGCAATAAGGGTTTCAGTAATAGTTCAAGCATTCTGCCCTGCTCAAACCCCGGTGTCGGCGTACAGAAAAGCTGCCCGCAATCCCTTACTACATATAGCCTCAGCCGTAATTGACTAATCGCGCGAACCGATGAAACATATTAATCTTTTATCATTGGTTACCTTTTCGGATTTGATGGCTCAGCAGCCGGTTATTAAAGCTAATCTCAGAATTTATATTCTTAAAACAAATTTTCAAGATGGTGAAATCGTTTAAATTACTTGAATTACTTAAAATCCTTACAGGTCTGGCATTGTTTTCGGGCTGTACAACAACATTCGTTGAAAAACCGCTTAGGATTGCGTTATCCTCAGGAAGTGAGAATTATATAAACTGGGTTCATCGAGGCGATTCACTGGCTGAAATTGTCGATTTGAAAGGAATGCCCGTTGACTCAGCAGTAAAACTACTTTCAAGCTGCGATGCTATAGTGTTTACGGGTGGCGAAGACGTAGTTCCCTCTTATTACGGGAAAGACTTTGATTCAGCACGATGCGAATCTAATCCGGCACGCGACTCTCTCGAATTTGCCCTGATCGAAGAATCAATGCGGTTAAAAATACCGGTTCTTGGCGTTTGCCGAGGGCAGCAGATATTAAATGTTGCCCTGGGAGGAACACTTATTGTTGATATTCCTGCGGACCATCCCGGAAATATACCACACCGCTGCGAAGACTATACCCGCTGCTACCACTCTGTAAATGTTTTGAAAAACAGTAGATTGTTTCAAACAGCTCAAGCCGATACCGGCATGGTTACAACTAATCACCACCAGGCTATTGAAAAACCGGCGCCGGGAATTCTTATTTCGGCCCGGAGTACCGACAGCATTCCTGAAGCAATTGAATGGGCTGAGCCCGATGGGAAGGCATTCTTTATGGCAGTGCAATGGCATCCCGAAAGGATGGATAGTATAAGTCCTTTCAGCATGCCATTGATGAATGCTTTTCTACAGGCTGCAAAATCCTATAGAGAGCAGAAATAAACACAATAAATTATTTCAGACCGACAAATCTGAAATACTTTTCATCCTATCCTGCGAAACCTGGAGTTCAAACGTTTGATTATCATAGATCAACCTACAGGTATAATTTTTATGATTTAACCTGACCAGGTAATTTTTATTGATCAGGAATGAACGGCTGATGCGGATAAAACCATGCTCCGATAACATTTCTTCGAGGCTGCCTATCCCTAAAGTAACCAATTCGCGCCGGTTTTTAAGCACCAGTTCACTATAGTTGCCATCGGCTTCTACAAAAATAATTTCTTCAGGCAGGTAATAATTGTATCCACTTCGATCGGGAATTTTAATCCGGTGCTTTTTTACCATTTGTATCAGTTGATCAAATCCTGCCAAAGGCGAATTTGCTTCTATTTTCCGCTCCAGCCGAACTAAGGAATGTTCAAGGTCGCCACGGCCAACTGGCTTCATCAGGTAGTCGAAAGCCGATGCTCTTATGGCATCCACGGCATATTCATCGTGCGCAGTGATAAAAATCACATGAAAATCAAGACCATATTCACGGGCTTCAGATACAACATCAAAACCGGTTTTATTTGGCATCTGTATATCCATCAATACCAGGTCAAAATGATTTTCACGCATAAAAGCAAGTGCTTCATCGGGATCATCGAAAGTTTTCAGCAGATTGATCTGCGGAAATTCCCTCAGCATTTTCTCAAGCAACCTCAGTGCTTGTGGCTCATCGTCAATCAAAAGTGTTTTAAAAGCTCTCATAGTGTTTTAGTTATTGAATTATAAGTGAAATCAATTGGCAATTTTATATCTACACGCGTTCCGGCAATATTTTTCGAATTATCCAGGATATCTCCTATTCCGAAGTGTATTTTATTTTTATTTGCCCTGTTGAACAGGGAAATAAATTCTTTCATTATCTCCATCCCCTTTAATGCCGAGCCCGAATTATATTTCAGTGCTTCTGTGCGGCCTATTCCGTTATCATCTAATACTATATTCAGAAATTCCTTTTCTATTTTCAATGAAATGGCGAGCATGCCTGTTCCCGATTTCTTAACCAATCCATGTTTCACAGCATTCTCAGCAAATGTTTGAATTATCATCTTGGGTACTATAATTTCCTGGCTGATTCCTTCCTCAATATTGATCGTGAAGTTAAATTTATTCTCAAACCTGAATTTCTCAAGTTCAAGGTAATTAATTACAAATTCGAGTTCATCCTTCAGGGTACGGTAGGTTTTGTCGGCATGAACAAGCGTAGAACGTATAAGCGTGGCAAACCGTTGTAAAAAATCATATGATGTTTCCTTGTCATCCTGGTAAATTGAAGAACCGATAGCATTTAGAGAATTGAATACAAAATGAGGATCTAACTGGCTCCGAAATATGTTAAACTGTAGCTCAGCAAAACGGCGTTCATCTTCCAATCGGCTGCTTATCATCAGATTACGCCGGTTAAGAAGTATAGTTGCGATAGTAATTATCAGAACCATTGAAACAATCACAACAATCAGGATAATAATGACTTCTTTATGATACACAATTTCACCAGTGATATGCTGGCTACTAAACTTGTCAGAGAATTGGCTGTCAGCAAAAGTTGCCGATGAGAATTTGTCAGCGACCTGAATAAAAATCCTTGAATCACCAAAAGCAGAATTCCTTTCCATACCATATAGCCTTTCATCATCACTGAACCGGATAAAGCCAGGATGCTGTGCGTTTATATCATTGCCTGATAATATCCAAAGCAGGCACACAGGAATAACTCTACTGCATAAATGGGAAATCGCAGATTGGAATAACATCGGTGAAGGAAGTAAACAGAATACGTATGCGAATGATTAGAATTCAACTACAAATCAACAGAACGTAAAATTACGATTGAATTGCAATATTTAGCTGCAAAATGGATGAATGGTATGAAAATTTGGATGAATGGTCTGTATTATTGGATGAATACCCTCAATTTTTGGATGAATGCCCCCAATTATTGGATGAATGCCAATTTATATTAACCCGGTATCATGAACGTGTGAATTTTCGTGTAAAGTTGCGAAAAGCATGGAAATAAATCCACCAATTGCTGCCGTTGGGCACAAATTGCAGCTGCTTCTTTACTGAAGGGGATCTTTGGGTCTGGTACTTTTTTCACTACGTTTTTCATTAATCATATAAATCAGGCGCAGCGACCAAAGGTTATTCTTAAAATCACGTTCGTTCGGTTTGCCTGTTTCTGAGTCAATTACAGTGCGTGTTGCGATTTTATCAATTGAATAGGAATACCGCAGGTTCATAATAAGATTTTTGTACACACGTACCCTTAAATCGCCAAAGGCCATCCAGTCATCACGGTCGAAAACTCTACTTTCGAGGGTTACCGAATCGATTCTGTATCCGTTCCTGAATTCATCAACCTGTACCAGCCGACCCCAGGAAATACCAGCCCCGGCTGACACTATGTTTTTATCAGTGTATTGAATCATAAACGGGACTTCGACGTAATCCAAAAACAGTTTATAAGAACCATCCAATGAATCGTTAAACAGAGGCTTAAGTTTACTACCCTTTTGCGTATAAGTTGTTTCGAGCGACAGCGACCAGTTTTTATAGAGGGGTGCCACAACACCTACTCCTGCATTTAAACCAAGCTTATTAAATCCAAATGCTTCATCCCCATCGACCTGGCTAAGGTTCATACCACCGATGACTTCTCCTTTAAAAAGCTGCGAAAAGGCTTGCATGCTGAACAATATCAGGAAAATAACAAAAATAAGAGTCAACGGTTTCTTCATGCGATGAGTAATGAGTGTGTAAAGCAATAACGTGCGATAACAAAATAGATTTTGGAGCAAGGCAAATAAATTATTACTGCACATTTTTCAGGCTAAGCTGAATCCGTTTCCGTTCTTTATCTACCTCAAGTACCTTTACCCTGACTTTCTGATTCAGTTTCACGATGGTATTCGGATCTTTTATATACTTATCGGCCATCTGGCTGACATGTATCAAACCATCCTGGTGAACTCCGATATCAACAAAAGCCCCGAAATTGGTGATATTGGTTACCAGGCCATCCAGGATCATGCCCGGTTTGAGATCGTCCATCGAGTTCACATTTTTATCAAATTCGAACAACTCAAATTTCTGACGCGGATCGCGGCCCGGCTTCGAAAGTTCGGTCATGATATCAGTGAGAGTAGGCATTCCGACTTTATCGGTAATAAATTCTTCGAGATTAATTTGCTTGCGCAGGTTCTCATTTTGTATCAGATCAGCAACAGAGCAACCCGCTTTTTTTGCCATACGGTTAACAATAGGATAACTCTCAGGATGAACCGCACTTGAATCCAATGGATTTTCGGATTCACGAATCCGAAGGAACCCCGCAGCCTGTTCATAAACCTTTTCACCTAAGCGGGGAACACTTTTTAGCTGATCGCGCGAACTGAACATGCCGTTTTTATCCCGGAACTCAACGATTTTTGCTGCCAATGTAGGGCCAACGCCCGAAACATAAGTGAGCAACTGCTTGCTGGCCGTATTGAGCTCCACTCCTACTTTATTCACACAGCTTCCAACAACCGATTCAAGGCTTTTTTGCAAAAGCGGCTGATTTACATCATGCTGGTATTGACCAACGCCGATTGATTTCGGATCAATTTTTACAAGTTCCGATAAAGGATCCATAAGGCGGCGGCCGATAGAAATGGCTCCCCGCACCGTAACATCGTATTCAGGAAATTCCTCACGGGCAACCGCAGATGCTGAATACACCGAAGCACCGCTTTCGTTTACCATCAATGCTATCAGATCAGTATCGAATGGAATACCTCGGACAAGATTTTCAGTTTCCCTGCCGGCTGTTCCGTTGCCAATGGCAATTGCCTCCACTTTGTAGGCTTTAACCAGGTTTTGAATTTTTGCAACCGATTGTTTAACTTCACTTTGGGGCGGATGCGGGTAAATGGTTTCATTATGCAATAATCGTCCCTGCCTGTCGAGGATCACCAGTTTACACCCACTCCGGAAACCAGGATCAATGGCCAATACCGTTTTTTGTCCTAATGGAGGAAGCATTAGCAGTTGCCTCAGGTTTTCAGCAAATACCCTGATCGCTTCTTTATCGGCTTTTTCTTTGACCATTTGCCGGTATTCGGTTTCAATGGAAGGCTGCAGCAGCCTTTTGTAGGAATCTTTGACAGCTTCTGAAACCTGGTGCGAGGATTCGTTTGAACCTTTAACAAAAACTTTATTCAACGATTCACGTGCCTGCTCCTCATCAGGATGGATACTTACTTTTAAATAACCTTCATTTTCACCCCTGAACATGGCGAGCAGCCGGTGCGATGGAGCTTTCATCAGTGATTCGGACCAGTCGTAATAGGCTTCATATTTTATTCCTTCGAGTTCTTTACCCTTGACTGGCTTCGAAAATATTTCACCAGATCGCTCAAAATGGTGCCTGATTCGCTGACGGGCCTGCTGATTCTCATTCACCCATTCTGCAATAATATCGCGTGCTCCTGCAAGAGCATCTTCTTCTGAATTAATTTCCTTTTCTTTATTAATAAAATCTTTTGCTTTCCGGAAAGGATCTGTTTCGTATTGGGTCATGATAATCTTAGCCAGTGGCTCCAATCCTTTTTCGCGGGCTATGGAAGCACGGGTGCGGCGTTTGGGTCTGTATGGAAGGTACAAATCTTCAAGATCACTCATGGTTGATGCTTCCAGAAACTGTTTTTCGAGTTCCGGAGTAAGTTTTTCCTGCTCTTTAACCGAAGAAATAATAACTTCCCTTCGTTTTTCGAGTTCCACAATTTTCTCATAGCGCTCCCGGATGGCCTCAATCTGAACTTCATCGAGACTTCCGGTCATTTCCTTGCGATAGCGCGCTATAAAAGAAACTGTAGCTCCTTCTGTCAACAGATTAATTGTGTTGGACACCTGGAAATCACGAACACCAATTTCATTGGCTATCTGTAGTATATATTTCTTTTCCATTACATTTAACGAAATTCCTGGTTAATTCAGGCATCACATCTGCCTTCTTCCTGCAAAAATAAGAAAAGCCGGGCTAATGTCCGGCTTCTTCCCTGTATTTCTGAATTCTATTTACCGTATCAGCGTAATTGTTCCGTAAACAGGTTCCGAAAGTCCTTCCCGTTCCCCTGCATCCAGGTTTTCCCATACCGAGCCGTCGCGAAATACTGCTATTATTTTATACACATACACATCCTGCTGGCAGAGCTTTT
>JBBQUX010000148.1:0-6830 GCA_038212135.1 Bacteroidales bacterium | reverse complement strand
GATATACAATAATCTCTTTCTTTCCAGTAGCAATACTGCTTATCAATACCAGGATATTATATTGCCCAACACACTAACTGTTAAGATGTTATGGAACACCGTGCTAACTGAAAAAATTGCCGGATCCACCGAATCACTGCAATACACAACCAATTATAATTACTTTAGCGGCAGATTGAACAATGTTGTTAATGCAAATAGTAGCAGCACAATCACCACTGCTTACGATTTATACAATTCATTCGGAAGCCCGAAGCTAATAACCAAATCAGCATCTAATGTTGAATCTCAAAGCGAGCAAATCGGATACGATAATACCGGCCGGTTTGTGACATCCCGGACCAATGCGCTTGGACAAACTTCGGATTTTACCTATTTTGAAGGAACAGGAAATATTAAAACATCATCGGATGTGAATGGTTTAATCACAAGTTACTTTTATGACGAATTCGGGAGAGAAAATTTAAGGGTAAATCCCGATAGAACCAGTGTTACTACATCCCGACAATGGAATACATTGGTATGGTTTCCTAATGCTGTGTACTCAGTAATTACTGAAGCAACAGCTTCGCCTAAAATAGAAGTATTTTTTGACAACCTGGGCAGAGAAGTATTTTCGAGCAGTGCAGGTGTTGGATATACGCAAACTGTCTACAATCCGAAAGGTCAAATTACTCAGGTAAGTCGCCCATACTCAGTGCCTAACACACCTGATAAAAATAAAATATGGACATCATACACCTACGAGCCACAAGGCAGAATACAAACCGAAACCGGTCCCTATTTAAGCAAGCAATATACTTATGATGGTGTAAACTCTGAAAAAACTGGTATTAAAGTGACAGATCAGTTACGCAGTACTTTTGTCAAAAAATCGTACGACTTACCCGACAGAATTGTTCAATTACAGGATGCGGGTGGTATTATCACCTATAGCTATGAAATTAAGAAAACTGATGGAGTATTATCGAAAATCCAAACAAATACTTACAACAATAATATAATTAAACTCTTTCAGGATCTTAACGGCAATTTAACCTCATTCAACGATCCCAACTCCGGGAAAATATCAAGTAGTTTTGATACTTTCGGCCGAATGGTTTCGAACACCGATGCCAACGGAAATCAAACAACCTACCAGTACGACTTGCTCGATCGCGTTATTAACGAAAATCACAGCGGCGGTAACGAGGCCGACCGCAAATATGCTTACCAGTATGATAACGCTCCGGGTAAAGGTAATGGGAAATTATACTACAAAACAATTAATGGTTCATTGGACGAAATGTATTATTATGATGAGTTAAGCCGTATCCAAACCCGAAGAAAAATAATAAACAGCACACCTTATTCGGAATCGTTCGATTATAATAGCATTGGACAACTGTATTTGTACACTTTTCCTGACAATTTTCGGATAAAATATGCATACAACAATTTTGGTGAGCTTTCGGGTATATATGATGATGGCAACAATGAGCTGATATGTGAAATCACCCGAAATAATTTTCGGAAACATTCAAGCTGCTTTTTTGGCAACAAAACCGGCATCAGGCATTTATACGATGCTTACGGCATGGTTACCGGCATTATTTCAGGCGATTTATCCAATGTTATACCTGACGAAACCAAAGCGGATGAAATTGGCATTCCGATTGAAATAACACCTTATACAATTGGCGACCAATACAGGGCACTTCATTATAGCTATAATACAAAAGGATTGATTGACCGTAGGGAAGATACCCGTACCAACCAATATGAAACATATATTTATGATAATCTCGATAGGCTTACCAATTATACCAGCGGCACAATCAAACCACTAAGTTCAAATTCGGTTACTTTCGGAATAGAAGCATCAGGAAATATTGCTACCAATTCGTTGGTTGGCGGTTATAGTTACGATGTTGTTAGGCCCAATGCAGTTTGGCGTATATACCCTAATGCCACTTGTTCCATTTCACCAGCAACATGTAGTTCCACGTTCAACAACCTCAACCTCCCATCATCTGTTAATGAAGGGGCTTATTCATATACTATTGATTATGGCTCCGATGGCTATCGGCGAAGTACCACTTTGAAAAAGACCGAAAACAATGTTATCACACATGTAAAGTCTACCACTTATATTTCGCCCTCATGCGAAATAGAAGTAACATCCGCTGGCACAAAATACATTGATTATATCATTACCGATGAAGGGGTAGCCGCAATCAGGACAAAAACAGGCACACAACAAGATATGTACTACCTGCATACCGACCACCTGGGTTCGTACAATTTTGTAATGAACATCAAGAAAAACATAATACAAAGTTGCCATTTCGATCCATGGGGCAACCGCAAACTTTATACTAACTGGTCGCGGGATAATACGGCTACAAGTTTTTTATTCAGCCGTGGGTATACCAGCCATGAGCACCTCGATGTGTTCAAAATCATCAATATGAATGCCCGCTTGTACGACCCGGTAATAGGTCGCTTTTTTTCGCCCGACCCTGTAATTCAGGATTTTGAAGCTACGCAGAGTTTGAACAGGTACAGTTATTGCAGGAATAATCCGGTGAATAGGGTTGATTTGAATGGGATGTGGGATGATGAATGGGAATTAGTTACATATGCCGACGATAGATCAAGTACTCTGACCAAAGTTGGTGAAAAAGGTGGCGCAAATACGCAATATGTTAAATATAAGCATATAACAAAAAGCGGAAAGACATGGGATTTAGGTTCACTAGAATTTAAAAGCTGGCCTAATACCCCTTATGCTATGGCTGATATTAAGTCTGGTGGAGAGTTGGCATCAGGGCCATGGAACCCTGCCTGGTATGCGAAGGCATCTGGGAGGATTGAAATATCGCCAATTCAACCTATTGATTTGTTTATTGGAGCATTTGCCGCTAAATGGGCAATGGGAGGGGCAAGTGTTGCCGCTAAGGGGGGAGTTAATGCAGTAGAGCAAGTTGCAGTACACGGAAACTCTTTAAAGAGCCTCAAACCTACGTGGGGTTATAAACTATATTCTGCTGACGGGACGTTTTTAAAGAAGGGTATTACAAATAAACTGATACCTGAAACTCGTTACACGAAAGCTTTTATGTCTGATAAGTATATGGAGGCAATTCCGTTTCCTAATAGGCTTGGAGCCTATCAATGGGAGTTCGGACAAAATCAAATTTTGCGAGGCCCTCTAAACTTTAATATGCATTAAAATGAATGATGATAAAAATATTTTAGGTTGTTATGTTTCAGCAACACAGGCATATCCTGATGCTGACCAACAGACAAAAGATTTGGCTTCTGAGCAAGGCAGATTATTTAGAACTTATATATGGGGCGATAAAGGTATTTGTGATACTTTAAAGAAGTTGAACAACGAAGATTACGGAAAGGATTTGAAATTAGCTTTGTTTCAATTTTATGTAAACCCCATACCTATTATGGAGCAAGCTTTAAAAGAGATAGAGCCGTACAGAAAGAATGAAAAGTCTATAGGAATGCCAGTAGTTGTAAATGATAAAAATTTCTTTAGTAAATCAGAGGAAGGGCGATACAGTTTTTTGAAACAATCTATTTTACAGAAATTAGCTTTGCTTGCAGAAGTGGTAAAGAAGAAAAAACTTGATACTAAAATGGATTTGCTGAAATCTGATTTACAGAAACTCTTAAATGAAAAATAAAACACAGAATCTGAAAGTGAAAACTCTTCTTATTGCAATTCATTTGGATAAACGGATTACCAAATCGGATTTGGTTTTAAGGCATCTTTTAGTGGATACAATAGAAGCCAGAGATTTGGCAGAAGTGATAGAAGAAACTTCATCTCCTGAAATAATTGAAGTTGTCCTAGAGGTTTCAGAGAATAAGAAAATAGAAGATGACTTAAATGATTTATTAGGGTCACTGGGATTTAACGAATATAAGATACAAGATATATCAAATGAAGATGCATAATATTAAATGAAACTACTTTTTAAAATATTATTTTTTGTACTTGCTATATTTCAAACAAATATTGGCGAAGCAAGCATTTTTATACTTGATGAAGTAATAGAAACACCAAACTTTTTTGTTCCTGAATCAAATGAAAATAACGAAGAAGTTTCATCTGTAATTTTAGAAGGAGGAATAAATATTACTTGCAAAAGTGAGCTTGATTTAGTAGATTATAGAAACTTGGTATTAGGCTATAACGCTAATGCCGCTAAGGGGGGAGGTAATGCCTTTAGATATATGTCACAGGCTGAATTAAAGGCTATTCAGGAAACAGGTTATTTAAGAGGTGGTTTATCAGGAGAAACTTATTTTACTAAAGACCTATATAAATCTGCTGCAAAAGCACAATCGCGTTTATCCTTAGGCAGCTCGCCTGCACTAAGGGTTGAGTTTGAAATATTAAATAATCCCACACTTTTACGAAACGGCACAAAAGTCTTACCTGCAAATGGTATGATTGGCCGTGGAGCAGAATTTATGACTACTGATCTAGTAAAAGTTAGACTTATTAATTGGCAACCCTTTAGATAAATGTAGCTATGAACTTAAAACAGATTTATAACCTTAAAAATGATTCCAGACGAATCAAAATAATTCAAGAAGCCTCGCTTGATAAAAATTCTTACGCAGGATACAAAACGGAAAACGGATTATTGTTCGGAACCAAAGAATGGTTTAATGCAATAGAAAAAGGCATGATTCCCATACACACTATTAAAGGCATTATTTCTCGTGTTTATATGTCGGGACACAATGATTATCCAGAGTTTGAAATTGAAAGTAATGAGGGTAAAACTACATGGACAAGAGAAGGAATTGATGCAGCATATAAAGTTGGAAGCAGCATTGAATTAATTTATATAGAACAAAAATACAAGCGACCAACAGATATAACAGGGGCAATTTCAAAATGTGTTATCGAAATAAAAATCGCTGAATAGGAATGATGTTGTTAACTCAGATATTGAAAAAATGGATTGTAAGAATATTAAGTCTTCTTATGGTCTTTTTCATTTCTGGCTTTTCAGTAAATGCTGTTTCAATAATCTCAAAACAAGAGTATCGTAATTTTTCATCTACCCCGCTAGTGCGGTTCCGATAGCTATCGGAATGTAATCAGTGCTGGTATAAATACTAGCTATTATTATCCAGCTTCTGCTAACTATAAGCATGTAACTCTATCTATGATAAAAAACAGTACTTTTACCTTACGTTCTTTGAAAAAATAAGACCCTGGGGCAACCGCATGCTATACAACAACTGGTCGCAAAACAATACGGCTGCCAGCTTTTTATTCAGCCGCGGGTATACCAGCCATAGCCTGTCCCGCCTATGCGGGAAACACCTCGATGTGTTTAAAATCATCAATATGAATGCCCGCTTGTACGACCCGGTAATAGGCCGCTTTTTTTCGCCCGACCCTGTAATTCAGGATTTTGAAGCTACACAGACTTTGAACAGGTATAGTTATTGCAGGAATAATCCGGTGAATAGGGTGGATGTAGATGGGAGATTGGACGAATGGGTTGAAACAGAAGGGGAAATGAAGTATAATAGCAGAGTAATTGATCAAAAAACCGCAATAGAATTTTATGGTAAGGATGCAATTTACAGGCCAGTTGGGTATACTTATTATGATGCAAATGACAAACAAGTAATTTTGCAAGATAATGAGAAGTGGTCTTACACTGGCCAGGTCAGACCTGATCCGGAATGTCCCACTTGTGGTGATAATAATAGCAATACAATAGATTGGAAGCTATTTCAGAAAGGAGTAAACACTTATAAACCACTTCTGAAAGCAGCTGAAATTAGCCTTGAAATTTCTGCAACTTTATTATTCGGAACAGTCGGTTTGGAAGGATTATTTGCCACTAGATCGATAACAACCAGTGATGGCTTTTTATTCGGAGGATTTGCGATAAAGACACCTTTTAATATCCCTGTTCAAAGGTTCGGAAATTTGAGTATTGGTAGACCTGATTTCTGGGGAACAAGAATCGGAACTAGCCAGTTTGCTAATAGAACATTTGGAGCAATAAAACCAGCATGGAATTCTCTAACTGAATATAAATATACTTCTGGTATAATTCCAAAAGGAACACCAGTTAAATTCGGAATCATTGGTCCACAAGGATGGAGATACCCTGGCGGTTCATTTCAATTTATTGTTCAGTCTAGCAAAGTAATTAATCAATCTTCTAAACTTATAATCCGATGAGTAATTTCGAAGATCCCTTGCAATTCGATACCAAGAAGAAAGTCGGAGATGTTTATATAACATACTCTGATTTAATGGAAATTTCACAAGGTGGTCCAGAAGTGGGTAAAATATCCATCAATGGTATAATGATTGATGGCTATTTTGGAGGGCCTTCACTTCTAAGGGAGAATTACATATATGTTCCTGCTTTGGTGAAAAAGTTCTTTGGTTCTGGATTCAAGCTGGCAAGGATAAATACAGTCACGCTTAAAGTAGAATATTTGAGTAAACTAAAAGACCTGATATTTCTTGAAAAAATTTTAGACAATCGGATTTATTTCTTTGAGGATATGAGTAGGACAATTCAAAAGTATCAAAATCTTTGATTTACCATCCTCCGCAAATGGGGCTGAAATGGTTTATCGCCTATGCCCTGCTGATGACTTTTGCCCACCACCTATTCCTGAATATCCTGGATGTATTCAGTTTCAACGAATTCTGGCAGACGCTGTTACGGGTCATCCTGAGCACATTATTTACTTTCCTGTTTATTATGTTGTTTGAGTATATTTTTGCGCCACGGAAAGAAAAGAAATAGTTTTTTCCGGAAATTGGCTTTATTTTCATA
>JBBQUX010000147.1:0-6866 GCA_038212135.1 Bacteroidales bacterium | reverse complement strand
CCGAATCGCCAATTGTTTTATGATCAATTTCAACCCTGAAAAGCTTTTCGATATCTTCTTTTGTAATCCCGACACCGTTGTCAGTAACTGAGATTTTTAGAAAATTTCCTGAATCTGAAGCTTTAATATTAATTGTACCGGTCGGTTTCGAATACTTAATTGCATTCGAAACCAGATTAACAAGAACTGTAGAAACCATATTTATATCGCCAAAAGCATACGTATCGGTTTTAACATCCATGTCAACCTGGAGGCTCTTTTTATCGGCACTTTCCTGCAATATTGCCACAGCTTTAAACGAAAGTATTCCCAAATCAATTTCCTGCGGCTTAAATTTCATCGATCCGGCCTGTGAGGTTGACCATTGCAGTAAATTTTGAAACAGTTCATATAAATTTTCCGACGATTTATAAATTCCTCGTATATACTCAAGTTTTTGTTGTTCACTCAGCTCGAAAAAGGAGTTTGTGAGCATTTTAGTAACTGAACGGTAGGCACTTAACGGGTTTTTAATATCATGGGCAATAATGGTGAAAAACTTGTCTTTCGTAGCGTTTAGTTCTTTTAGCGTGGCTTCTGAATCGGAAAGTGTATGGTTCATAAATTCCAGTTCTTCGTTTTTGTGGGCCAGGAGTTTTGATGAGTTCAGTTTCAACGCATAAAGCCGGTAAAAGACCAACAGAAGTATGAGCACGAGGATACTGATAATGACCAGGAAGAACTGGAAATTCCGGTTTTTCTCAAGTTGTACGGCTTGTAGCTGGTTATCTTTCGTCAAACTACTAATTTCTATTTCCTTCTTTTCGCTGCTGTATTTTGCTTCCAGTTCCAGAACCTGCTTGTGCTTTTCTGCATTAAAAAGGCTGTCGTCAGTTTGTTTCAGTAGTTTATAATTCTCATAGGCGAGTTTATAATTTTGCAAACTGGCGTATGTAGTAGATAAGTTTTCGTAAAACACTCTTTGTAAGGAAATTGCATTTATTTCTTTAGCAATTTTAAGGCCTCTTTCGCTGGTTCGGATTACCGCATCGTAATCCTTAAGTTCAAGGTACGATATCGTTAAATTACCCAGACTGGCTGCAATCCTGTTCTTATCTCTGAGTGATTCGTTAATGGATAACGCTGACTGAAAGAAATTTATAGCCTTTTTGTGCTTTTTGTTTTTGCCCGACACAATTCCCATATTCGTATAACATGCAGATTGCCCCTTTTTATCACCAAGATCTTTATATATCTGCAACGATTTGCCAAGAAACTTTAAAGCCTGTACGAGGCTGTCCTGGTCAATATAATTGGCTGCTATGTTGTTGTAGCATACGCCTATATTGTATTTGTCATCCGATGCTTCAAAAATCTTCACCGATTTATCAAGGTATTGTATCGCACTTTTATAATTCTCCTGTGCGTTCAACACGTTGGCAACATTAATATAGCAATTCGCAATTTCCTTTTTATCCCCGCTTTTTTCAGCAATATTGAGCGACCGGATATAATATTCCATCGCTTTTGCATATTGCTCCCTGATATTGAATGTATGGCCGATACTGTTATAACAACGGATTATGCCAATTTTATTTCCAATGGATTTGAAAATTTCGAGTGATTGGTTGTAGTATTTGATTGCGATATCAAATGATCGTTTCTGAAGATAAATGTCGCCTATTGAATTGTAATAATTTGCAATTCCATTTTTATCCTGAAGTTCTTCAAGTATTTTAAATGACTTATCCAGATACTCCCGCGATTTTTCCAAATCATGTTGTCGGTAATAAGCCATACCAATATTGGTCAGGCTGGTTGCCATTCCTTTTTTGAAATTGATTTTTTCGGCCAGTTTTAATCCTTCTTCACTGTATTTCAATGCTTTTTTATAATCCTCGTTTCGGAATGCACCCGACAGTTCATTCAGAACATTCACACGAGTGCTATCCTGAACAGTAGAATTCAGAATACGGAGAAGACTGTCCTGTTTCTGCTCAAATCTAACATTACTTGCAAGCAGGCTTAGGAAAATAATCAAAACCCATTTCAATTGAGGGAAGTTTGTCATTCAATAAATTTAAATTTGTGAATTGGCACTCAGTGTTAGTTTGTGCAAATATAGCAAGCAGTTAGCTTTTTTATTCTGTGTTTTAAATATTAGTTCAGGAATCCAGGCTTAGATCAAGTATCTGCAATAAAACGATCAAATATTGTTGCAATCAATTACCTTACCATATCATTAATTTTAGCTCTATAGTGATTATATCATTATGTAGTTTTAAAAAAAGGCTATGCCTTAATTTTATGTCTGAAATCATAAGCTTAGGAACGAATAGTAGAAATATATAGACTTACGAATATGGGATTCGGTTCAACCTTTTGATTATTGCCGATAAATATTATGTTGAAACTTATAAGGAATAGAATTTGAACAGAAATAATCTCAAATATGTTGAACCTGTCAAAAAACACAGTGAAATTCCATAAACGGCAGATCATCAACCAGTTTGCCTTAAACATGTGAAAGATGTAACTTATTTCAAAAGTTCTGTAATACTTTCACTATCCCCATGCTGTAATTTAGCGACATGGATATTCATACTCAAAATTTTAAAATCAGATTGGGCTTATTTGTTGCAGGAGGGTTGGCACTTTTTGTACTCACCATATTTATTATTGGGAAACAAAAGAACTTATTCAATCCTGTTATTAAATTCACGTCCACTTTTTCGAATGTAAGTGGATTACAGGTTGGAAATAATATTCGTTTCTCAGGAATCAATATCGGTACAGTTGACAATATAATCATTATTAATGATACAACGGTAAGAGTTGATCTGATGATAAAAACAGACGTTTGGCAGTTTATCAAATCGGACTGTAAGGTTACATTGGGTTCTGATGGGATAATTGGCGATAAACTTCTTATTATCCTCCCCGGAAGCTCTGACGCTCCGTTGGCAAAGGAAGGCCAACGACTTGAATCAATACAAACAATTGAAAAAAGCGCCATCATGGCACGGTTGGATGCAACCACGGCTAATGTTGAGGATATATCGAAACAAATATCCTCCATTACAGATAATATCAATACCGGAAATGGAACTCTAAATATGTTAATACGCGATTCAATTCTTGCCGGTAATTTTAATCAGACCATAGCAAATCTGAACAGGTTTTCCAGAGGGTTGATCGGGTCGGATGTTGTGATGGCAAGTTTGAAAGTAACAGCTTTTAATGCTGAAGATATCTCGCACCAGCTTGCATTGATTATGAATAAAATAAATAAGGGAGACGGAACACTGGGCCGGCTGATTCAGGATTCAACTATAGCTGAGAATTTAAGTCAGACGATATTGAATTTTAAAAAGAGTTCACAGGGATTGACCGGTACAGATTCCATTATGGCCAAATTGAATGTTACTGCCGGCAATGCAGAGATTGTGTCGGAACAGCTTACAAAAATGATGCATGATATTAACAAAGGAAACGGAACACTCGGACGGTTAATAAGAGATTCAACCTTTGCCGAGAATTTGAATCAGACCATGATAAATCTGAAAAAGAGTTCAAAAGGATTAGATGAAAACATGAATGCAGTAAAACATAATGTTATATTCAGAGGCTATTTTAAAAAGAAAGCAAAAGAAGCAGCAGACAAAAAGGAAGAATTAAATAAATCAGAGATAAAAAATAATTTAAAGGATTGAGGACAGTTTCTAAAAATAATTTATTGATTGTTATTGAATTACAGTATCAAGGTCGGATTGAAGCAAAGGAAAACTAATAAATAAGTGATGACTGGTCGGGGTTGATCTCTGGTTTACAAAAAAAAGATGATATGGACATACAAACACAAACCGATAATAATATCCGGAACTTAATCAATCTATTGGAAAATTCTGATGACAAAGTTCGCACAAAAGCACGAAAGTCGCTGGTGATAATTGGAAAACCGGTCGTTTCATCTTTAGCGGAAGTTTTGCAAAATTCAAAAGTGTACAAAGCCCGCTGGGAGGCGGCCAAAGCGCTTGGTGCGATTGGCGATGCTAAAGCCATACCTGCTCTGGTTAAAGCCCTCGAAGACCCAGAAAGTGATGTAGTGTGGCTGGCAGCAGAAGCTTTGGAAAAATTCAGAAAGGTTGCATGGCGGGAGCTTTTGAGTGCATTGATCAGCAGTGGATCGGAGTCAGTCACGCTTCGCAATGCTTCTCATCATGTATTTCGGAAACAAAAGGAAAAAGGATTCGATGATTTGCTGGAAGCACTCAGAAAAGCTCTCAAATCGGGTGCAGTTCCTGAAAGCACACCAGTGGCAGCATCTAATATCCTTGAAAAAATGAGGGAACGATTGTAAACAGAAACTCCATAATGTAAATTGAGCCTGCATGAAACCAGGATAAATAAATCTAATTTAAGTAAAAACTAAACTCATGAATGATAATAACCAAAGTAGCAGTAATCATGATCTGCAGGATCATATCGAACCTGAACACAACAATTCACCTAAGTGGAAACGGGTACATCATACCTGGTGGTTCTGGATCTTTCTGGTTTTAATGTTGGGTGGTATTTTCTATTACATTCTGACTGTTGACTTTGCGTTTGCACCTCACAGGCAAATGGAACATAATTCGGGAAATAACAGAACACCATAATATTTTCTTTATCAGGCCAGCAGGCACCCATTGAGTTAACGGAAAATGGGAACCCCGATTTTGCAGAACGAAAAAAGATGAAAGAGCACCTTGATAAGTTAATTCCCGGGTTTTCGGTGCGCCTGGGAGGTACCACCTCTGTTGGCGTCGCCTAATACGCAACATTTATAATTTTCTTATGGTACACTAAGCGCAACTTATACAACCCTTCTTCAATTACCCTATTTCCCTCTCCAGCAGCATTAACAGATTCTTCCATACCTTCATCAACCATATGACCTGTAACACTGATTTCAGCTTTTTCGGATAGCATTTCTTCGTACGAGGGGCTTTCAAAGATTACTATTATCGCTCTTGCGCCAGCCAAGATTGTCTGAACTTTGATTGATGTGATTATTTTGATATTCATGAATCCTGTGTTCATGCTTTTCATCTGAATCATCTGAATCAAGGTGAGACGAGCACCAGCCAGGGGTGTTGGGGTTGTAGCGGGGTTAATTGGGTTGTGTGCCGGCGATTAATCGGGTTAATTGTACCGGTAAGGTTTTTCAGCCTTCGGCTAAAGAGATCCCTGTTTGCTACAGACAAGGCCTGCTAAGTTCCACATACCGCTGGTGGCAAATTCCACCGGCGGGTAAAAACTTATCATTAAAAGGTCAATACTTTGGCCCAGCTTTTCAGGTAATCTGTCAATGGTTTCCCCATTCCTTTAACATCAAAGCCCAATTTTTTAAGATCGTCAGCTATACCATAGGCATTAGCACAAGCTATGCAGGCTTCAATCACTACGCCATCATCTTGCATCGCTTTGAGTTTTTCCTGAATTTTTATGTTTTCAGAAGTCAGTTTTGCTGAGGGCCCCCAGATTATCAGTGTCACATCTTTAAACCAACCCTGGGTTTTTGCTGCGTGTGTGTACATCAGAGCAACCCGTTCGGCAACATAAGGGTCGTCACTTGTCCATAGTACGACAAGTTTATCGGAAGGATCTGATGTAGTTGGGACTTGTGCCTGCAAACCTGAGTGGCTAAGCATCAAAAGACTTATTAATACAATTAAAGACAGTTTTGTTTTCATATCATGTTGTTTTACCTGATTTAATTAATTGGTTCTACTTTTAATTTAGTGAGTCTATTTATTTTGCCGGAAGTCAGAAGACGGAAGTCAGAAGTTTCCCATGAAAACTTCATTTATCTTTTGAAAGTAAAGCTATAGTAACCGTGCCTTTATACTGATATTTTCCTTATTATAGAACCAAACCTCAAATCAGCACTTTCTTCCGACTTCGGACTTCCGACCTTTTAAGATTCATTTCCATTCAATTTGTAGTAGAACCCTCAATTTTAAAAGGATTCACGGTGTAATGAAATCCTTAATCCAACGCGAGGCAGGGTTTGCTTTAATAAATTCGGGTTCGGCATATTGTTCGATTCTCCCTTCATTCATTATAGCCACTTGTGTACCAAGAGTAAAAGCTTCGTGTAAATCATGGGTAACCATGATAAAGGTAAGACCCAATTCACGATGCATCTGTTTGATTTCACTTTGCAGGTTTCGGCGCGTAATGTTATCGAGTGCACCAAAGGGTTCGTCCATCAGTACAATTTTCGGGTTAGCGGCCAAAGCCCTTGCTACTCCAACGCGCTGCTGCTGCCCTCCGCTTAACTGGTCAGGATAATTGTTGAGTTGTTGTTCATTAAATCCCATCATTTTAGCCAGTTCGGCCACCCGCTGATTTTGTGCCTCTTTTTCATTCCCCGAAATACTCAGAACAAATTCCATGTTTTGCCGTACCGAAAGGTGTGGGAAAAGACCTCCCTGCTGTATTACGTAGCCTATATTCCGCCGGAGCTGTATTTTATCCCAATGCCTGATGTCAGTACCCATCACTTTTACCTGTCCTGAATCAAAATCGGTCATGCCATTGATCAGCCGCAGCAAAGTTGTTTTACCACAACCACTTGGACCGATAATAGTGATAAAAGCGCCTTCCGGAATAATTAACGAAACAGAACGCAGTACCGGGTTTCCGGCCTGGTACGATTTTGTTACGCCTGATATTTCGATGATCGGATTAGCCATTTTGCATTTTTAATTCAGTAAGTTATTTGCCTTTAAAAACGAGGCAGCTACTTCTTCCGGTGTTTTCTTGGCTATCTCCACTTCGTAATTTAGTTCCAGCATCTTTTCATCATCAATTGTGCCTTCCAAACGATTGAGTAAATC
>JBBQUX010000146.1:0-7047 GCA_038212135.1 Bacteroidales bacterium | reverse complement strand
CTGGGAATAATCAGGTATTCGAAAGTACGCGTACCTGAAGTGGCTCCTTTGTTGTTAAAATTGTCAATTATTTTTGGTTCATACACCTCGAAATCGGGCGGAAAACTAATTGCTGGCTTCTCAATGAGGTTCAGGTTTCCGGTTCCGGTTACCGAAACTTTCAGCGTAATCCCGTCATTAGTAACTACTTCGGTCCTGTCAACCTGGGCTTTCATGGTAAATTGACCTACTGCTCCTGTAAAATCAAGTGGCCGGTTGGCTGCAGGCAGAGGTTTTACGTTTACGGTTATTGGATTTGAACTTAATGTCTTTTTCACATTTTGGTATTCGCTGCCAAGGAACGAATCATCCATAAAATTTTTAAAGAAAGGGTCATTGCTGAAAAAAGGATCATCAGCGAAAGGATTCCGGGCCTTTACTTTAACCTGGTAAATCACATTCTGAACCAACGGATCAATGGTTAAAATTCCTGATTTCTGAGGATACAGTGCTGCTTTACGGAGTTCAGCAACAATATACTTTTTGCCATTCACCACTTCGGTATACTGCGGATATTGTGTTGCATCCTTTAGCAGGTCTTGTGCCCAGAAACCCGGATAAGAAGGATTTTTTTCAGGTTGGTCAATCTGAAGGCGGTTGGTAGGTGTATATAGCTTAAATGTAACTACAATGAGTTCTCCCTGGTATGGATTATTTTTATCGACAACAGCTTTCAGGAAAACATCATTCCCAATATCTTCCTTTGGTTGCGTATGTACTTTTCCCTGCGACTGGGTGTTATTTGGATTTTGCTGCGTTGATCGTTGATTCTGGTTAAGTACGGTTATGGTCGAAGTATTCGACATATACCGCTTTCCTTTTATCGAAATTAGTCCCTGTGGAATAGTGAACGTGCCCGGTTTAATGGCCTCTAAAATAAAAGTATAGGATGTGGTACTTGAATATTCAAGTTTGCCGTTAATATTCATAATATTCTGACCGCTCGACATCATCGGGCCATTGAGTATGTCGAAATTGGTTATTTCGGGACCCATGAAGTTGCTTCCTTCAGCATTTATCGTAAATGTGAGTTGAAAACGCTGGCCTACGTAAACTTGTTTTGGAGCCTGGGCAGTAAAACTGATATCCTGGGCTACAATGAGTCCGGGTATTGCAAGCAGGAAAAAAAGTATCAGTTTGTGTTTCATTTTGTTTAGTTCAATTCAAATTTGTTGTAAAAAGCTGTAATATCCTGGAATGGTATTTTTATTATGTTCATAGTATCAATCTTTTACATTGTCCTTATAAGTCACTTTTTCTCACTACTCTGCTGATTTTCAAATCCTCAAATCCTCAAATTTTCAATCCTTACCAATCTTTCTCCGGCTGACTTTGGTTTGATGTTTTTTGCTTGTTTTTGGTTTTGTCGAGTGTACGTTTCTCATTATTGTTCATAGCGTTAAGCATGCGGCTTGCATCCTGTTTCGACATAGTTGGTTTTGGCTGTGGTTGCTGTTGCTGCTTCTGCTTCTGCTGTTGTTTTTGTTCCTCTTGCTTATTTTGTTGCTGCTTATTTTGCTGTTGGAGTTTTGTCATTGCATACGATAAGTTGTAGCGGGTATCTTCATCTTTCGGGTTTTGCCGCAGTGCCATTTTATACGCATCAATACTCTCTTTATATTTTTTGTTCTCTAAAAGCGAGTTCCCAAGATTATAGTAGACGTTTTGTTTTGCTACTTCTTTCTTCTCACTCTGGGCAAGTTTCAAATATTGAGCTGATGCTTCATCGAAATTCTTTTGTTTGTAAAGAGAATTCCCCAGGTTGTACGTTGCTTTCTGCGAATTGGGAGCTTTGGTTAAAGCCTTCCTGTAATCAATTTCAGCATCTTTAAAATGTCCATTTTTATATGCCTGGTTACCTGAGCGAACGAGTTTCTGCGCGGGTTGGGCAAATACCAAATTCACGGTAAAAATCAGAAATATGACAAAAACATTTCTCATGGCTTCTGTGTGGATTTGTTATTAAATAATTTTATCTTGCCTGCCAGCCTGCCTTTGCGGTCAGCAATAAGGACTTCACCCAAAATAAGGATCAGGGCTGCAAGGATAAAGAACTGGAACCTGTCCTCGTAGTCAGAGAAAAAGGCTTCGTTATATTCGGCCTTCTCAAGTTTATTTATCTGGTCGAAAACTTCCTGAACTCCCGATTGGGAGTTGTTTGCCCGGGTAAAGATTCCATTCCCGGCTTTAGCAATATCCTCCAGCATAGGTTCATTTATGCGTGTGATAACTGTTATTCCCGACGCATCTTTTTTGTATCCGATCTGCGTATTTCCGCTATATACCGGTATGGGTGCTCCCTCGGGCAGTCCGATGCCGATAGTGAAAACCCTGATGCCTTTTCCTGCGGCAGAACGGGCTGCTTCCATGGCATTATCTTCATGGTTTTCGCCATCGGTAATAATAACAATGGCTTTGCTCTGTTTGGTATTCCCAAATGCCGAAGCACTTGTTTCAATAGCATCGCCTATGGCGGTACCCTGAACAGGGAGCATCCCTGGGTTAATATTCGACAGGAATAACCTTGTAGCCGAATAATCAGTAGTTAATGGCATCTGGATATATGATTTGCCTGCAAAAATTACCAGGCCTACGCGGTCATTTTCAAGTTTTCCCAGCAGGTGAGTAATTGCCTGTTTTGCCCGTTCAAGCCTGTTAGGTGTGATATCCTGCGCCATCATACTGTTCGAAACATCAAGGGCAAAAACCATGTCAACCCCTTTGCGTTTTATCTTCTCAAGTTTCGATCCTGTTTGCGGATCAGCCATCCCTATTACAATCAACATCCATGCAACCGACCAGATGATAAACTTCAATACCTGACGTGAAACTGAAAAGTCAGGTAATAGCCGCATCACCAGGCTCAGATCGCCAAAAGTTGAAAGTGCTTTTTTATTTCTCTGCTTCGCATACACAAAGAGCAAAACCAGCAGCGGAATGATCAGCAGCAGGTAAAGGAATTGCGGATGGGCCAGACGAAACATATGTTTTTTGTTTAAGGAACTAATTTAAGAACGACAAAGCGCAAAATAAATTCGAGTGTAAGCAATACCAATGCAAGGATAACAAAGGGCAGAAATTCTTCTTTTTTACGGCTGAATTCGGTTACGTCAATTTTCGATTTTTCGAGTCGGTCAATTTCCTGATAGACTTCCTGTAATTTCTGTTTATTGGTAGCCCTGAAATACTTACCGTTGGTAAGAGCTGATATTTTTCTGAGCAGTTCTTCGTCAATCTGCACTTCCATCCTCTGGTACTGCATTCCAAACTGCGTGCGAACCGGAACCAGGGCTGTACCCATTGTTCCAACCCCGATTGTATATATCCTGATACCGAACAGCTCAGCTATTTCAGCTGCCGACTGGGGATCAATTGAACCCATGTTGTTAATACCATCCGTAAGTAAAATGATAACTTTACTTTTGGCTTTGCTTTCTTTCAGCCTGTTAACAGCTGTTGCGAGTCCATCGCCTATCGCTGTCCCATCATCAATCATTCCGAAATTAATATCCCTGTAAAGATTAATAAGCAGGGCATGATTTGAAGTAAGAGGACACTGAGTAAAACTCTCGCCACTGAATACTACCAGTCCAATCCGGTCGTCGGGGCGGCTGCTGATAAATTCAACGGCAACATCTTTGGCAGCTTCCAGCCTGTTGGGTTTAAGATCCTCGGCAAGCATGGTGCTCGAAATATCCGTTGCCAGCATTATATCGATGCCCTCAACGCTTATATCCTGCCTGTTCAAATTGGTCTGGGGCCTGGCAAGTGCAAGTATAAGCATCCCAACGGCTAACATCCTGATGCCAAAGAGACTAAAGCGAACATAATGTTTCCAGCCTTGCACTGATTGCCTGAATGCAGTTGTTGATGACATTTGCATGGGAACCGTGTAGTGCCTGAGCTTATACCAGTAAAAGGCTACCACTACCGGTATAAGGAGCAGTAACCATAAATATTCCGGATCAGCAAAGTGCAGTCTTGTCATCATGCTTTTACTTCTGTATCAGGCGTTTGGTTTTTTTCTATCGTTGTAGTAGTATTTTCAGGTACTACAGGAATGGGTTTGGTGTTTTCAACGAAATGCCGGGCATACTGCATACTCAGCTCATTTTCAGCTTTCAAAGGACTGGCTTTCGCAAACTTTACATAATCAGCCTGTACCAATATATCTGATAATTTTAAACGTGAATCAGCCTGAAGCCCGGAAGAATCATAAGCTGCAAGTATTTCTGAAGTTGTCATTTCCATGGCATCAATTTTATGCTGCTGATGAAGATATTGCCTCAGGATATCCGTCAATTCCGAATAATACTCTTTAATCCTGCCGGCTTGCCATAGTTTCTTGCTTTCAAGCGCATCGAGACTTTGAAGTGCAACCTGCCATGGTGGTCCAAGGGTACGTGTGATGACAGGGAATAATGGTTTGTTCATACGTTTTCGCCAGAAATAGTACCACACAAAGCCTATTATCAGGCCAATTATTGCTAAGGCACCAAGAAATGGAGCCATTTCAGCAAAAGAAAGGGGTGCTTGTATAGGTCCCCGGATATCACGGATTGCCTGTGTTGTATCCACTTCAACAGTGCGGACTTTCAGGTAAACTCCTTCCGAGAGAATTTCATGCCGGGAAGTGTCGCCCGAATATGAGTAATGAATTGTAAAAGGTGGAATAAAGTGAAAGCCGGTATCGAAGGAAGTTATTACAATGCTCTGGCTGTAATTGATAAAATCTTTCCGGCTGGTGGCATTTGTATCAAGTTTTGATTTAGAGGCCACCTCCACCGATGAGGACAAAGTGTCGCCTACAACCGGCCAGTAAATAGATGCTGATTTCGGTAAAGTAGCGTGCAGCCTGAGCTGGACACGTTCGCCTATCCTGATTGATGAAGTATCAAGACTAAGAACAGCTTTTTGCGGTGCGGCATGTACCTGAACGGCAGTGTTTACAGTGAGTAAGAAACCGTATAAGAAAAAGAGTACGATGTGGTTTTTCATTTTCATCCTCATTGCCTCATTTCGCGAAGTGTAAATAGTTTCATGAGTGGTTTCACAAAATCCTTTCCTGTTATAATATTTGCTGCGTCGGTTCCGGCACGCTTGAAAATTCCATCAATTATTTTTTCATGATTTTTCCACCAGCGGCTGTAGTTTTCACGAACTTTTGCACTCGTAGCATCAACCCAAACCCTGCCGGAGGTTTCCTTATCATATACTTCAATCATCCCGATTGCCGGCAACTCAGCTTCCCTTGCATCATACACCCGTATTGCCACAAGGTCGTGTTTCCCCGAAGCAATTTTTATAGCAGGTTCAAATGCATGATCCATAAAGTCGGAAATGATAAATGCAGTGCAACGTTTTTTAATCGCATTGGTCAGAAAGCGAAGCGCTTCCGATAAATCAGTTCCCTGGCTTTCGGGCTTAAAATCAATGAGTTCGCGGATAATCCTGAGTATATGTGATGTTCCTTTTTTCGGAGGGATAAATTTTTCGATTTTGTCGCTGAAAAATATTACACCCACTTTATCATTATTCTGAATGGCCGAAAAAGCAAGTACAGCAGCAATTTCTGTCATCAGGTCTTCTTTAAAAGCACCTTTTGTTCCAAATTCGTTCGATCCGCTTACATCAATCAGCAGCATGACCATCAGTTCGCGCTCCTCATCAAATATTTTCAGATAAGGAGTGTTAAATCGGGCTGTTACATTCCAGTCAATATTCCTGATATCATCCCCGTACTGGTATTCGCGTACTTCGCTGAAAGCCATTCCTCTTCCTTTGAATGCACTGTGGTAGTGCCCCGAAAAAATATTCCGCGACAAGCCCCTGGTCTTGATCTCGATACGGCGTACTTTTTTTAGAATCTCAACGGGTTCCACGGTAGTTCAGAGTTTTAAGACGGGATAAATTGCTTCGATGCTTTGAAATTGAGCATTTTGTACATTTGATTTTTGATTTTTGAATGGTGATTTTAATCAAATCCGATGTTCATTCTACGTTCAATAATCATTCTTCTCAAATCAATATAATCAATGTACAATTAATTATACAGTTCTATTATGGCACTTCAACTGAGTTCAGAATTTCGTTGATAATATCTTCTGTCGTTATATTTTCGGCCTCAGCCTCGTAAGTAAGCCCAATGCGGTGGCGTAATACATCATGCGCTACTGCCCTCACATCCTCAGGAATAACATACCCGCGGCGTTTTATAAAAGCAAGTGCTTTTGCAGCCATGGCCAGGAATATACTTGCTCTTGGCGACGCTCCATACCTGATCAGATCCTTGTACTTTTTGAGGTTATAGTCAGCCGGGAACCTGCTGGCAAATACGATATCAGTAATATAATTTTCGATTTTTTCATCCAGGTACACTTCTTTTACGATCTCTCTTGCGCGCTGAATGTCAGCGGGTTTAAGGATTTTGCGTGTTGTAAGTACTTCATTGTTTATGTTCTGACGCAATATCAGCTTTTCTTCCTGTTTAAGAGGGTAAGTGATTACAAGTTTGAGCATAAACCTGTCAACCTGTGCTTCCGGCAGGGGATAGGTGCCTTCCTGTTCAATTGGATTCTGCGTAGCAAGAACCAGGAACGGATCGGGTAGGGGGTACGTTTTGTCACCAATGGTAACTTGTTTTTCCTGCATGGCTTCGAGCAGGGCACTCTGAACCTTAGCCGGTGATCGGTTTATTTCATCAGCAAGGATCAGATTTGCAAAAACCGGTCCTTTGCGAACATTAAATTCTTCGCTGCGCTGGCTGTAAATCATGGTTCCCACAACATCGGCAGGCAGCAGGTCAGGGGTAAATTGAATCCGGCTGAAACTCAGATCAATAGAATTGGCTAATGACTTTATGGCCAGTGTTTTTGCCAGTCCGGGAACTCCTTCGAGCAGAATATGCCCGTTCGAAAGTAAACCGATTATCAGGCGTTCGATCATCTGTTTCTGCCCAACAATTACACGGTGCATTTCCAAGGTAAGCATATCAACAAATGCACTCTC
>JBBQUX010000145.1:0-7092 GCA_038212135.1 Bacteroidales bacterium | reverse complement strand
GGTAAGTTGCTGAATGTTTTTCAGGTGTTTTTCCTGTGCGGAAACGCCTATTGCAGTTAATATCAGAAGCAGCGCAATTAAATTTTTCATTGTTATAGATTTGGATTTAAAAATTATGTCTGTAATACAATAGTTTTTCAGGTGAAATGTTCAGTATATCGTCGCAAATTGCAAATAAAAGTTTAGGGATATCTTGCCACAGAATGTTTCTGGAATTATATCGTCCATTTTCCCGACATAATACTTCGGTCTTCCGTCTCCGGTCTTCGGTCGGATTGAATCTAAAACTGGAAATAGATAAACGGCTGTATTTCTGAGGACTTAATCTGGATTACTATAAAAACAATTACCAGTAAATAAGTAACTTTCAGAATAAATGGTGATTTTATCACCAGTTGCTCGGTATATTTTTCGATACTGGAAGGAATAAAATGAAGGATGTAACCCAATACCATCAGCATCAGGATGTAAGGATATCCTTTTACAAAATCTGCAAATATCCCGGCATGGAAGGCTGTGGTTATTTGTGTAAGAACTGATTTTACCACGGTCATATTATCAGCCCTGAAGAATATCCACGAAAAGCATACAAAGTGGAAGGTTATAATTACTCCAAGAATTCGCGTAAGCTTGTTTTTCGGAATGCTGATGATTGAATTTATAAATTTCTCAATAGCCAGCCCAAGTCCATGTAATGCGCCCCATATCACAAACCGCAAGGCTGCACCGTGCCACAATCCTCCCAGCAACATGGTGATCATCAGGTTGATATACGTCCGGATTTTACCTTTCCGGTTGCCACCAAGCGAAATATACAGGTAATCGCGCAGCCAGCTGGAAAGCGAAATATGCCATCGTCTCCAGAACTCGGTAATACTTGCCGACTGGTATGGCGAATCGAAGTTTGCGGGGAGTTTATACCCAAGCAATAATGCAATTCCGATGGCCATATCGGTATAACCGGAGAAATCGCAGTAAATCTGCAACGCGTATCCGTAAACTCCCAGCAGGTTTTCGAGACCAGTGTAAAGCCCTGGATTATCAAAAATCCGATCAACAAAATTGATGCTTATATAATCGGAAATAACAGCCTTCTTGAATAAACCAATGCAGATCAGGAAAACAGCTTTGCCAAAATCGGCTTTGCTGACATGGGGCGCTGTCCGCACCTGGGGCAGAAAAACTGATGCTCTAACGATAGGCCCCGCCACCATTTGTGGAAAAAAAGTCACAAAAAAAGCGAATTCCGAAATATCCTTAACCGGCTCAATATTGCGGCGATAGATATCGATGGTATAGCTCAGGCTCTGGAAAGTAAAGAAGGAAATCCCCACAGGTAAAAAGATATTCAGCGGATCGAAGGGTTTGTTCATAAAATCGTACACCATGCCCAGGAAGAAGTTGGTGTATTTGAAATAAACCAGCATTCCTATATTTACACAAAGGCTGATAACCAGGAAAATGGTTCGCTTCCTGTTGTTTTCGGTCCGCGCAATCTGGCGGGCCAGGTTGTAATCAACAACGGCTGTAATGAGCAGCAGGATAAAATACAACCCACTTGATTTGTAATAGAAAAAAACGGAAAATAAAGTAAGATAAATATTTTTAAGCTTATTATGCTTATAAACAATACTATACACGGCTATAAACCCCAGAAACAGGAATAAAAAGAAACCGCTGCTGAAGATCATCGGAGCCTTCGGGTTGTAAACAAATTCCTGTAAAAGTTTATGAAAATCAATCGGCTGCATACTTCAGATAGCTGTCAATTAATGCTTTATAAAGGAGAGTTCCCTGCAAGGCATATCCCTGTTTGTTAAAATGCACCCCATCGCGTTGTAACATACCCGCTTTGCGCCATTCAATACACGAACCGAAACCTCCTCCTATAGTGTACATGTCCCAGCAAGCTATCCCTTCCTGCTGCGAAACTTTTACCAAGGCACGCTGAACCATTTCGAGGTATGCATTCTTGTATTTTTTTAGATAATAATCGTCTGTTGGCGTAGCAATCAGTATAGTTGTTTCAGGATTTAATAATCTGATGCTTTGAAGCATAGTGGTAACGGAAGCCATCACTTCCTCTTCGGTTATTTTAATATTTGCGCCTTCGTTGGTACCCAGTGAAATTACTACCAGATCAGGATTCAGAACCTTCAACTGCCGGTAAAACAGAGGTGAGTTATTGTAATCGCTGAAATGGGCTCCGTTTATACCGATGCTGTGGTAAAGAATTCCGGGTTTGCCGTTCAGCAGAATTACACCATTAATAGTAGTAGATTCCTGGTTTATTTCCGTCGGCTCGGGCTGTATACGAACATAATTGGTTGGCTGACCAAATGAAACATCTATTTCGCAATCGCCTTTTCCCATCGGTGCTGCCGACATCAGGTAACCGAACTTTGCAGGAGAATCGGAAATACGGGAATCGAATTGCAGCGAATCTTTTGACAGTATCAACGTTACCTGATTGAAAGAATAATCGAGGTCGTCGTGGCTAAAGGTTGTGATATCGAAATAGCCTCCACCCTGCTCTGTAAGCATTGATATTGCTGAAATACCGGGTTCGGGTGATCGTGACTGACTGACAATTTTTGCAGTCTGCCAACTAATATTTGACGATGATCGGTAGTCGTTAGGTTCATTAGTACCTGCTACCCTGAGTGGGAAAACCAATCCGCGACCTGCATTTCCGAAGCGGAGCTGAAGATTTTTGCGGACTTCACGCGTCAGAAAATCGGCCTGAATATGCGAATCCCCGATATGAACAATATTTACCGTTCCGGAATCACCGTTTTCGAGTTTAAGAAGCTTGTTTAAAAACGGGGCCAGATGTATAGCGGTGAAAATAGTATCGGATTCGTAATTGATAAACGAATATTCAGCTACACTGTCGGCACCGCCGATAGTATCCTGCCCCTTGCTGACCACGGAGATAAAAAGTACAAGGGCAAGTATAAAAAATCTATTTCCTGATGGCAGCAAGGCTGTTCCTCCTTTTCTGGTAAGTATCAACTTCATAAATAAAACTCCTTGCCAGCGACAACCCTACTTTACGTCCGCCGGCAAAATTAAGATGGGTGTAATCCTTGTTGGCAAGAGCGGGTTTTGAATTGGCAAACAAGGCCATGGAATTCAGGCCTCCCATTGCCTCGAACATGTTCCAGAAGAGCAACTTATTATCGAAAGCTATTTTTTCCTGTGCCTGTATAAGCAAAGGAATAACCGGCATGGTAATAAATTGTCCCTGCCTTCGCTGGCTTCGGTCCGAAACGGATAAAAGCAGAATAGGAGTATCCGGGAAAGCTTCTCTTAACTTATTTACCAGTTTACTCATTCCTTTAATATATCCTGTAAAATCTTTTGTCGGCGAATTTGACACATTAAGCCCGAATTGTAAAACGATGAGATCATAATTAAGCAGGCTGTCGAAAGCTGAAAGATTTCTTTCCTGAATTCCCTGTAAACCCAGCCCGGAGTTCCCTTTGATGGCGAAGTTATCAATATATATCCCGGTTTCGTCTTCGAGCGAAGCTCCGAAACATGCGATACCACCCTTGTAAAGGCTTGCGCTGACCTGGCGTATGGAATCGGACTGAACTGTAATCATCGCAGGCCGTTCGGAGGCCGGCATTTCGAGGATACGCCTATCCTTCCGGTTTATAACTATACGAGCCTTCTGATTCTGCGACGAAGCATAAAATAAGCGAAAAGTGCTGAAGGTTGAAGTATGTTTAAAATGAGTGCTTCCTTTATAAAAAACATAATTTCCTGAATCGGATGTGTAACAGAAACCGTTTATTCCCAATTTTCCCGACCCGGGATTAGTGAGGATGGAGGTTGTGTTCCAACCAGCAAATGAATGTATCACTGACCTCCTGAAACCAGCAATTTCGGAAGTTATAGGAACAAAACCCACGCCGTTGCCACCGTAAAGGCTTTGTAGCGTATCGCGAAGATCGCTTACAAGAATATCACCTTCCGAAAATGAATCGCCATACCAGGCAATTCGTACTTTGGCTTTCTTTACTTTGGCCAGGAGCAAGCGATTGAAAAGCTTATCGAGCGGATATTTTTCGGTTGTAAAATTCCGGAAACATACAATTCCCTCCGGACAAGGCTCAAGTGCAGCAGCAAGTGTATCAGCGAACTGAAGTTGTGTAAATTGGAGACTATCGTCAGCCTGGATATCTGAAAAAACATTTACAGGCTTTATGTTGTATCCCAAAACTGACCGCTCGGTATTGAACAACGAAAGTCCCGCAAGTATCCCTGCAACAGCTAATGTGTAGTAAAAAGCATATGGGATATAGTTCTTGTTCATTAAATTAATGAAGGTGTGAAAAGGGTATTTCTGTTTCTGAAAAGGAATCCGCTGCTCTTTTTGCAAAGGATAGTACGCTGAAAATAAGTCCGCAAAAGTATGAACTTTCGGCTTATGTTTCGAATGGAGTTAATCATAGAAATTTAATCTCATCTGCAAAATGCTATATAGCCCATCCAGGTATTTGCATACTATTGCTATAGCCCGGTTCCCAAAGAATTTAAACCACGGAGACACAGAGGGCACACAGAAACACGGAGAAAAATGATCTGTTTAACGTCAAAATCAACTTTATATAAAAACCTCGCTGTGGATCCCAAAACACTTTAGGTCTCCGAAGTAAAAAAAACAAATCAACTTATGAGTATCTATGGCAAGATTTACATATAAAACAGCACTCTCAATTATCTACATTCCTTACTTTTACAAAAAATATTTACCATGAATAATGCCGAATTCCGTATGTGGGCGCACAAACTTGCCGACCAAATGGCCGATTACTACGAAAACATCGGGGCCTACCCGGTGAAATCAAAAGTAAAACCCGGTGACATATTCGCACAACTTCCTTCATCCGCACCTGCCATAAGTGAAGATATGACTCAGATCATGAGCGATTTTGAAAGCATTATTATGCCGGGAATCACCCACTGGCAGAGCCCCAGTTTCTTTGCCTATTTCCCGGCAAACGGAAGTTACCCGAGTATACTTGCCGAAATGCTCACGGCTTCGCTGGGCGCGCAGTGCATGGTGTGGGATACTTCCCCTGCCGCTGCCGAACTGGAAGAAATGATGATGAACTGGCTCAAATCCATGACCGGTCTGCCCGCTGACTGGCATGGGGTAATTCAGGATACTGCCTCTACCTCCACCCTGGCTGCTTTACTGAGCGCGCGCGAAAAAATATCAGGATATGGAATTAATGATAGTGGTTTTTCCGGGAATGAAAAACTGCGTGTTTACTGCTCCACCGAAACACATTCGTCAGTTGAAAAAGCAGTGAAAATTGCCGGTATCGGGCGGAAAAATCTGGTGAAAATTGCAACGGATTCACTGTTCCGGATGGATGCGTCTCTTCTTCGAAAAGCAATTTTGGCAGATATGGATGCCGGTTTCACACCTTTATGTGTTGTGGCAACAATGGGCACAACAGGCTGTACGGCTATTGATCCGCTTAAAGAAATTTCCACTATCTGCATAGAAACCGGAACCTGGTTGCATGTGGATGCGGCTTACGGCGGTACGGCTCTTCTTTTACCCGAATACCGCTGGATGATTGAGGGCATTGAAAAAGCCGATAGTTTTGTGTTTAACCCTCACAAATGGATGTTTACAAATTTCGACTGTTCGGCTTATTTTGTAAAAGACAAAGAAGCCCTTCTCCGAACTTTCGAAATCCTTCCCGAATACCTGAAAACCGCCACCCGTGGACTTGTAAACGACTACCGTGATTGGGGAATACCTTTGGGCCGCAGGTTCAGGGCATTGAAGTTATGGTTCGTAATACGTTCGTATGGCATAACAAAACTCCAGGAAATGGTAAGAGAACATATCAGGATTGCGCGCTGGCTAGGGCAAGAGTAATTGCCCACCCCGATTTCGAAATTATGGCCCCGGTCCCGTTAAGTGTGGTATGTTTCCGGAACAATCCATCTTGCCTGACTGGCAATGAAAAACTGAATCGTTTAAATGAGGAATTGCTTTCTAAACTGAATGGTTCAGGCAAAGTATTTCTGACTCATACCAAACTTAAAGGGCAATATACACTGCGCATGTCAATAGCCGGCACACTCACTACTCAGCAGCATGTTGAAAAGGCATGGGAACTGATAAAAGAAACAGCTGTTGGGTTTGCCGTTTACTAATATCGAAAAAGTAATAGAAATTAATTTATTCAAGTACGGATTTGTTCTTTTCCAACGATTTGCGCGTGTAAGTCAAAGGCATTCACAAAGAGAGTTGAGCGGGAGAATAGTGAAAAATGTTCCTTCGCTTTGCTTGGAATGACCGTGAATAGAAATCCAAAACTCTCATCTCTCATGTCCTACTCAGTATCATCTTTTATTAAACACAAAAAAAATAACAATCTTATCAGGTTCTATATCCAATGATTTATAGTACAGAAATTAATAAGTTCAGCAATATTATGTGTTAAGGTCTTTTCCATGCTGTTACGCTTATGATTCTTAACGGTGTGAATGCTGATGTTCAGTTTATCTGCAATCATTTTGCTGCTGAGCCCTTCGAGACTAAGTTTAATAATTTCGAGCTCCCTTTGCGATAAAACTGTGTCGCATATTTTCCTGTAATCCCTGGTAAATATCTTCTGATATCCATATGTGGAAGAATATCTGAAAATGGTCAGGATCATATTTTCATCCGTCTTTATCTCTCCTATTTCTGAGAAAACTTTCACATTCAGAACTGGCGGCAATCCTTCATTTGAAACAGCAAACGTTCCTTCGAGCAGGAACTGGGAAGTGCTTTCATCCTTCCTGACATAACGATGATTAAAAGCAAACCTGTAATCCTCAAGTTCGTTTACCGGAATTGTTGACACAATGCTGAGAATATCAGGAAATATTTTCTCGCACAATAACGACTTATCTTCAGGATGGAAATACAAGGTATGAAAATCAACCGATTTCAACGAAAGAGGATGGTTGAAACAAATACTGTTTTTTTCACAAGAATCGTGAATGCATACAAATTGCCTCCCCGAATGATCAATAAGGCAGCAACTGAAAAGAAATTCCGGAGTTTTTTCA
>JBBQUX010000144.1:0-7205 GCA_038212135.1 Bacteroidales bacterium | reverse complement strand
TATTTTTGCAACCCAACAGCCATATAGGCCGCCAGCGGCACTATGCGGTCTTTCTTGAATTTACTCTGGCGGATATGGATGGTTTTGCGCTCGAAGTCAACATCCGATATTTTTAAGTTGATAACTTCCTGACCACGAAGGCCTGCCGAATAGATCAATGTGAGTACAACGCGGTGCTTAAGCAATTTAGGCGCGGCAAAAAGTGCTTTCAGTTCCTGCCGGTTTAGGATCACTGGCAGTTTGGATTCTTTTTTCAACGATGGCAGGGCAATGGCATTTGTGTTCATTCCCAGCAAACGGTAGTAATAGCGCAAACCATAAACCATGTGTTTAAAACTACTGCGTGAGGGCGATTTAGGATCCAGTGCCAGCCTTAAAGTAGCATCTCCATGCTGTGGCCCATCAAATTTGCTTGGCCCATTTACTTAGAGAGTTCAATCATGTGAGTGAATGCTATAAACTAAAATGGGCAACCGATTTTAAACAGCTTCTACTGGAAACCATAGCATTTAAAAAGACACTTCTACCGCAGGATTATCACAAAACATTAAATCAAAGAACGGAATTCGAAAAACGACTGAACAAATTGCTTAAAGAACCAATCAAAAAAAGGCATCCAATTGCTTTAAGTCTTCAGACCCGGCTTGTAAAATATCGACAACATATTTTTACATTCTTATACTATCACCAGGTTCCACCGGATAACAATGGATCAGAACAGGCTATCCGTAATGTCAAGGTGAAACAAAAAATATCAGGTCAATTTAAGTCATTCAAAGGTGCATCGAATTTTGCAATACTACGTTCGATTATCGATACCGCAATCAAAAACAACCTTAACCCTCTACAGTCCCTTTCTCAAATTAATGCCCGATAAAAATAGGGGCTGAATAGTTACTAATAATGCAATTCAAGTAATCATCAAATCTGCCTCAAAACAATAACTAATTTAATCCATCAAACCATGAAAAAGAATCAGTAATAATGGGTTTTGCAGATTACAAAAATGCAACGTTTTATTATGCTTACAACGAAAAAATTTATCTTAACGAACTGGATAATAAAGTAATTGTTAGATATAAGCATAACAAGAATTCCAACAAAGCAAAGATTTCATTAGCGTCAATACTTTCTGATAAAATGACAGTTTGGAAAGATGATAGTACCTGTATTTTTACCCTTTATGTATCTGAAAAAGATTTTCTGAAGGGTGAAACAATATGAGAAAGAGATTCGAGCAACAACTGGGTTTAGGGCAGACCCCGATAGGTGAAGTCGTAATCACCCTAAAATGTAGGGATGCAATGGTGGAACTACTGGCAGCTTTACAGCAGATATTTATAAACCCAGAGTATAATAATAAGATATTCAACGTATTAGAGTCATCCATACTTTCTGGCAAAAAAAAGACAGGCCGAACAGGTATGGACTTATGGCATATTTTTGTTCTCTCGCAGGTGCGTTTGTGTACAAATATCGGTTACGACAGGCTGCATTACTTGTCAAATCACGACAAACTTCTACGCTCTATCATGGGGATAGAGAGAGAGTCTGGATTTGAGCAAATAGAATTTGAGTATCAGAACATTTACGACAACATAAGTTTACTTGACCATGAAACTATACGCCAATTAAATGAAATCATATTGTCATTTGGGCATCAAGTGTTTAAAAAAAAAGGAACGGAAGCATTGCGCTTAAAATCAAACAGTTTCGTGGTTGAAAGCAACGTCCATTTCCCGACAGATTATAACTTACTGTGGGACAGTGCACGCAAAAGTCTGGATATGATGAGCAAGCTTTTAAAAAAACACCCCCATTTAAAAGGATGGCGCAAGATTGGTAACTGGAGATATGAACTGAAAGGGCTAATGCGCGAACTGGGCAAAGCAAGCGGTTCGGGAGGATCCTTGCATTGGTTGTTTTTTTTTGATCAGCAGGCAAAGCACAGATAAACAGCTATTTAGTTATTTCTAAGCAGCCCCTAAATAAGAATCAAGACTACTAAATTCAATTCAGGAAACTGGTTTTCAAATCATTTGAAACCTGACCGGTTTTTCCGCGGTAAATTGTAAATTTGCGACCTGGCTGTTTTTCAGCCTTTTTAATAACTTATTCAGCAATGAAAAAAACGCATCCAAAAGCCCCGGCACCAGTAAAAAAAAGTATTCCTGTCCGCAAGGTTGAACAAACTGAACTGTTGCCAAAGTGGTATTCAAAAACTGCTTTCTGGATGAAAGTCATACTGTTTGTCTTTGCTTTTGTTCTGTATGGAAACACCATGAAGAACGGCTACTCGCTCGACGACCTATACGTTACCTATAACAACCCGATGGTAAAAAAAGGCCTGGCTGCCATTCCGCAGATATTGAGCTCACGTTATATAAACCTCAATGCCGAAGAAGGCGGAACCATGAATTTTGGTTATCGGCCACTTACCAAAGCCATGTTTGCTGTTGAACACGAGTTTTTTGGCGAGGATCCGGGAACGAGTCACCTTATTAATATCCTGCTATACGGACTTACCCTGCTCATCCTGTTTTCGATTCTGCGCAAGCTGATGCGGAATTATTCTATCTGGTTTCCTTTCCTTATCACCATGCTGTGGGCCGCACACCCGGTTCATACCGAGGTAGTTGCGAGTCTTAAAAACAGGGAGGAAATTCTGAGTTTCCTCTTTGGATTGCTGGCTTTACAAAGTTTTATGGCTTATGCGGGAAAAGAGTCTCACGTTGCATTGGCAGGAGGTGCTATATTGTTTTTGCTGAGTGTTTTCACAAAGCCTTCGACGCTGCCATTGCTTGCCGCCATTCCGTTTACTTTATATTTTTTCACCAGGGCAAATGTGAAAAATCTCGTCATGATATCAGGTTCGATGATACTGATTTTGATTGTGGCAGTTCTTTTTGTGAAATTATATCTTCCGGCCATCAGCAGGCCGATGCTCTTTTTTGAGAACCCGCTGGCATTCGAGAAAAATTTTCTGTTGCATGTTTCAACCGGCATGTACGGGCTGCTATTGTACCTGAAACTGCTGGTTTTTCCGCACCCGCTGCTGTTTTACTATGGTTACAACACCATTCCTGTAGTAGGTTTCAGCAATATATGGGTCATTCTTTCCATCGTTTTACACCTCGGGTTACTTGTATTTGCCGTGATGAAACTTCGCGAAAAGCATATTCTTTCGTATGCCATCTTTTTCTATCTCATTGTAATTTCGATGTACTCGAACATTGTAAAACCTCCTGCCGGTATTATTGCCGAAAGGTTTCTTTACATAGCTTCGCTGGGATTCAGTATTGCTGTGATTTATTTCCTTTTCAAATTGCTCAGGGTTCCGACGCAGAAGCCCGGCAGCGATAAAGACACCTGGAAAGTAGTGGTGGCATTGCTGGTAATCCTTATACCTTTTACAGCCAGGACCATTGACCGTAACAAAGACTGGAATTCACAGTTAAGCCTGTTTTCGAACGATATCAGGTACCTTGGCAATTCTGCAAAAGCGAATTTCATATATGCAACCACTTTAAAAACAGAACTGATCGAAAACCTCAAAGAAGGTGGCGGCCAGAGTGGAACTGAGCCGCAGGTCGAAAAAATCATAGGACTGCTTGAGCAAACGGTAAAGATTTATCCCGGTTATTTCGAAGCCTGGAACAGCCTGGGTGAAATGTACACCATGATGAAAAACGATAATGAAAAAGCGCTGGAATATTTTAGCCGTACGGTAAAAGAGAAACCGACTTATGCAGCCGGATGGTATAATCTGGGGTATATTCATTTTCAGAAAGAGGATTTCCCACAGGCACTCGACAATTTTCGCAAAGCTGCAACATTGGATTCCACTGATCTGAAAACTATGTCGAACTTAGCCATGTGTTACAACAAAACCGGCCAGGTTGATTCGGCGGTACTCACAAATGAAAAGATTATCAGGAGTAAACCCAATGTGGTAATTCCTTATCTCAATAACGCATCTTTTTACCTGGCCCGGCAGGACTCGGTGAATGCAGTTATCTGGCTGGAGAAAGCAGCAGTTGTAAAACCTGACAATATCAAAGTTTCGGCTGTGCTTGCAAGGTATTTTGCGGGGAAGGGAAACAAAGAGAAAGCCGACCACTACCGTGAGCTATATAACAAGGCACAAGGCAAACAGTAAAGTTCCACCAATGAAAGCCCTGCCAACCCGCATTTTTGACTTAATGGAGATCATTTCTTCCAGGCCGGGAGAGCAGGTAATGTTTTCATCGGTATGCAACGGGCAATGGCGCGATTATACCGTTTCGGACTATAAGAAATTCGCTGATCTTACAAGTTTTGCACTTATTAATTTCGGGATTTCAAAAGGGGAACCTGTTGTCAGCCTTACACATAACAGGGCTGAATTTAATTTTGTCGATATGGGTATCTTGCAGGCAGGTGCTGTGCATGTGCCGCTTTACCCTGGTATTGATATACTTAAACTGGCTGGCGTTCTTAACCAGACAGAAGCAAGGATAGCATTTATTTCGAATAAGTCAGTATTTCGAAAAATTAAGCAAGTGCCGGAATGTCCGCTTCAATTGATTGTATGTTTCGATTCCACATTCGGAGCCCTTTCCTATGAAGACTTTTTGCAAAATGGAGCAGAAAATCGCGATGAACTCAACAAATTAAAAGCTTCGGTTAAACCTGACGATCCTGCTTCTATCATTTATCTTTCTGGTTCAAACACACCGCTGAAAGGAGTTGTGCTATCGCATTCCAACCATGTTTTCAATATCCTGTTTTATAGCAAATCGCACCATTTTCACGGATGCGGGAAAAGCATCAGTTTTCTGCCGTTGGCTCACAGTTTTGAGCGGACAGTAAATTATAGTTTCCAATATCTTGGTATCAAAGTTTGCTATAGCGAAGGTATTTCTGCCCTACCGGCAATCCTGAAACAGCAAAAACCTGATGTAATGCTTGCGGTTCCGCTTGTGTTGGAAAGGATAATTGAGAATACAAAAACTGAAATACAAAAAACAAGTGGTTTTAATGGCCTTTTGGCACGACTGGCTCTGAAACTGGCAGTAAAAGAAAAAGCAGGGCCTTCCCGGAAATTGATTTCAGTAAAGAAAAAACTTTTTAGATTGGTATTTAAGGGATTACGAAATTTCTTAGGCGGAAATATCAAAGTATTGCTATGCGGCGGCGCTGCTTTACATCCTGAGGTGCTGAACATACTTTGGGCTGCTGGAATAAATACCTACGAAGGTTACGGACTTACCGAAGCCGGACCCTTGGTTTCTTACAATCTTATCAGCGCTTTTAAGCATCAGAGCGTTGGCAAACTTATGCCTGGTGTGGAAGTGCGGATTGCGCCCGATGAGGAAGTTCTGGTGAGGAGTGGTGGTATTATGAAAGGATATTTCGGACATCATGAATCACCTGTTGATAATGACGGTTGGCTGCATACCGGGGATCTGGGTTCTCTGGATGAACAAGGTTTCTTAACTCTTACAGGCACAAAAAAAGAAATTTTCAAACTTTCATCCGGATTGTACACCGATCCGCGGCCAATTGAGACACATTTTGCCGGTACCCCTGAAATCAAACATATCTGGGTTTACGGTCATAACAGGATTTCACTTACCGCCATAATTGTTCCTGATTTTTCAAAAACTAAAAAAGAAGAAATTACCAAAACAATAAATGAAAAGGTTGGAGCCTACAATTCAGCCTGCCCGAAATATGATCAGATTATTAAACTTGAGATTGTAGATGATGAATGGACTGTAGAAAACGGTCTTCTGAAAACTGACTTAAATTATAACCGTCAGGCGCTATATAATAAATATCGAACAGTTATTGACAGGATGTATTCAGGAGACCAGGATACGGTTTTTAAACCTGTCTGAGGATCTGAATATTACATTATTTTCCGTACCACAGGTATTTGCAGCAATAACCAGGCTAAGGTAAAAGTTGACACCAGCGCAGTTGGCGCAACAATCGAGAATTTGATAAGCGGATGCAGCCCGGTTCCGGCAAAAGCGTAAAAAAACAAGGCACAGATCAGAGGATGCAGGAAATAGGCAAGTAAAACGCTGCGGCCCAGAGCATCAGCCAGTTTCCCGGGCATATTCAACCATTTACGGAACGCCACAACAGCTATCATTCCTGTGCCAAGGGTTTTAATTACTTCCCAGTAAGCGTAAAACAAAGATGCCGGCGATCCGGGCTGGGCAATAAGCCGGAAATTCAGGTTTTTCTTAAATATCAGAAGTAAAATAACAGGAATCACCATTACAACGACCGCCGAAATAAACCATGGCTTCGCATTTTTCATTGTCAGCTTATCGAGCCACTGATATCGTGCAGCAGTGGTACCCAGGAAAAACGAAGTTCCGAAAAACACCATTGATCCAAGCGGCCTGCTACCTACAAAATCGCCACCCATCGGGAAAATTATCCGGGTTATATAGCTGGCAATTCCTACTATCAAAACAAAAAATACGATTCTTGAAGTAAGGGGGAATTCCTCTTCTTTCGGTTTGTATAATCCGTTGGGGAAAAGCCTGTAAAAAAATGCATAAGCTATTGAAAAACCAAGGATAAGCACAATAAACCACATCACTCCCAGGTGGCCATAAACACCCGATTTGTAGGAATCAGTCATGAACTGCACGAACGTTATATCTTCACCTTTGGCAAGTTTTGTAATATACCTGGCAACTGGCCCGAGGATGAAATAATACAATACCAATGGAATTGAAAGTCTGATAATCCGGTCTGTCACAAAACGCGTTCCACCTTTACTCTTGACTGAAGGATATGTAAAATACCCGGCTATAAATATAAACATCCCCATCAGGAACGAATATGCAACCAGGACAAAAAGGGATAAAACTGCTTTTGTAATGAAATCATTGCCTTGCTCCAGGTAGCTCCACCGGCCTCCGCCGATTGCCCCGTAACTGGCTGCAATATGCCCGGTAATTACATAAGCAATCAGGAATACTTTAATATTATCGAGGTAAATTAACCTTTGTTTCATGCGTGGAAATCAGAAAATGGCCTTGGTGTAATTTCGCCAAAGATAAAAAAGTAAGGGCGAATAGTTTCAGGAATCTTTTTTGCGGGCAGCTTTTTCCGAAACGATCCAATGCGAATAGCGTGGATCCCCTGAAAGTATTTCATCTTCGAAAGTGAGGCAATAATAATTATAGTTTGATATATAA
>JBBQUX010000143.1:0-7210 GCA_038212135.1 Bacteroidales bacterium | reverse complement strand
ATTCTTTATGAAGGGGCATTTCGAAATGATGTTTCGGGCATAACTTATTTTTTACCTCCGGTAGATACACTTCCGGAAGAATCAATTCTACAGGATTTCACCAAAGCAGCCGGTGATACGGTGTATAATGTTGCGGTTCATTACGGAATGTATCTTGGAAGTTTTGATTTTGTTATTGACTCGGTAAGGTATTATCCATGCGAGTCATACACTCTGAAATCTGTTTCGTTACATAACATTGAGGAAATCCCTTATATAGGTAATTTCACCCTAATTTGCCATAATGCATCTGATACTATTTTTTATACTGCCCCAATATTAGGATATCCATCACCAGAATATCTGGTTTACAGGAGAGGATCATGTGAGTTTTACCTCCCGACTGAGGAACTTGTGGAAGCCGGGGAATTCTCCGTTTACCCCAACCCTTTTAGCGAAACGCTCACTATTTCGGGTACAAACCAGTACAATAATATCCTGTTGCAGGTATATGATATAATGGGAATGGTTGTTTTGGCCGAGAACATCCCCGAATTTTCTGATAGGTACAAAATCAACTTTCCTTCTTCACTGCCCAAGGGAACCTATTTTGTAATCATAGAAACCAAAAACAAACGGTTATGCAAACAGGTGATTATAAAGGACTAATTGATATCACCCTGTTTGCGAGGATTTAGAATGCTAACTGTTCGAAACCTATCTGTAATCATAAAATGATTTGATAATATGAGGATATCCGCCAAAAAAAGTACAATTTCTTCAATAAGCAGTGATTGAAGTTGATTTGCTATTGATTTTCGGAATGTTATACCCTTTGTCCAGGTTTTTTGCTGTGGTGCAATATTAAATACTGACCTTAACCACATTATAAATTTACCTACTTTTGTCCGAAATTAACCCCGTAAACAAAACCGAATGAAAAAATTCCTTACCGGCAGTATTATTATTGCCATGCTGATTTCAGTTATTTCGTGCAATAAAAAAACGGATGGTTATACCATCGATGGAACCATTACCGGTGCCGATTCCGGATGGATTTTCCTTAAAAAACGTGAAGAAGGTAAAATGCTTACAGCCGATTCCGTTCAGATTAAAGATGGCAAATTTGAATTCGCCGGCAAGGTAGATATGCCAATGATGTACTATGTGAAACTGCAGAATGTGGATGGAGCATTTCCTTTCTTTATCGAAAATGCTGCCATTACAATAACAGTTTATGCTGACAGTCTCGATAAATCGGTTGCTAAAGGCTCTGCCTCCAACGATACCTATGTGTTATTTCAAAAGGAAGAAATGGTTTATGGCACGAAGATGGAAGAACTCTACGGGCAGTATATGCAGGCCAAAGAAGCTAACGACACTGCCGCTGTAAAAAACATCGAAACCATGTATGATTCGGTTCAGAAAGCCCAGTCGGATTTTACGAAAGAGTATATCGCGAAAAACGGCAAAAGCGTTGTATCCGCCTACCTGGCCATAAGCAATGCCTATGCATACTCATTCGATGATTTAAAAGAAATCAACAAAACTTTTGATCCTTCCATTGCAAATTCACCCTATGTAAAAAAACTGGCTGAGCGCGAAACTATCCTTGCTTCGGTGCAAACCGGCAAACCGGCTCCGGATTTTACGATGAATGATACACTCGGCAACCCGGTGAGTTTAAGCAGTTTGAAAGGACAAGTTGTACTGGTCGATTTCTGGGCATCGTGGTGTGGTCCCTGCCGTGCCGAAAATCCCAATGTTGTGGCAGCTTACAAGAAATACAATAGCAGAGGATTTACGGTTTTCGGCGTTTCGCTCGATACCGACAAACGGAAATGGTTGGACGCTATTGCCAAAGACGGACTTGCCTGGAAACATGTAAGCGATCTTATCGGGTGGGAAAATGCTGCTGCAAAACAATTCGGGGTTATGTCGATACCCGCCAGTTTTCTTTTGGATAAAGATGGGAATATTATAGCGAGCAACCTTCGTGGTGACGACCTTGTGAAAAAACTTGAAGAAGTACTTGCGCAATAAACTTATTTCTGCATCAGGAAAAAGCCAGGAATCATTCAGATACCGGGCTTTTTTCATATAACGAAAGTACGAAGAGAGAAAACCTGTTTTTTCTTCTCCTCTTTAATAATAATCACTTTTTTATGTGTTTTTTCAGGTGCAGCTTTATCCGTATCAACATCAACAGTTACTTCTATCTCGTTGGTTTATGCGTTTTTCACTTCTTTGATAATTACTTTTTCGCCCGGATTGCCTTTAATAATTACATTTTTTTCTACCCGTGATTCATTGCCATCATCATCTTTCAGTATTATTACTCTCTCTTCATTTGCCTGTTTACGGACCATACCAGCTTCATCGCGGTCCTCAAAAGTGATTATTACCTTTTTCCCGTTACGTTTCTTTTTAACAAAAAATTATTTCATTTCGTCGAAAGTTATTCTGACTTTCCGTTAAGGATTGTTAAAGCTTGTTAATTATCAGATTGTTATGAAATGTTGAAAAGATTACCTACAGGATTTTTACAACCGACCTTCATTTTTAATACATTTGGAATTCACGCAAGGATACAATGAAGTGCAAACCCGGTAATTTAAACCTTTTTGAATTTGAGAACCTGGCTGCTATTCCAGGGTTGATTCATTTTGTTACTAATCGTGAGGGAGGTGTTAGTATTCCTCCTTATGACCAATTAAACCTCGGTAAGCATACTGCAGATAATCCGGAGCATGTTAATGCCAACAAATCCTTATTGGCTGAAGCTACCGGAATTCCGTTGGATAGATTTTTATACGCAAGCCAGGTTCACAGCGGCGATGTGAAAATTATTGATGCTGAAGCCGTTGCTAATGGGGTTTTATTTAAAAATCCACGCACTGACGCTACCATTACCGCCTTGCCCGGCATTTGCCTTATGGTAATGGTGGCTGATTGTGTGCCGGTTTTATTATTCGATCCAGGAAAGAGAGTGAGTGCTGTAATTCATGCCGGCTGGCGTGGAACTGCGCAGCATATTACATCCAATACTATCCGTGCAATGGTTCAGCATTTCGGTTGCAATCCGGCTGATATCCTGGCGGGAATAGGGCCTTCAATTGGTCCTTGTTGTTACGAAGTAGGGGAGGAGGTTCGGACAGTGGTGGAGCAGAGTTTTGGAATAACCGAAGGATATCTTGTTTACCATAATCATTACAAAAAACCTCATTTCGATCTTTGGTATGCTAATAATAAGCAACTTACCGATCTGGGTGTAAACCCCGAGAATATAGAAACTTCAAAACTTTGTACGAAATGCCTGCAGGAGATTTTCTTTTCGTCGCGTGCTGCTGGTGGAGTGACGGGGAGATTTGCGGCTGGGATTTATATGATTTGAAATGTTTGAAGGGTTTGAAATGTTTGAAGAGTTTGAAGAGTTTCGGGTTTCGGGTTTGAAATGTTTGAAGGGTTTGAAGAGTTTCGGGTTTCGGGTTTGAAATGTTTGAAGGGTTTGAAGAGTTTCGGGTTTCGGGTTTGAAATGTTTGAAGAGTTTCGGGTTTCGGGTTTGAAATGTTTGAAGAGTTTGAAATGTTTGAAGGGTTTGAAGAGTTTGAAAAGTTTGAAGAGTTAGTGCCCGTTAAAATCCCTCAACTCTTCAACGCTTAAACCCGCAACTCTGCAAACCCTCAACTCTGCAAACCCGCAACAAAAACAACCCGCAACAAAAACAACCCGCCACTTTTCCCAACCGAAACATTAAAGCATGCAAATCATCGCACTGATAATATTCATAATAACATACATCGGTATTATTTTCACGCGACTTCCGCGGATGAATATCGACCGGCCATCGGCTGCATTTTTCGGGGCAGTGGCTATGATACTTTTTGGGGTTATTACTTTCGACGAGGCAATCCGTGCCATCGATTTTAATACCATTGTCCTGCTACTTGGCATGATGATCATCATTGCTACTCTTGAACTTGATGGGTTTTTCGAATGGATAGCCATTCGCACACTTGCCGTTGCCGATACCCCATTCAAATTGCTGGTTGTACTTACTTTTACTACGGGCATTGCCAGCGCCTTCCTGGTAAACGATGCGGTCGTTCTGTTATTTACGCCGGTAATTATCGGTATCTGCCGCTCGCTGAAACTTAATCCTGTTCCGTTCCTGATTGCTGAAATACTTTCGTCGAACATCGGAAGTGCCATGACCATTACCGGAAACCCTCAGAATATGCTGATCGGACTCAATTCAGGCATCTCATACGGTCATTTCCTGTTGTACCTTCTTCCTGTTTCTTTTCTCGGAATGATCGTAATAGTTTACGCCGTTTGGTGGTTTTATCCCTCGGCGATACCCAGATATTTTCCTGAAAAGGATACAAAAACCGTTGCCGGGAATGTTGCTTTTGAAGAGGGAGCATCGTTTAACTACCACTCCATGCGCTTTTCTGTTCCGATTTTTTTACTCGTGATAATCCTTTTTTTTCTGAGCCGTCCGCTGGGGCTTTCTATTCCGCTTATAGCTTTGATCGGAGCATCGCTTATCCTTTTACTGGGACGAATAAAGCCTTCGAAAGTAATCAGGCAGGTGGATTGGGTGCTGTTGCTTTTCTTCGCTTCGCTGTTTATCGTAGTGCATGGCGTTGAGAAGGCCGGTTTGATGGATCAGTTGCTCAGTCATGTAAAATTAACTGAAACCGGTAGCGGGCTGGCCGCAATTCACCTGGTAAGCCTGCTTCTTTCGCAGGTGGTGAGCAATGTTCCGTTTACGGTTGTAATGCTTCCGCTTATGAAAACAGCAAACAGCGAAATGCTCTGGCTGGCACTGGCTTCGGCATCTACCCTGGCAGGAAATGCAACTATTATCGGAGCTATGGCAAACCTTATTGTAATTGAAACAGCCGAAAGTAAGGGTATAAAAATCAGGTTTATGGAATTCTTCCGGATAGGAATTGTGGTAACACTGGTTTCAATGATACTTTCATTCGGTATCATTTACCTTGAAATGCAGATGTTATAAGGGAATAAATCCACTAGATGTTGCAAAAGCCCTATAAAAATCCTCTCAATTTCCCCATCCTGGTTTTTCCCCTCTCCTTGTCTCCCATCTCCCCGTCTCCCCTCTGCCTGTCTCCCCTCTCCCCGTCGCCCCTCTCCCCGTCTTTTACTGCCTAAAAAGGAAGATCATCTTCAACCGGTGCAGCATTGAACGAAGGAGGAGCCTCATTTGGCACCTGTGGCGAAGACGTTTGTATTGGAGCACCTGCGCCCTGTTTTTCAACACGCCAGGCCTTAGCCTCGGTGTACCAGCGGCTGTTATATTCGCGGCTTTCGATATCAAAAAATACTTTTACTGTTTCGTTCAGGGTTAAGCCTGCCTGGTCAATTTTATCGCCCCAAAGGGAGAAACATATTTTCTTGGGGAATTGTCCGTCAGCAATTTCGATAATAAATTCCTGTTTGCGCCATTCGCCGTTTTTGCTTTGTCCGGTTACCAGTGGCAACAACTGAGTTAATTTTCCTATGATTTCCATATCCGAATTCTTGTGATTTTATAATGCGAAAATAGGACAAAAAGAGCTTGGCCAGGGTTTTTGTTCAAAACTATTTTGGAGAGGAATTGGCTTTATACGGTTAAAGTAAAATTGGATTTACTACTCTGGAACCTAACCGCGTATTATTAATCCGTTAGATAGGGTCTGCTGAAAAACAAAAATCAATGTATAGAGTACAAAATTGTCCGTAGGGCATTAACCCATCTTGCAGCCTTTCCATTAAAATCAGCTTAAAAGTAGCCTAAATTCGGGTATTTTCATCCCAAAATCGGATGATTTTTGTTTTATTATTTTGCAAGTGCCTGATATTCAATATCTATATTTTTTTGAATCTCATTTGTAGACCTCCGGGGGTATTGACTTTCAGATAATTACATGTTTACTTTGCAGCCATGTATTTCAAAATATCCATGCGCAAAATCCCGAAACCGGAACTGACCACCGATCAGTTAAACCTTACTTCAGAAAATACTTACCTCAAAAGCTTTCAATCATGATCAAGCCTTATTCGAGCTTCCTTACACTGATGATCCCTTGGTGATCCTATGTGGACAAATTTTACGATCGCATGGTTGCCGAAAAGCGCATGGATGTGCTTGTTGAAAACCAGGAAAAGAAGGCACTGAAAAGCGGAAAGGATTTACAAACGATTGATATAAATAGCATTAGAAATAAGGATGTACGGGAAACTGGAGCAGAATGAATGTCATACCAGGCCATGGATCAGTTGCAGATTGCCTGTTTTTTGGAGCACCAGGGCTGGGGTTCCGATGAGATAAAACTGGCCCAAAGCCATATTATCAGCAGGTAATCACAAAGTTCACAAAGTCAACAAAAACTAAAACTACTCGTATTCAAAGCTTTGTGTCCTTCGTGTAAAACCTTGGGGATCTTTGTGGTTATATTATTGATCTGTAGTTCAACAGATTAGACAGACTGATTAATTGCAATCTTTTTACTCTGAAGAAATCAGTTGCAAGAGTAACAATTAAAAAAAAGGCTGCCCCCAAAACAGGGACAGCCTTTTTCGAAAAACAGAGTTTGATACTATTTTTTGGTGAATTTAATGTTGGAAATTCCCTTTGCTGTCTGTGTTTGAATAAAATAAACCCCTGATGCCATTTTACTGATATCAATGGATTTACTGTTACCGCTAAACATAACTTTTCCATTCATGTTTAAAACAGTTACCTTAATGATCTGATCGTTTGCAACGATGTTCAGTACATTTTCGGCAGGGTTAGGATATACCATAACAGCAACTTTATCCAGCTCAGCAACACCTACTGAAATGGAAAGCATACATGGTACATCAAGCTGGGAGTTTTCGGAGTCGTTATTCAGTATCCTGATTGTGCCTTCGTACACTCCGTAGGTAAGTCCGGTTGAGTTAAAGGTAACTTCAAGTACTTCGCTGCCATCAGGAGGAATAGTTCCGCTCAAAGTGCTAACCGAAAGCCATTGTGGAGTTGCATCACCCGAAAGGTTAGCTCTTATGTTCCAGTTGTAAGCTAAGTCAGGATTGTTCGAAAGATGCGACCAGCCAACGCCTGTGCTGATATAATCACCATTTGGATTGCTTGGTCCTGCATCGGTACCCGGAATAAAGATTCCTGCATCAGATTGAGTAAACTGATAAGCAACCCATATATCCTGTCCGTTTAAAACA
>JBBQUX010000142.1:0-7237 GCA_038212135.1 Bacteroidales bacterium | reverse complement strand
CACCATTGCTTACCGCATTGTTAATAACCGCGACGATGCCCACGATGCCCTTCAGGATGCCTTTATACAGGTATTCCGCGATATAGGGCAGTACCGGTTCGACTCAACGTTGGGTGCATGGATTAAGACAATAGTTGTACGTACTTCGCTCCGGCAACTTTCAAAAAACAGAAACCTGGCTTTTGCCGACATGGATGATGTAAAAAGCGATGAAATGATTCTGATCCCTGATACATTGAACAGCGAATACCTCGAAAAGGTAATCCTTTCGTTACCCGACGGGTACAGAACCGTTTTTCTGCTTACCGAAGTGGAAGGATATACGCACGAAGAAACTGCCAACATGCTCGGCATTTCGGCCGGAACTTCAAAATCGCAGCTGCATCATGCAAAGAAAATGCTCAGAAACCGGATTTCAGCATTGATGGATTAAAACATGGACGAAAATAAAAACCCAATCAAAAACAGGCTTAGCGAACAGTTGCCTTCTCATGCGCCCGATCCGGGGTCGTGGCAGCGCCTTTCAGCTAAACTGGATGCGTTGGACGCCGACGCAGCCTTGCAGGAAAAACTCAGGACGCTTCCGGTGCATTCGCCCGATCCGGCAACCTGGAACGGCATACTTTTCCGGCTCAACCGAACTGCCTACATTAAAACCGGTGTTCGCGTAGCTTTATCGGCTGCTGCTGGTTTGTTGCTGTTTATCACAGTTTCACGCTTATCTGATAATTACCTTAAAACTCCGTTAGTCCCTGAAATTACCGAACAGATTCAGCCGGGAATTCCGTCTTCAGCAGAGGGCAACTCAGAACCTGGAAAGGCAAATATTGCCGAAAGCAACCAGGCGAATGTTAGTTCAGAAATCACTTCATCAGAACAAAACTTAATTACTGACAATACTGTAATTCAGAAAGTTTCACCTATAATATCTCAATTTGATTATTCCATTCAGGGTAATGAAATATACCTGAATATGGATATGCCAATACCGGATGAAAATGCAACGGAGCTGTTCGCCGGAATTACTTTTATCGATGTTGAATCAATCGCTGGTTCAGGAAATGGAAATTCTACCGGTACATCTGTATCTTCTATTTTGCTGAAAAAACAGAATGACTCACCTGTTACTCCTCCGGTCAGATACTATACGCCAAAAGAACCTGTTTCCGGATACCAAAAGAATAATTTCGCACTTACCATGAATTACCTGCCGGAGAATATTTATAACGGTACCGATAATTCGCTTTTTCATAATGTAGATGTTACGGCCAGCTACAACAAAGAAAAAGTCAGGTTCAATACCAGTTTGGGCATGGCATATAATGAAGAACAATTTGTTTTTGAGCTGAATTACAATATCAATATACCCGTAACCGCTACAGGACCTGGTGGGCATGTTGATACTGTTGGTTATGCTGTTGGGGCTCTTGCGTCGGAGTATCAGGGAACTGAAAAACACCAGTATTTTACCTATAACCTGGGTATAGGAAGGAAGTTGTTCCGTGTCGGGAAATTCTCCTCATGGATTAATGCTGGAGCTGGATTTGGAGTGAAACTCAACGATCCGGATATAATTGCTTCGACAGAGAAAAAAATTCAGACCCAGTATAATGCCCGGATTACAAGCGTGAATGCCAACCAGCCGATTTATAATGATGTAAATATTAACTTCGTGACAGGAATTGATTTTAGCTATAAACTATTTAACAGGCTCAGCCTCTCGTTCACCCCGACCAGCCGTTGGTATTTTAAACCCTTACTTACTGTCAGTGGCCAGGCAACCGATGAACTTACCCTCGGCTTTAAAACCGGCATGAAATTTGATTTCTGATACCGGAACAATACCTTTGTTTCATAATTCCGGTTCTATGAAAAGTTTATTTACATTTCTGCTGTCAGCCGCTATTCTTTCCGGTTATGCGCAACAGTCGCGACACGATCAGTTAAATCCCGTTGCAAGGCAATTTCAAACTACTTCCCCAAAAAGTCTTGAAGCCAAATTTACAGCTGATGTAACCCAGGGAAGTGCTCCGCTTACCGTGCAGTTTACTGATCAGTCAACCGGCAACCCGACTTCATGGAAATGGACATTTGGCGATGGCGACAGCAGCCTGGTTCAGAACCCGGTTCATATATACCAATCTGAAGGATTGTACACCGTAAAACTTACCATTTCCGATGGCACCAATGGTTTTGCACTTGAGAAAAAGGATTATATCAGGGCAAACCTGAGTCTGGGGAATTGCGACACACTCCGTTTCCCTCTTCCTGAACCGCTTACTTACTATATTATTCCCGGCAAAGGCTATGTTACCGGGAATAATTCCTACGGCGATAAAGCCATTTGCGACTATTTCGAAAATACCCAGCCCAACCTTGTAATTACAGGTATGATATGTGAATTCAGCAAGGCAAAGCAGGCTGCCGGCAATAACGAAAAAATTCCGGTTAAAATATGGAACACAGATGGCTCTTCAGGAAATCCGGGATTGACGCTTGTTTCGGACACATTATTGCTTTCATCTCTTGTAAATGATGTAACGAACAACAAATATTCGACTATTGATTTTGCAGTTCCGGTTCAGCCGGGCGGTTCTTTTTACATGGGCATTCAATTGCCGGTTTTAACAGGCGACACACTTTGCCTTTGGTCAACATCCTTAGGCAAGTTACCGGTGAATACAACATGGATACTGCAAAACAACAATAAATGGGAATCGGCACAGATACTATGGACAACACAAGGCGAACCTGATTTTATAATTTCATGTGCTATTTACCCCAAAATCTGCTTGTTAAACAGTGTTGAAAACAAGGAAATACAGGTTCCTTTTGCAATCTGGCCTAATCCTGCTAAAGAATTCATAACTATAGTAAATCAGCAAGGTATGCAGGATAATTTTCTGTATTCGGTTTTTGATATTTCCGGAAAGGAATTACTGAAAGGCAGTCTTTCGGATACATTGAGTACCATGATTGATGTCAGGATGCTGAAACCGGGTATTTACATCGTCCATATTAAAGGCAAAAAAGCTGTGTTTTCAACCCGGCTTGTAGTCAGGTAAATTTTTTCTTCGATCCGGAATTCTTCGTGGATAAATAACTTGCACTGCCCTGCAATATTCGGCTACATATTATTTTGATGTGTTGGAAACAAATTTTGATGTATGAGATTTTAAAGAAATGTGATTATTAGTGTTTATATCGGATTGAATATATTCTTTCTCTTACTTTTTGCCTGAACAAAAAGTAACAAAAATTCAAGGCTTTCGAAAAACATGTTGCGTTTCCAAGCCAGAGGTATCTTCCCGCAATACAAGGCATGAAAGATTGTTGCAAATCCCGGCATTTACCGTTGCTGTGTATTTCTACGCACATGCCATTCGCACATACCTCTGTCAAGAAACGCTAACATATTTTTCTAATGCCGGTTCTTTCTAAGGGAATCTACTCTTATGGCGACATAGAGAAATAACGGTTTGGCTCATGAGCACAATTTTCGGGGTGTATGGACCGGCCTAATAGAAATTCTTCTTCAAGTGGTAATATTGCCCAGCACATCAAAATTATATCCTGCCCAATATTCAGTATATTTGTAGTATAAAACAGAAAGTATAAAAATCGGAACAATGGATAAAATAATTGTTGCTGTGGACCTTTCGGATCTTGCATCTGTGGCCATTGATTATGCTGCTTCGCTGGCAAAAGCTTTTAAAAGCCACGTGCGCATTTTACATGTTGTTGCTCCAATCCCTTCGTATTTGGGAAATGAAATTATCACCCCGGTGATGCCAATCGATAACGAAGAAGAAAGGTTGAGGATGAATAAGGAATTAGAGGCGATGGCAGATTATTTGCAAAAGCAAGGCGTTGAAGTCGATTATGAGCTAACCAGCGGTCCTGTAATTGAAACGATTATCGAAAAAGCAGGAATTTTCGATGCGGATCTTGTTGTTTTGGGTGCGCATAACCATGGATTCCTTTACAGGGCTTTTATCGGAAGCGTTTGCATTGGAGTTGTAAAACACAGCCAATGCCCGGTTTTGGTAATTCCGGGTAAGTGATGCGCGGACGGGGGAACAGGGAGAGGTGTAGAAAGGCGAGAGGCGATGAGGCGAGGGGCGATATGGCGAGGGGCGATAGGGCGAGGGGCGTCGACAATCCCCGCTAAAGTATCAATTAACCGCAAGCAATACTATAAAAATTCCGTTATCAATGGACGTTCAGCCTATAGCCCCTTGCGGTATGAATTGTGCAACCTGCCTGGCTTACCTTAGGGACAAAAATACGTGCTGCGGATGCCGGGGCGACTGGGAACACAATCGCAAGTATTATTAGAAAGTGTTCTATCCGATTCTGCGAATTATTGGAGCAAACCGAATCGAAATTTTGTTACGAGTGCCAAAAATTCCCCTGCAAGTATATAAAACATTTTGACAAACGCTACCGCACAAGTTACAATGTAAGTTTTATTGAAAACCTACAGAATGTTAAAAACTATGGGGTTGGAGAATTTTACAGAATTGGAAAGAGAGAAATGGCGTTGCAATACCTGTGGGGGAACTGTTTGTGTACATCGGGGGCATTGTTTGAAATGCAACTTAAATAAGAATCATGATTTCGCACCCCAAAAACTAACAAATCATGCCTCTTCCTGAATTTTTGAAATTCGTAATTACGGCTCATTAAACAATATTAGAAAATATCCATCACCACGCGAAAGGATTACCTACGGTGAGAATAGTTCGCGCGGTAGCGGGGAAATGTAACGGAAATTAATCTGGGTGCGGCAAAAACGCTCCCAGAAAAAGTATAATAATGCTTTCTATTTAACAATTAGCTTCCTGGTAAACGATTTCCCATCACTGATCAACCTTACAAAATAAACACCAGCCGGAAACTGATCCGTTTTAAGAGTCGTTATTTGAGTATTAATAGTTCTTTGCTCCAGGAAATTACCCTGTACATCTGTGATAACAATCTTTGCCGGCAATGATGTATTGATTTTATCCAAGGTCAGAACAACCTTATCAGTCGCCGGGTTAGGATACAGCTCAAAAGCAGCAACCGGCTGAATTTCCGGAATCCCAACATTAAAATCAGTGTTTTCAAAGTATTGGATGTTGCCATATTCCTCACCCACGGTCAAATCAAAGTCGCCATCTCCGTCAAGGTCGGCAAGGGCGGGAAAAGCATAATAAACGGTTTGCATAATTCCAAACGGATTTGTCAAAGGTGCTGCAAATGCAGGTGATGAATTAGTCCCTGTATTCTCAAAATACCGCATATTGCCGTAGTATTCCCCTTCGAGCAGATCGAGATCCCCGTCATGATCGAGGTCAGCAAATACCGGAGCTCCGAACCCATAAGCAGGTGTGATTCCAAACGGATCAGGTTCGGGAGTTGCGAAATGAGCCAATTGGGCGGTTCCTGTATTTTCATAGAATTTCATTGCACCCGGGTATTCACATACAAACAGATCGAGGTCACCATCATTATCAATATCAGCAAATGTAGGAATGGCAAACTCCAGAGTAGGTGTAAAACCAAAAGGATTTAATACGGGGAAGGTAAACGCCGGGGATGAAGGTGTTCCGTTGTTTTTTAGAAATTGAATATTCCCTGCAGCTCCACCGACGAAAAAATCGATATCACCATCACTATCGATGTCGGCAACTGACATAAACGATATATCGCTTGTAAGTGCCAGCCCAAAAGGATTTAGCTGGGCAGTATCAAATTCCGGGGATGTTGTTGTCCCGATGTTTTTATAAAAATGAATTACACCTTCATAATCCCCGATGAATAAGTCAAGGTCCTGATCACCGTCAATATCAGCAAATACAGGTGAAACCAAAGTGGTTTCAGGAGGTACATACCCAAATGGATTAAGCTGAGGTGGATCAAATGTCTGCGATCGCGAAATAAAAGGCAATGCAATAAAAACGGCTGCTGCGGCAAGTACTTTCTGTATTGCAGTGACGGAAAAATAGTTGCTTATCAACTGGTAAAGCGAATTTAGCTTAGCGATAAGTTTCGCTTTTACCGAAGCTGAAAGTTGATCCCATTGCCGGTTTTGGAGCAATTGGTTTATGTGTTCCGACAGGTTTTTGAATTGTCGTTTTTTTCTTTCAAATGAATTTTTGTTCATAGTTAGTTCATGTTAAAAGTTACTCAGGGCTGGCCCAGAAAGTACTTCCTGGTATTGAAAGTCCTGTTTTGTAATCGGGTTGCAATGTATTGAAAATATTTGGCCTTATTTTGCCTGGTAATATTTGTACATCATAAATTTCATCAACTGAAGTGTGATATTTGATTTCACCGTAAAAACTCCCTGTTGGCAGGTGAATGATAGCGATACCGGCATTCAGCGATTTTTTTGCAATCTCGAGTTTTGCAAATGTGGATGAATTCTGTCGCAATTTCGACAGCCCGATAAACAGAAAATCCTTATAGTAAGCCATTCCCCTAACAAAGCCGGAAAGGCGTGTAACCACATCAAATTTTCCATTTTGCGGATCGATTTTAACAACATCCCCAGTTGCAGAGAACAACATATACAATTCGTTTTTGAATAACCTTGGCGAATGGGGCATCGGCAGATTGTTCGCAACCACTTCATTTGTTTCGATATCCATCAGAACTCCATCGGTTGTAACCCCTTCGCGCCAGCTTTGCTGACTATTTCCCCGGTTAAATGCCGTCGCATATTTTGGCCTCTGATTCTGCATCACTAACCCATTCAAATGGCAACGATCCTCCGATTTCAGTTCGGTTATAAATGGCGGAATCCAAACAGGGGTAAAATTAAAGTTTCCATCAATATTCACAATGCACGAAAACAAAGTGTTCACCGCATACAGTCCTTTTTCGCCCCAGCTCAGGTCGTGAATATCCAATGATCCCGTATGATAGGTTGTCCGGGGCAGGTACAACGCATCATACGTATTTTTCTTTTTAGGATAACTTGAGGCAAGAGCGGGAGAATCAGCAAAAACAATTATTTCATCCTTGCACGCGAGTGCCATTTTATCTGACGCCTCAAGAAATGAAATGCCCATTGGCTTATTAAAAGTCCGTGGAAGCTGTATAAGGTGATCTTCGCTTTTTGGCGAAAGAAATATTACTTTCCCGGCCTGATAAGTGCTGATAACCAGGCTGCAATTTAATTTAGTCAACAATTCAGGCACATTAGCCGTATAGTTGCAGCTAAACGGGGCTAATTCATTTGGGTTGG
>JBBQUX010000141.1:0-7433 GCA_038212135.1 Bacteroidales bacterium | reverse complement strand
AAAAGAAGGATGTTTGTTTTTCAAGTCTCAAACCTGTTTTTGCTGCCTTTCCTCCTTCAAGTCGCGAAAAAGAATACAACGAAACTTTTCCATGCTCATCGTTCCAATCCAGCCATTTGTGGATTGTACCAGTTAATAAAGATTGGTGATCAAAAGGGATGATCCCATTTTCTGTTTGAATTTTTAGATGTATTCTCATATTCAGTATTTTTTATTTTCCCAACCTTCAAGGTTTTAAAAACCTTGAAGGTTGACATTGCATTGCTGCGATAATTAATCTCGGTTCCCAAAATCTCACTCAAACCACTCATTCCCATCTTCCATAAATTGCAGGCACTCTTTCATGGTTCCGGTGAAAAGTGACATCCATTGGTTATTATACCGTTGCCAGTCGAGCGAGCATTCATTGGGGAATAGTGTGATCCTCGCATAATGGAATTCAACATACTTTCCGTCAATAAGAGGGATTGTAAATTTCACTTCCGGGTTATTCCAGCCGAATTGCTCTACAAGTTGATAAAAATACACCCGCCCTGCCTTCACCTCAAATCGGTTTACACTTTTCGATAATTTAGCCGAGTTCTCAATAAAGGGCTTTACGTCATTATTGATAGATTCTTTCTTGCGGCCATCTAATTTAATTGGCCTTGGTGGGCCTTTTACCCCTACGTATTGTTTCATGCGTTAAAGTTTTTACTGTTGTCTAATCACTTCCACACATCCAAATCCCAGACTATTCTTCTCCCCGAATCCCGCATAATATCCCACCCGCAACCATTCAACCGGAGCAGAAATTTTAAACTCGTATATAAATCCACGTAAATGGGTTGCTTCACGTTGCCCGTTTTTAATAAGAATTATTTTTGAGCGGGGTTGGCTTAACAGTTGCAGGTGGCATGTGCCGGGTTGAGGTAAAATATTGATTTCGGACTTTTGCAGTTTATATATTTCAACTTTACGCTGAAGATTCTGAAAAAATAAATTTCCATAATCCGTATGTGCAGGATTAAGGTATTCGGTTCCCTTTCCTCCCTCAGCCAGTCGCGATTTGCCGACAATAATGGGCGAAAGCGTTTTAAATGTCATGGCATCAGTAAAAACAGGGTCGGGTATCCGCTCCACGCTGCTTACAATAAATCCAACGCTGCTTTTAAAATCGCCTATTGAAAAAACCTGGCTCCGGAATATCCCTGTTATAAAAGGCATTGCCGCTCCCTCAATCAGGAACGAAATAATCAGTTCGCATGGCGATACAAGTATTCGCAGCCGGTCACCTTCTATAGTATACCCTTTTGCCGCAAACAGTATGTTCGAAAAAGTGAAAAACTTAAACCGCTGTGTTCCGCTGCTATATCCTTTATCATGTAGCCACATCGAAAAAGCAGGGTCAGCAGTTTCGATGGTATGATATATCCAGGCTGATAATTCATACTGGTAATTAATAGGAAGAGTATTTTTCCTTGGATCGGATAATTGCAGTGTTATTTTGAATCGCATAATATTTTAATAATGGTATTAAATGACATGAGAAAAGCTAATCGTATAATTCAATCTAAGAAAGTAAGTAAATATAAATATAAATTTTACTGCCAAAGTATTTTTCATAATTATTTATTTTTCTGAATACAAGCAATTTATAGTCAATTAAGCCCATTTGATTATTAGGAAAAGGTGTGGAAAACCCTTCGGATACCTCCAATATCTTGCTGTAACGATCGAATACAGTTGCTGTTCCTGATATGATTATATCAGGTGAGAAATTAATTGCTTATAAAAGCTGGATTCAATGTTATAGGCATTCATAGATGCGTTGTTGCTTATATGTTAATTCTACCTTTATTATAAAATAATAGCACGGTTATAAAACATGATATACTGTTTTAGTTTCGTAAAATTGCGCGTATAAAAGAAAAAATGCCCGTAAAATATTGTTTTACAGGCGTTTAATAAATATAATAGTGACCCCGATAGGATTCGAACCTATGACCCGCAGCTTAGAAGGCTGCTGCTCTATCCACTGAGCTACGAGGCCGGATTTAGCGGCTGCAAAGATATAAAAACATTTCTTATCGCGGACTTAGTCCTTTTACGCAAAAATCAGATAATACATCAGTCTGTTTCCATATACAGCCCACTTTGTTATTATATTATAAACCAGCGGGTTAGTTAAGCTTTCTTAATTTTTATTTCATATGCTTATTACTTTTTCGGTTATGAGTAATAAACTATTAAACCAAACAATTTTGCGTTTGCTCTTTTACTCGTTTTACTGATTTGCTCATAAACTGCCCTAACTACTATAACTCGTTCTACTTTGAAAACTAAAAGTAAATATCTGAGCTTCGGAACACTCCTCCTGATAATAGCTTTAATTATTGTTCAGGTAGCTGATGGGTTCTCCGGAACATTTCTTCTTCCGCTGTCACGGTTCGTTTACCTCGGTCTTACCATGGGTTCTGGTATGCCTGTGTTTGTTCAAATCGTATTTATTATTGGATTAATCCTTCTTTTTATCAGCATGATAAGGTTCACTTACACAGGTAAGTTAAGTAACTTTCGCATGCGGTTTAACTTTTTGCAACCTGCTCCTGAAGGCAATATTAGCTACCTGGCAGGCCAGGCTTTGGGCGACAGAAAACAGATAGTTAAAAATAGTCCTTCCGGCAATCATGCCCCGAAAAATAATACCGATAGCGAACAAGGAATAGTAATGATTTCTTCAGGCTGCATCATGTTTGCCAATAAAGCCTTTTTTAAAATTACCGGTTATCAGCCTATTGACGTTTTTGGAAAAGATTTTGCTTCCTTTATCCGTCCTGAATCATTAGTTAGTTATACTATGCTCAGCCGCATGCCCGTTCATGAGATTACTCAGTTGAAGGGTCTGGCATTGATAACAAAGAACAATAAAAATATAGTAGCTTCTTTTACTACAGACGCCGATACAGGATTTGATCCTGAAAATATTAACCTGTTTTATCTGAAGGTGGCTGATAGTGTTGAAAAATCAAAGTCATCACTGTCGGACATGTTTTTCGATTCCATTGAGAATATTGACACACTGCACCTGATTTGGGATAAGAAAGGTCTGATATATCTGAATAATGCCTGCCGCAACAATCTTTGGTTCCCTTTAGGTGAAATTATAAGTAAGCCTGGACTGCTACTGAAATCGGTCAGCAAAGAAGGTCGAAACCAGGTGCGACTGGCAATTCAGGAGTTTTTTAAAAGTGGAAAGTTTAATGAGGATGTATGTTGCAGGTTCAGGAACGGTGAAGAAAAGTATTACAGGGTAAGCATTTCCTCTCAGGCAGAAGATGAAACCTATCTCGCCCGATATCACGCGATAGCATATGATATTACGGAAGAAAAACGCTCTCTTCTTGTTGCCGAAAATGCGGTAAAGATTGCCGAAAACGCAAATAAGAATAAAACGGCTTTCCTTGCCAATATGTCGCACGAAATCCGCTCTCCGCTAAATGGTATCATAGGGTTTTCCGAATTATTAGCCGACAAAAACCTTACAGATGCCGAGCGTAGCCGGTACCTTCATATCATACAGAATAACGGAAATGCACTGATCTCTTTATTAAGCGATTTGATTGATATTTCGAAACTGGAATCAGGCAAACTTGTAATTGCCAACCGTATATTTGCTCCTGCCATGTTGCTGGATGAACTAAAATACCAGTTCGAGGGTTCTGCAAACGGCAAATCCGATGAAGTGAAAATAAGCTTCAGCAACAACAATGCATTCCAGCAGAAAGAAATTAATTCCGATCCAAATCGCTTACGCCAGATACTTATTAACCTGATTACCAATGCGATAAAATTTACCACGAAAGGTAAAATTGAAATCGGTGCTGATTTTTCAGGTGAAGAAATGATGTTCTGGGTAAGAGATTCCGGCATAGGCATACCTTTTGAAAACCAGCAGCATATTTTTGAAAGATTCCGCCAGGTTGATTCCCAGTATCCCTCGCCTATAATTGGATTCGGACTTGGCTTAGCTATATCCAGAGCATTGGTCGAACTATTAGGCGGTAAGCTGTGGGTCGAATCATTGCCTGAACAAGGATCACTTTTCGTATTTACTATAAAAACCAACACCGCAATTAATACTATGGAAACAACTCAAATGAACAACTCGTATCCTTTCGATTTCAGAGAACACACAATTTTGATAGCTGAAGATATTGATTTCAGCTTTCTCTACATCGAAGCTGTACTCCGCCGCACCGGAGTAAAAATTCTATGGGCCCAGAATGGGAAAGAAGCCATCGAACATGTTAAAACAAATCGAAGCATCGATCTTATCCTTATGGATATGCATATGCCTGTGATGAATGGCTATGATGCTACCGAAGTGATTACTAAACTCAGACCCGAGCTGCCTGTTATCGCCCAAACTGCTTTTGTTCTCCCCGAGGACATGAAAAAATGTTATGCGGCAGGATGCACCGGCTATCTTGCTAAACCTATCCGAAAAGAACAGTTGATGAATACATTGGCTGAATATTTCGAGAAAATGGAACAACGCGAATCAGGTACTCCTCAATACCGTGTAAGCGTAGGTTAATAAATAAGCCTTTCAGTATTTTATTGAATTACAGTAGGGAAGTACTATTTGAGTGCTGAAAAACTTATAGAAATGGGTTGCAAAACTATCTGAATTCTGACTTAAAAATTCTACTGACCATTTAAGTATGGATGGCACAAAACCCTGCATAGCAGGGTTTTGTGCTTTTACATAACAAGCAATAATCAGTAGATTAAGGATAGTGGAATGATCGAATATTCAACCATACAAACAATATTTATTTAAAAAGTGGCGGTGTCTGATTATCGAAGTTGGTTATATCCTGATACATCCTGGCAAACGATAACAATGTTGCCTCATCGTAAAGATTCCCGATAAAACTGATACTGGTTGGATGACCTTCTTTATCAAACCCATTTGGAACAACAACACATGGATTCCCTGTAAGATTAGTAAGCAATAGTTGGTTGCCACCAAAACTGGGTGTGATAATCACATCAAAATCTTTAATAGTTGAATACATTTCCTGGATAAGTTTATACCGAAGCCTGTTAGCCTGTATGTATTGCACTGCCGGAATAAACTGTGCCGCCCTGAAAATAGTAGGCCATGCGTTTTTATCCTGTAAATTGAGTTCATCATCTTTATTGGTTCGGGTAAGGTCGTCAAAAGCAGCGGCAGATTCGGCAACAAGAATTATAGCCAGTGACTTTACAGGAATTGTTGCTGAATCAGGCAATACAACAGGAGTAAGGGTGATGCCCATATTCCGGATCTCGTTAAGCGTAATACTGTCGTTTGCACGGTTATCATGCAGGTCAAACAGGGACTTCAGGTATCCGACTTTCATCTTTTTAACATCTGGTGTTACGTCGAAGTTAAAAGGATAATCTGTAACGGACTGGTCAAAGCCATCGGAACCTATTATGGACTGGAATACCAGTGCACAATCAAAAGCACTGCGGCAAATCGGGCCAACTTTATCCATACTCCAACTCAAAGCCATTCCTCCTGTGCGGCTTACGCGGCCAAAAGTCGGGCGCAGACCTGTAACACCGCAACGGTTGCAAGGCGAAACAATGGAACCCCAGGTTTCGGTACCAATTGCGAACGGGATCAACCCGGCAGCGGTTGCTGCTGCTGATCCTGCTGATGAGCCACTGGAACCCTGTTTTAAATCCCAGGGATTGCGTGTAAGCCCGCCAAACCATACATCATCCATTGCCAGCGATCCGAGCGAAAATTTCGCAACAAGCACAGCTCCGGCCTCATCAAGTTTTTTAACAACAGTGGCATCGCTATTAATAACCTGGTCCTTATACGGAGCCGCTCCCCAGGTTGTTTTGTAGCCATCAACAGCAAAAAGGTCTTTAATTCCGTATGGAATTCCATGCAAGGGTCCCCGATAGATACCGCGGGCAATTTCATCATCCGCTTTTTGAGCCATCTTGATTGCACGATCTTCGGTTAAAGTAACCACGCAATGCAAAGTATCGCCGTATTTTTTGAGCCTTGCCAGGAAATACCGGGTAAGCTCAACGGAACTGACTTTCCGGGATTTAATAAGCACTGAAAGGTCAGCTACCGTATACCATGCCAGTTCATTTTTGTCTGCCGGCATTCGAACGTGGGTAGAAAGATTCCAATCAATAGTTTTCTGTATTCCATTATATACAACCCCTGAGGGAACCGGATTAAACCATATTGCCGGAGGTACTGAATTATCGATTCTCTGGCTGTGAATTATTTTGTAATCACTCAATTGGCTTTCGAGTGCTGTAATCATTGAATCGCGCTCCGACGCTGTCATTTTCAGGTCGAAAAATTTTTCGGTGGCTATAATCTGATCGGGTGTGATCTTTTTGTCCTGCGACTGATTTTTGCAACCCGCGATTACAATTATTCCAAAAAGTAAACAAAGCAAAGAAGATGTTCTTTTCATACCTGAATGTTTTTAATAAAAACAAAGTGATTTAAGCCAGGGAATCTGGTTTTGTATAATCAAAAGTAGAAATTATTTGAATGATATGGCGCGAATGATAAAAAACCTGAGTTGGAAACCGAATTGTTTTTGGATTAAAATCTTTCTGTTTACTAAATTTTAAAAACTTAATTTCAGTTTGTTAGTTGAATGTATGTTCTTGTAGATCAATGAGTATTAATTATTTAGCACCTTACAAATATGGATTTCAAAAACCAGATCAAACTGATTAGCGAAAGAGTAATCAAGCTTAAAGACCAGATTCAAACTGAAGAAGCCACAGTTTTGCCCGGTTCTTTCATCCTATATGAATGATACTGTTCCGGGCGCTCCGGAAGGCCGCTTCTGGTAGTTGCCACGAACGGAGCAGGCCGGGATACTCGAAGGATTTCCGGATAGCCTTGGTTCAGAATATGGCATTCAGATACTGAAGTTTGCAGGAATGGTGAATCATTCCCAGGGGCATACTTACCCTTTAGGCTCGTGCAGGTATAAGGAATATGGCACTGGAAATCCGGATGATCATGTTGACTTTAATTCTGATTCTATATTTGATTTGAGGTATAAAGAGTTCCTTCGCTGGTTATGCTATGAAACAAAACCTGTTTCATAGTAAGGAAATAAAGATGAATCTGGAGTTGGAAAATCTGAGTGTAGCACTGATGGATATTTTTATTTGTTAAATGATATATATTTTCTGAAACTAATTAATATCTTTGTTAGTATTATATGAGAGCAATCATACATATACAACTGGTTTGAGGTGGGATAGTATGATTGTGTCATACATATATGCTAGTTGGCTGTCATTTCAAAAGACTTCAAATATCCCTAACGAAATTTTAAACGCAATCTATATGGACAACTCACAAGGTAGAGTTATCATTGCTGACAAGACTTATTCAGAAAAAA
>JBBQUX010000140.1:0-7470 GCA_038212135.1 Bacteroidales bacterium | reverse complement strand
GAGGGTGGGTGAGGGGGGATGGGGGGATGGGGGGATGGGGAGATGGGAGATGGGAGATGGGGGATGGGGAGATGGGGATGGGGAGGGAAATGGGATAGTTGAATTAAAAACAAATTTCTCGTCTTTAGTTTCGCTAACCTGGTGTATTATTTCATAAATTAGTTCTCGATTTTAATTTTTGTCTTATTTATGGTTAAAAAGCTGATTGCTTGTGTTTTTTTGATTGTTTTGCTGACAAATGGATTCTCTCAGAGTGAACCAGGTACGCTCACGGAAGAGGACGTACCAGCTTGCGAAACAGTAGCTTACAATGCTACCAACCTGATCATGTATTTTTATGCTGTTCGGGATTATGACAGTATTGAAATTGTATTAAATGACTGGCAAACCATCTGCGGAATAAGTGAACCCATACTGAGGACCAGGATATTGTTTTCCATACTCGGGAATACATTCTCCGAATCATTATATGATTCAACCATAGTTGATTATGTGCTGAATTATATGCTGAGGATGGATACTCTAATTACGGAAGAAATGTATTACGATTACCAGGAATATTTTGGATTTGTTCCAATCAGAAGTGAGTATGATTATTTTACGCAAAGCATTGCCGATACATTACTTCAATATGAGTTTTATAACCCCCTCGAATTACTCTTCAGTGAATTTTATGCCAATATTCAGGCCGATCCGGTTAAAGAAATTCAGAAAGATACTATTTATGCCAATACCGGTTTTAAGTATTATTACTATCAGAGAGTGGATAAATACCGGTTCAAACCTGATTTTCATTTAAATTTCTTTACCGGTATATGGATTCCGTTCGATAATGCTTCTTTGCTGGGAAATCATCCGGTACTTGGTATGCAGGGAGGAGTTCGTTCGCAAAAAATGACCTTTAATTTCACTATGGCTTTTAAATTCATCAGAGCAAAAAACGAGTACACAATCCTGCGCGAAGGCAATACAGAAACAACCGATTATTTCTTCGGTGGGTATATAGGGGCAGATGTGGAAAGGCAGATTTTTAAGTTCAGTAAAAATGAAATTGATTTATTGGCGGGTGTCGGGTACGATGGTTTTGAGTCCATAAATGTAAATACAGAGGATGAAGATCCGTATAACGACAAAGGCCATTCGATAAACTCTGTCAATTTCAATTTTGGACTGGGTTACAGGCATTACCTGGCGAACAAAACCTATTTTGCCATTCAGGGAAAATACAACATTGTGAATTACAACAACCAGGGCGGAACGAACCTATCGGGAAATTGCTTAACAATCTCCCTTTTGGTCGGCGGATTTTTCAATGAAAGGAAAGATTATTTTCTGAATGAGTTAAGGTATTCAGAGTTGTGAATTGATTTTTCTGACAGTAATTTCCAGATAGCCAGGTCAGCCGAAAAACAAATTTCTTAACCCTGTCAGGGTTAAGGGTAAGGACATTTTTCAAAATTCAAAATCTCCTGATTTAACTCTGATACTTAGTTTCTTCCCCTCCCATTCTTCGCACCTTCCAACTATTTTAGCCTCAATCCCAAAACCTTCAGATACAGAAATAATTTCTGCAGCTATCTGCTCATGTACATACAATTCCATCCTGTGCCCCATATTGAAAACCTGGTACATTTCACGCCATGGGGTGCCCGATTGTTCCTGTATCAGATTGAAAAGAGGAGGAACAGGAAAAAGGTTGTCTTTTATAATATGCAGATTGTCAACAAAGTGCAGTACTTTGGTTTGTGCTCCACCACTGCAATGTATCATGCCATGTATTTCTGAGCGGTGTTTTTCGAGTATCTTTTTTATTACAGGTGCATAGGTTCGGGTAGGGGAGAGTACTAATTTGCCGGCATCTATTCCAGGTACTTCTGTTGGATCAGTAACCAGTAGATTCCCGGCGTAAACCAATTCCCTCTTAACTGCCCTGTCGTAGCTTTCAGGATATTTTAAAGCATAATCGTTTGCAAATACATCGTGCCGTGCCGAAGTAAGTCCATTACTGCCCATTCCGCCATTATAACCTGTTTCATAGTTGGATTGTCCGAATGATGCCAGCCCGACAATAACATCACCGGGTTGAATGTTATTTTCAATAATTTCACTGCGCTTCACTCTTGCCGTTACCGTGCTGTCAACGATAATGGTTCTTACCAGATCACCGACATCAGCAGTTTCGCCTCCGGTGGAATAGATTCCAATACCGTTTTCGCGCATCAAAGCCAGGCATTCTTCTGTTCCTTCAATAATACTTTTAATAACTTCACCGGGAATCAGGTTTTTATTGCGACCTATGGTTGAGGAGAGCAGAATTCCGTCTGTGATACCAACACATAATAAATCATCAGTATTCATAACTACAGCATCCTGCGCAATTCCTTTCCACACAGATATATCACCGGTTTCGCGCCAGTAAATGTAAGCGAGGGATGATTTGGTGCCCGCGCCGTCAGCATGCATTACACAGCAATATTCGGGGTCGTTTCCAAGGAAATCAGGTACTACCTTGCAAAAAGCATTCGGGAACAAGCCTTTATCCAGTTTTTTAATGGCATTGTGTACATCTTCTTTTGAGGCTGAAACACCTCGTTGCGAATACCGGTCGGACATGGAAGGTTATATTGAGTAATAGTACTTGAGCTTAGCGTTTTGAAACGTGCAGGATGCCGTGTTCCGCAGTTCCAAATGCCGGAATTGTAAGTTCAATAACAGGTAACCGAAGCTGGCACAGGGCACCTGACACCTGGCACGTTTATTTAAAAACTATCTGGTTCTTCTCTTTATCAATGGTATATGCCCCGAATTTCTTCAGCACTTTTTCGTTCATCATCACGGCACTTTTTTGTTTTTGCAGCACGGTAGCCTCCAGTTCAAAAGCCGATTTAGTTGCTATACTGATTTCACTAACCGTAAAAACAGACTTATCAGCCACTGAGTTATTTCCCAGTATTTTCTCAGCGTCTCCATCGAAATCGGTTTTACCGATGGCACCTGATTTGAGCATCTTAAGCGTTTCATCTATTGAGAAACTCAGGCCGGAAGCCTCTTCACTTAGGGTGATCTGGGTTGTATATCCATTTACTACTGCTGCAAATGTTAAGGTATTGTCCGCATTCTTAGTAAGTGGAACCACATTATCTTCGGGGTTGATCTGAATGCTGACTTTTTGGGTCTGGCTGGAAATGGCTTTGTTTTGTGTCTTCGGAACAAAATCCTTACTGATAATCTTGAATTCCGAACGGCGGTTGAGAGCATAAGCGGCTTCTTGTGCCGGTTTAGCTGACAGTGAATCAACAAAGGTTTGTGAGAGTAAAGTTCCTGCTTTGAACTGGAAACCATCTTTCAAAACATCTTTTGCCAATCGCCTTGGAACGCGTTCGCCATATCCTTTGGCTACCAGGCGGTAGGGGTCAATGCCACGATCGATAAGGTAGTTAACAACCGATTCGGCACGTTTCTGCGATAGCACATCGTTGCTTTCGTCGGATCCACGTGAGTCGGTATGCGAAGCCAGTTCAATAATAATGGTCTCGTTTTCGTCAAGTGTTTTGATAAGTCCTTGTAACGAATCCTGGTACTGGGGTTTCAGGTCCCATTTGGCGAGGTCGTAAAGAATATCAGGCAGCACAATCGGTTTGTCAGGAATGGGCTGTAGTCTGAAGTCGATAACAAAGTCCTTACTACTTTCGAGGCCGACCGTTGTCTCTTTAGCTTTTTTATTGAAGTAATTATCTTTCAGGCAGATAAGCTCGTAAGTAGTATTGGGTTTAACCTGTACTTTGTTGAACGTGTAACGGCCTTGTGCATCGGTTCTGGATTCAACGGAAGTGCCGTTCGATCCTGTCATTTTAACAACTGCTCCCTGAATAAACTGGAGTGTATTGTCATCTTTAACCACCCCCGAAAGAGTAAAAATAACCGGTGGATTCACAAAGGAATACATGTCATCGCTGCCACGGCCGCCTTTACGGTTCGAAGAGAAAAATCCTTTGTCTTCCTCAGGATTGAAGACAATTGCAAAATCATCACCAGGTGAGTTTACCGGTACCTGCATATTTGCAGGTTTCGTCCATTCGTCGTTCGTAAATGTGGAGCGGAAAATATCAAGACCTCCCATTCCCGGATGACCGTTAGAAGCAAAATACAGCGAAGTATCGTTCCGCATAAAAGGGAACATTTCATCGCCCGGTGTATTAATTACGGATCCCAGATTCACTGCCCTGCCAAAATTATCCGCAGACGTTTTACGTATTGCCATCCAGATGTCTTTCCCTCCTTTTCCATTAGGCAAGTCGCTGGAAAATAATAGTGTAAGTTCATCGGGACTGATTGATGGATTCCCGAATACGGTAGTACTGTCACCGCCCAACTCCAATGCTTTCGGCTCGCCCCAGTTACGGCCGGCCCTGCGCGAAACCATTATTTTACACCCCTGTAACGTTCCCTTGTCATTGAAGCAGCGGGTAAAATACATCTGGTTAAATTTGCTGTTAACCGCTGGATTACCTTCGTTGGCTTCTGTATTAACTACATTACCGGTTTCGAGTTGCACAGGTGTTGACCATTGCCCTTTAGGGTCGAGTTTCGAGATAAACAGGTCGCTGAAATTCTGACCTGTCCAGTTATCCATATCCTTGCCGGTGGCTGCGTCGCGGGTTGAAGTAAATATTATCGTATTGTAAAGTTTATCCGCATAGGTAGCCGAAAAATCCGACTCTTTTGAATTCAAAACTTTTTCGACCGATACCTTGTATTTTGTGGGGTTATCTTTCCATTCCTGGGCCAGGGTGCATGAGAGTGAACCATTCGGACCGCGCGGGTCTTCCGGAACAAGTTCAGTGTATTTATCGAAATATGTTTTTGCATCTTTATATTTCTCATTCGATTTCATTGCCTGAGCCAGGTAAAGGAAAACCAGGGGATTGGTTTCGGCAAATTTGGTTTTTACCAGTCTTTTGTAAGCAGGTTCAGCTTTCCTGGTATTATTCATAATCCGATAGCATTCAGCCATCTGGAATGAAATCTGTTCTTTGTCGGGCTTGGTTTTGGCTTTCGACAATGCTTTTTTGTACTTTGAGGCAGCAACATTGTACTGCATATTGTTAAAAGCTTCATCGGCAGCACGCAACGCCCGGTTCTGGGCGAAAACCGTTAGAGAAGCCAGGCTGAAAATAAAAGTGAAAAGCAGGAAACGAATTCTCATATAAAACGATGTGTACTGAACTGTTGTTTAAGTATCTAAAGTAAACGGCATTGCTGCGATTTTATTATTCTGTTTCAGTGTTTACAGGCTTTACCGTTTCTGTGGAAGCTTGCTTAACAGGAACTGGTTTTTGTTCCGGAATTACCGGTGAACTATCAGCTTTTGATTTAGCTTCCGTATCCATCTCTTTCACTACCTGGGCTTTAGTGCGGTTAAACTCACGGGTAACACTTTCAACCTGATCATTCACACCGCTTTGTGCTGACTTTATTTCATTCTGTAATACTGATGTTTCTTTTTTAAACTCCCTGGTAAGATCATTGGAGGCTTTTTTCATCTGATTCATCAGCCGGCCAGCTTTCCGGGCCATTTCCGGCATTTTCTCCGGCCCGAAAACCAGAAAAACCACCAGCATAATTACCAGCAGTTCACCTCCACTCACATCGAGAAATAAAAGTACCGGTAATCCGGACATAGTTCGAATATTTGTATTTTGATGTACAAAAGTAATAAACTAGCGGCACTTAATTGAATATAATCTTTGGAATTCATGAATGATGCGGATGATTTTGCTTTGAAGGACGATCAGGGATAGTGAATGGCGGATGTTGGATGTTTAGCGTCCTGAGTGGATAAGAATATTGAAGTCAGAAATAAAAGTTCCGATTTTTTAAGATTAATACTATTCCGTTTTTTAAAACAATGGGAAAAAGCATATAGATTTATCTCAGTTTTACCATCAATTTATCAACCCTGTTTCCATCCATATCCACTATTTCGAAGGTGTAGCCCTGTACAACAAACGTATCACCAATCTTTGGAATGCGGTTCATCTTATACATGGTCAGGCCGCCGAGTGTATTTATATTTGCTTTCACAACATTATCATCGAACAAGGAACGTATTTCGAGCAAATCCTGAACATCTTCAATCATCATCGAACCATCAATCAGGTAGGACCCATCTTCACGTTGGAAAACTTCAGGCTGATCTTCATCTGTAATTTCGGGCAGGTCGCCCATAATATTTTCAGTAACATCATGCAAGGTAACAATACCCTCCATGGAACCATATTCATTGATGACAATACCGAAATGCTTTTTTGTTTTCCTGAAAAGTTCAAGCACATGGATCGCAGACATTTGTTCCGGAAAAAACAAAGGTTCTGTCATTATTTTCCTTATGTCAATTAACTGATGTTGTATATGATAGGCCAAAACATCTTTGATAGCTGCTACACCAATTACTTCATCAACAGAATTGCTGCAAACAGGGAGCCGCGAGTGAGAAGATTTCATAATCTCCGACAGAATTTTATCTTCCTTGTCCTCGCTGTTAATCCAATCAACATTGAGCCTGTTGGTCATTATGGAACCGGCGCGTTTGTCAGCAAATCGAATAACTTCATTTATAATATCCGATTCTTCCTTCTCTATTACTCCATGTTCGGAGCCTTGTTTCAAAAGCATCCGCAATTCTTCTTCCGAAACGGGTGTATCACTGCTTTTTTTAATCCGGAATAGTGCAAGCACAAATTTTGTCGAAATACTTAAAAACCAGACAACCGGGTACAGTGCCGAGCCAATTATTTTCATGGCCGGCGACAGGGCCATTGCAATTTTTTCGGGATTATTGAGGGCAATGGTTTTGGGCACAAGTTCCCCGATAATAAGCGAAAAGTAAGTAATTAATCCAACCACTGTAGTAACGGCCAGAATTTCAGCATAAGGTGCAAGCGCTGAAATTTTACTAAAAACCGGAACCATGTCCCCGGATAAGGCGATTCCGCCAAAAGCGCCTGAAACAATACCAACAAGTGTTATTCCTACCTGAATGGACGAAAGGATTTCCTCAGGTTCTTTCAGCAGGAGCAATGCGGTTTTTGCACCCTTGCTGCCAAAATTTGCTTTTTCCTGAAGGCGCGATTTACGCGACGATACCAGCGCAATTTCATACATGGCAAACAGTCCGTTGATTAAAAGCAGAATTGAAATGATTAGAATTTCCATCTGATTTGTAAATTTGATAAGTTGTAGTAAAAATACTATAATTCCCGGCAAATAAAGTATGGTGATTATGAATTATAAAATTTCATGTTGGTTGTAACAAAAAAGCCCCGGAATTCACCAGGGCTCTTTCTACGTTAGAATATCGAAGATTATTTTTTCTTCTCAGCCTCTTTCAGTTTTCTTTCTTTCCTGCGGTTCGACATCATAATAAAGTCGTAAGCAACCGGGGTGGCATTGAAAATGGAAGAATATGTA
>JBBQUX010000139.1:0-7581 GCA_038212135.1 Bacteroidales bacterium | reverse complement strand
ATACCTACCAGCAATGCGAAGATAAATCCGCGGATAACATCACCGCCGAAGATAAAGATAGCGAGCAGTGTAACAATGGTTGTACCCGCAGTATTGAAAGTACGTCCGAGTGTACTGTTCATACCACCGTTCATATTGGTTTTCAGGTCACGTTTCGGGAACAATGCAATCCATTCGCGCAACCGGTCGAAGATGATTACTGAGTCATTGATCGAGTAACCGATAATGGTAAGGATGGCAGCAATAAATGCCTGATCCACTTCCATGCTGAAAGGCAGGATTCCGTAGAAGAGTGAGTACAACGAAATGGTAATCAAAGCATCATGGGTTAACGAAATAACACCTCCCATTCCATACTGCCATTTGCGGAACCTGATAGCGATATAAATAAAGATTGCCAGCAACGCGAAAAACAAAGCGTAAATGGATGATTGTTTTATATCGTCAGAAATCGTCGGGTCAACTTTCTGTGAGTTCTGAATGCCGATTGCTTCGTTATTGGTACTGAAATCAGCAGCAGCTAGTGGAGTTTTAAAGAAACCTTTGAGTCCGCTGTAAAGTCTGTTTTCAACAATTGAATCGGCTTTATCGGTTTTATCTTCAACCATAAATTTAGTTGTGATTTTTACCCGGTCTTTATTAACTCCGATGGTTTTAACTTCTGGTGCTTCACCTCCAAATGAAGCTGTAAGAGACTTGCGGATATCCGGACTGCTTACATCCTGGTCGAATTTTACGATAAACGAACGTCCGCCGGCGAAATCCACGCCAAAGTTTAGTCCCCGGGTGGCAAGAGAAATAAGCCCTATTATTATTATCGTACCCGAAACAATATAAAGTTTCTTCCTCATTCCGATAAAGTCGATATTAACCTTGGTAAATGCATTGATGGTGTATTTATTTCCAAAAGTTATATCAACATTCCTGGTAAGCAAGGCTTCGAAGATAAGGCGGGATATAAAGATAGCTGTGAAAAGTGAAGTCAGAATACCGATAATAAGAGTAGTAGCAAATCCCTGTATAGGTCCCGAACCGAAAACATACAAAACGATACCGGTGATGATCGTAGTAACGTTACCGTCGATAATAGCTGAATAAGCGTGGTGGAAACCATCCGTTATAGCCAGTCGCAAGCCTTTGCCTGCCCGAAGTTCTTCCTTGATACGTTCGTAAATAATTACGTTCGCATCTACAGCCATACCGAGCGTAAGTACAATACCAGCAATACCGGGGAGTGTAAGTACGGCACCAACACTTGCCAGCACACCGATAAGGAAGAATACGTTGGTTATCAGAGCAACATTGGCAACCAGGCCTGCTTTTGAATAATAAAACTGCATGTAAAGCAATACCAGTACGAAAGCCAAAATAAATGAGATTAACCCGGCATTGATTGATTCTTTACCTAAGGAAGGACCAACGATTTCTTCCTGTACGATACGTGCCGGAGCAGGAAGTTTACCGGCTTTAAGCACGTTACCAAGATCCTGGGCTTCTTCTACCGAGAAATTGCCAGATATAGAGGAACGTCCGTTAGGAATTTCGTCATTTACATTGGGAGCTGAATACACATATCCGTCAAGAACAATGGCAACCTGTTTGCCCACGTTATCGCGGGTAAGGTTACGCCATACTTTTGCGCCGGCATTGTTCATGTTCATGGTAACTTCAACACGTCCGTTCTGATCGTAATCCTGGCGGGCTTCAACAATTACATCGCCAAAAAGGGCAGCTGTATTTTCGCGGTTGGTCGAGCGGAGAGCCATCAGTTCCAGAACTTCAGGAGCTTCTTTTTCGGGTTTAATTGTCCATGCAAACTGGCAATTACGCGGGAACATGCCTTTAACCCTGTTCATCATGGCATTGATACGGGCAGTATCTTTAATGGCTGCATAACCTACCGTTGCACGGTTGGTGGCAAACATCTGGCCTTTATCCTGCTGGTATGCGGGTTGCAGGTAAGCGAACAGAGGATTTTCTTTTTTATACCGGGCTACTTGCTGATCCTTACCGGCAGCAGTAGTATCTTGTTTCAGTTTATCAGCAAGACTCGATTTTTTTGTGGTATCGGCTTTAGCAACTGCGCTTGAGTCAGCATTTGCAGCTAGTGAGTCGGCGGAAACCGAAGTGGTATCCATATCGCCGCTCATCGAAGCGAGGCGTTTGTTGGCTTCGTTAAAAATACCGGCAAGCTCGCTGAATTTATAGGTTTCCCAGAATTCGAGTTTAGCTGATCCCTGCAGAAGTTTACGAACGCGCTCAGGATCTTTTATACCTGGTAATTCGATCAGGATACGGTCGCTGGTAGCAAGCTTGGTAATATTGGGCTGGGTAACTCCGAAACGGTCGATACGGTTACGCAGAATATTAAAGGTGCGGTCGAAGGCATCGTCACATTCCTGGCGGACAACTGCAAGTACTTCATCGTTGGTTGAACTTGGCTTTATTTTATCACGCAATTCCATACGTCCGAAAATAGCTGAAAGCTTGGCGTTTGGATCTACTTGTTTAAATGACTCTCCAAAAAGGGTAACAAAGTTCTCCTGGCTGTTTTTCTGCTTTTCATTAGCCAATGCCATAGCTTTTGTGAAAACAGGATTGGTGCTGTTTCCCGACATTCCTCTTACTACATCGGCAACGGAAACTTCCATTGTTACGTTCATACCACCCTTGAGGTCGAGACCGAGGTTGATTTCGCGGTCGAGACATTCTTTATACGTGTACTTACGGATAAGTATGTTGTAGACAGGTTGGTTAGCTACTGAATCGAGGTAGTAACGCGTACGGGCTTTCTGAATTGAATCGGACAGCCTGGTTTCAAGTGTGGCATCGTTTTTTGCTAATTGTTTAGCCAGGGCCGTTGCCTGTTCGTTAGTGGCGTAATTTTTAGCTTTTTTCTCGGTAATGGTTGTTACCAACGTGAAGGAAAGCTGAAAAGCACAGACCAGGGCGAATGCTATTGCAAAAAAACGTATTGCGCCTTTATTCTGCATGTGTTTAGAATTTAGGTAGTTAGATAAACTTTTCTTTTTTGAGCCTGCAAAGATAGAAATCTATTGGCAAATAACAAACCCGCTCTCATAAAGAAATATGCCGATTTGTAATCATATTATTAACAATGCAGGTTTTTAGCGGATAATAGCAACAAATGATTTTGCGTAGGATTTTCTTTTCCTAAAAATTAACTGAACCACCAATATTCCGATCTTTGCATTCTCCGATAGCTGTTACAATCTGAAAATCTCAACCTCAACACTATGAAAATTAAAAAAATATCTCTCTTACAACTGCATTTTTTAATGGCGATTGTATTTTCAACCGTTGGTTATAATGTAGCTTATTCGCAGCAGACTACTATTCATGCCCTTACCTATAATATCAGGCTGGCCACTCCCGATGATGCGCCAAACACCTGGAATAACAGAAAGCAGGAAGTTTTTTCTATGATCCGGGGAGCTTCGCCTGATGTATTTGGTCTTCAGGAAGTTTTAAACTGGCAACTTGTAGATGTTGAAAATGCTTTTCCGGATTTTAAAAGGGTAGGAGTGGGGCGCGATGACGGAAAAGAAGCCGGGGAATATTCTCCTGTTTTTTATAATTATTCAAAATTCACTTTACTGAATTCCGGTACTTTCTGGCTTTCGCAAACTCCTGGAGTGGCCGGAAGCCGAGGCTGGGACGCTGCATGTAACCGCGTTGTAAGCTGGGTGAATCTGAAGGAGTTAAAATCGGGAAAAGAAGTTTTTGTTTTCTGCACCCATTTCGATCATATGGGTGAAATAGCCAGGAGAAATTCGGCGGATCTGTTGCTATTTGCGGTTGATTCTCTGTCAGGTAAAAGACCAGCCATTGTAATGGGCGATTTTAATGCAACACCTGGTTCGGAACCGTATAAACTTATTACCGATAAGCTCAATCCGATTCATTTAACCGATTCCCGAATAATTTGTCTTAATTCGGAGGGGCCGGAATACACCTATACCGGTTTTAAAGTTGGAGGAATACCAGGGGAACAAATCGATTATATTTTTCTGAAAGGAATTGAAAAGGTAGATACTTTTATGATTAATGATTCGAATAATGGTGAATTTTATCCTTCGGATCATTTGCCGGTAAGTGCTGTGGTAATGTTGTTTTGATAATGTGATAATGGGGTAATGTGATAATGTGATAATGTGACAATTCGGCAATTCGGCAATTCGATAATTCGATAATGTGATAATGTGATAATGTGATAATGCGATAATGTGGTAATGTGATAATGTGATAATGCGATAATGTGATAATGTGGTAATGTGATAATTAGTGTCAGTAAGAAAACTCATCATTTTGCGTAAACATGTTCATTTTCTTTAATTCTAGGTTTGGTATACTAAACTCAATCTTCTATGCGCGAGGACTTTCCCTTACGGGGACTAAGGGGCGCGCGTGGGCAGAACTCATTTTTAACTCGTTTTCTTATTGACACTAATTAGCCAATTAGACAATTTGATAATTAGACAATGTTAGGATTAGAGGAACAGAGGAATATAGGATCAGAGGATTTGTGAGGTATGTTCTGATTCAAAATCTATCTCTGATTATATTGTTACCTTTTGCTCCCGACTACCGGCTTCCGGCTTCCGACTTCCGACCTCAATATTACCCAATTTCTATACTCTGCAACATGTCATTTAAAAAAAAATTACGGCATACTTTTCTTTTTCTTGCTCTACTCTTTGTGACGGGCAAGTATAGCGTATTCGCCCAATTATCTGCTATCCATGATTTTGAGAGAGTTGATAGCGTTATTCTTACAAGTGAGACAAACGATACCCTTCAGTTTCCTTTTGCAGGAGGGTTAAACAGTTGTCAGTTTATGAACCTGGATATAAATCTCGATGGAAATGAAGATCTGCTTGTATTCGACAGGCATGGATATCGTATATTGCCTTTTCTGATTTCTGTTTTACCACCATTTCATTATAAGTTTGCACCGGAATTCGTCAGGCATTTTCCTGCAATTGAACAATGGATGCAGGCAATTGATTATAATAATGACGGGAAAAAAGATATTTTCACTTATACAACCGGTGGCATAAAAGTGTACCGGAACGATTCGGATGCAGAACTTAAATTTACAAAGGTAACTCAGCCTTTTCTGCTTTCGCAGCAGGGTTCAACCCTTACCAATATTCTTGTTACATACGCTGATTATCCTGCTATAGTTGATATTGATGCTGATGGTGATTATGATATTATCACATTCTGGGGTTTAGGCTCATTCCTCGAATTGCACAGAAATACTTCGGTTGAGCAATTCGGCAACACCGATTCACTAACCTTCGAAAAGATTTCAAGTTGCTGGGGGCATTTTGCAGAAGGAAACGAGGACAACACAATTATACTCGATACCTGCCCGGTCAGGGGAAATGAATTCAATTCTGATGTCTTTTCGGATGATCCCAAGCACACGGGTTCAACATTACTGGTTCAGGATCTGAATAATGACGGTCTTCCTGATATTACAATAGGAGATGTTGATTTCAGTACATTAATACACCTGACGAATGGCGGAATCCCCGGCGAAGCAAAAATGATATCGCAAACGAACAATTTTCCAAATTCATCGGAACCGGTAACTATGAATTCATTTCCTGCTGCTATGCTTGCTGATGTAAACTGTGATGGCAAAGATGATTTGCTGATTTCCCCATTTGACCCTTCGTTGGTAAAAAGCGAAAATCAGCAAAGCGTAAGTCTTTATATTAATAATGGAACAAATTCACAACCCGACTACAGCCTTGCATCCGAAAGCTTTATTCAGAATCAGATGCTCGATCTCGGTTCGGGTGCGTACCCGGTGTTTTTCGATTTCAATAATGACGGCTTATTGGATATACTGGCCGGTAATTATGGATATTCAGATACTTGTATATTTACACCTGCCACGGGTCTGCAATGCACTTTTACCGCTCAACTGGCTTTATTGCTGAATATTGGTACTGCCGGGAAGCCTGCTTTTAAATTGGTTGATCGCAATATTGCTCAATTGGATGCGCTTCAGATGCAATCATTAATTCCCGCTTTGGCTGATATGGATGGAGATGGAGATGCCGACCTTGTTTGTGGTAATTCGAAAGGGAAATTCGTTTATTGCGAGAATATAGCTTTGCCGGGTCAAACCGCAGATTTTAAGTTAGTTGACCCGGCATGGCACGGGATTGATGTGGGTGATTTTTCGGCACCACAACTAATTGATATTAATAAGGACGGTTTAACTGACCTTGTATCCGGCAAACGAAACGGAACCCTGAGTTATTATAAAAATACCGGGACTATAAACGAATCGCAGTTTGTACTGGAAAGTGAACTGCTTGGAGGCGTTGACATTACAAATACGCAACTTTCGAATTATGGTTTCAGTGTGCCTTGTTTTTACCAGGATAAAAATGGTGAAACTATTCTGTTTGCAGCTTCTGAATTTGGCGAAATACTTGTCTACGACCAAATTGATAACAACCTGGGCGGAGATTTCCGGTTACTTGGTACAATTCCCGGTATTAGCGAAGGCTGGCGAACAGGAGTGGCTATCGGAAATTTGAATAACGATTCCCTTACCGATATGCTCGTTGGGAATTACTCAGGAGGCATGGGTTTGTTTTTTGGGAAGCCTGATAAAATATTCGGAATCAATAACACTATCGGTGAAAACAATATTTTGCTGGCAATAGTCCCGAATCCTGCGGGTTCAACAGTTTCAGTTTCAGCAGGCATTCCGGGTGGTATCGGAGAATACTTGTCGGTTTATAGCGTTGATGGCAGGTTCATTAGAAATTATATAAACCCTCGGTTTCCTTTAAGGATGGATGTTTCTGATTTACAGAATGGAGTTTATCTGATTAATGTCTCTGTTTCAAACCGAAGACTTACCGGAAAACTTGTAGTCTGCCGGTGAAATTTCTGCGTACTCATTTAGAAATTAATTATAAATTTGACCCATAAATAGATTTCTTTACCGATTGTTTTATCTCTACTGAGAATCCAGTATGCTTGATATTTCTCCATAAATCCAGAAATCAAACACCCGGCTTGTTTCTGAGGCTTGTCTCGCCCGCCTTCACTAACCTTTATTTATTGCCACTAAACTCTTAAAACCCTCCAAACTCTCCAAATTTTCAATTCCCTAACTCCCAACCCCTAATCCCCAAACCCTCCAAAAAAAATGTTCCTCTGGACAGCATTCATAGTAGGCTTAGTAGGAAGTGCACATTGCGCCGGAATGTGTGGGCCTATTGCTTTGGCTCTTCCACTAAAAAGTGATAATTGGTTTACACGTGTAGGCGGCGGACTGGTTTATAATGCAGGTCGGATTATCACCTATATGTTACTTGGAGCTATTTTTGGAATGCTCGGAAAAGGACTTCATATGGCAGGTTTTCAGTTATGGGCTTCTATCGTTATTGGAATTCTAATGATTGTTATGGTAGTAGTTCCGCTGATTTTCAAAAAGCTTCCATCGCTCAATACTATTTTCGAAGGATATTCGGCCCGGCTCTTATCCGGATTCAGAAATATGTTCCGCAAAGGAGATACAAAATC
>JBBQUX010000138.1:0-7846 GCA_038212135.1 Bacteroidales bacterium | reverse complement strand
AGAGGCTTAAGTAATCCATACAAACCTGAAATTATACGAAGGTGTTGCTGTGCAAATTCAATTTCGGTTTGTACCAGAGTTTTTGCAGATAATCCATCGTACACATCACCATTATAAGCAAAGATTGCTTGTTTTTCGGGGGCTGATTTCCAGGTTGCAAATCGTTCGGCATTGAGGTGGGCAAGTTTGGGCGAAATATTCATCAGTGAGCCCAGGTCTGTTGATTTTAGCTTTTTTAACTTACCAGCCAGGTAATCCGCATCTTTTATAAAATGCGGTATTGATGCAATCCCGAAAGGCACTTTGCTTTCAAAATCGAGTGATTTGGCTGGTGAAATTATCGCAATCATAAATTCTATTTCGAAACGTGAGCAGTAATTTGTTTCAACCGTTGCTCCGGAGTAAGGCTTGTGTATGTATCGCTGAGTTTGTAAATAACTCCTTGTTTGGTGAAAACAATATTCACCATTCCGATGGCTACAAATCCGGCAATGATATTTTCGGCAGTACGGCTGTTGATTTTTGCAAGCTTGCAATACCGCGATTGAGTTATAGATGGTTCTGTTTCGAGGAAATTCAGAAGGAATTTTTCGCTTTCGGCAAATCTTATGAAAGTACCTGTCGTGGAATTCCGCCATTTATATGCTTTGAGCCAAACGCTATTCACCGGGTAATTTTCGTCTTTTACACGCGTGTAAACCAGGTAATCGTCTTTCTTTTCGGGTGCTGTATGCAAAACCCCTTTTATAGCAGGAACTATAATTTCGAGTACACGTTTCTGATTTATTGTCCATTCCTTAACTTCAAATGGCACAACCGGCCTGGTGTACATTTCCGAAGCAGCCTGAATCATATAAAATTCCTCTTCCGAACGCACACCGGCAATAGAACCATTATCTTTCACTCCGATCAGCAGCCGCCCGCCGTCAGTATTGGCAAAAGCTGCCAGGGTGCGGGCTATTTTACGCGAATCGTTAATCCCGAATTTAAAATCGAGTTGCTGGTGTTCGCCTTCGGCAATAAGTTTGCGGATATATCCTTCGTTTGGCTCGGCTTCGTGTTGTATGCGGGAGTGCTGTTGCATAATTGAGGGTTTGGGGGTTAGGTTTTAGGGGTTAGGGTGAACAATGTACAATAAAAATTTAGGGTTTGGTTTCAGGTATACGATTATAAAGTTGAAGGTTAAGTCCCTAAACCCCAAATCCCAATCCCTAACACCTATTTAAACTTCGGTAAAAGGTCCTTCAACATATCCTTGTGCACCATAAAGTCCATAATTTTTAACTTAACATAGTCTTCGTGAAAGAAATAGTAGCCAAAGTTTTTATTCTTTTCTATTCCACCTGTCCGGCTTCCGGCCCCTGAATCCTTTACAAGGAACCAGGTAACCCCATCTTTTTCCATAAAACCAATTATGTGCAATCCATGGTCATCGGTGGTAGTTTCGTTGCTGAAACGGAACTGGCGGGCATTTTCATCAATAGCAACCGAAGGAATATCGAAGGAAGGAACTACTGCTGCATTGGCTTCGCGGGCAAGGAATCCGGCTTCGGAAACATCACCCCCGATTGCCATTGTATAGCCAGCTTTAATTGATTTTTTAACTACATCCATATACTCGGTAAGTGGAATGTTGTAATAACCTGCATCGTGCCACCAATTGTCAGGAACCTCGTATTCAACCTTTTTCCAATAGGGTTGCTGCAGATATGAGAGTACATCGCAATAATCATCAGGGTTGAATTTCAGTATGTTGGTCATATATTCTTTTGGCGACAATTCTTTGCCGTTCACAGTAACTCTTGTTGGTGGTTCACCGATGTAATAATTCAGGATGCTTTTAAAATTGCTGACAATTGCTGCTTCGTCCCATATAGTATTCTTTTTCACAAAATCGGCATAGTTTTTCAGTTCATCAAACATTTTTGCGTGGTTGTGAAAAGATTGGCCTTCCTTTAATCCAGTATATGAATCGAGGGGAACGATGCCATATTTACGCCAGATTTTAGTTACCGCATTTCCTTCGGAGCCTTCGCCGAAGTTCATGTTTCCGCGGGTTTTAACCCAGTTTTCGGCACGTTCGATATATTCGTAGTAAACCGTGTAAATGGGTGAAAGGCTCACTTTCTGGCCGGTTGTGCGATAAATTTCCGACTCGAGGTACGAAGTAGTTGAAAATGACCAGCATGTATTTGTATTGCCTTGCGAAACCGGAGTGTTATGCCAGAAGGTTTTAAAATCATCTTTTGAGTCCGGTATGTTGAACGTTGATGGATCAACTTTAAATGATTTTGTCTGCTTAGGCGCAACATTCTGTGATTCAAAATCTTCTATTCCTTTCAGTATTGAGTTTTGGAAATAACCTGGTTCGTAAGTTTTGAATGTTCCCTTATCTTTAGTAAGGCTTTGGGCAGATAGGGCTGAACCAAAGATTCCTATCAGCAGCAAAAGAATGGATTGTTTCATTTTGATGTTATTATAAATAATGAAGTGAATTGAGCAGGTAAAAAAAGTTTTCTGTTTTATGATTTCATTTTTGTATGTTACTTAAAAACAATATTATTCCTGCCTGTAATCTTTTCGCAGTAGTGGCAAAGCAGTTTCATCTCAGTTTTATCCACAACTGTAAAATGGCTTGGAACGCTTTCCACATTCGTAATACAATTTGGGTTAAAACATTTTACAATGCTTTGGATATGATCAGGAACTTCAACCTGTTTTTTGGTTACCACTTCGAAATCCTTGATTTCGATAAAAGTTGCGGTAGGAGCTACCAATGCAATTTTATTAATCTCGCCTTTAGCGAAAAAAGTATTGCTTACTTTGATGATGCCTTTTTTACCGTATTTCCTGCTGTCGAGATTGTCGCCAAATAGTACCTGGTTTTTGTTGTTCTCGAGGTCAAGAATATGTAAAACTTTAAAAACATTGTTGGCAGGAATATGGTCAATAACAGTGCCATTTTCGATGGCAGTTACATTTAGATGACGTTTTTCTGAATTCATTTCTCTATGTATTTTTGTTTCTGACATCATTTATTTAACACCTGCAATAGCAGCAAGTAATGCCTGGCGGACATACACTCCGTTTTCGGCCTGTTTGAAATAGAATGCCTGTGGTGTTTCATCCACATCTTCGCTGATTTCGTTTACGCGTGGCAACGGATGAAGAATTTTCATATTTGGTTTGCAATTGTGCAGCAGAGCCTGGTTGAGCACATATGAGTTTTTAACTTTTTCGTATTCAAGCGGATCGCTGAAACGTTCCTGCTGAATGCGTGTCATGTAAATAATATCTGCAATTGGCATAATATCAGCCATTTCGGTATATTGATGATACGACAGCTTGTTATTTTTAATGTGCATTTTGCTCGAGCTAGGCAGTTTAAGCTCATCTGGTGAAACCAGGTGAAAGGTCGCGTTAAAATTACACATGGCCTGAACAAGCGAATGAACCGTGCGTCCGTATTTTAAATCGCCGACGAATGCTATGTTCAGATTATCAAGCGTTCCCTGGGTTTGCATAATGCTGTACATGTCGAGAAGGCATTGTGTAGGATGCTGGTTTGCACCGTCGCCTGCATTTATAACCGGCACCGATGAAACTTCGCTGGCCCAGCGTGCGGCACCTTCGCGGGGATGACGCATCACGATAATATCAGCATAACCGCTCACCATAATAATTGTATCCTTAAGGGTTTCTCCTTTTTTAACACTGGTCGATCCGCTGTCGCTAAACCCTATGACGCGCGCTCCCAAACGGTTGGCAGCCGTTTCGAAACTAAGGCGGGTGCGCGTTGAAGGTTCAAAAAACAAAGAAGCTACAACATGGTCGTTTAGTAGCTTCTGGTTTGGATTTTTCTCAAAACCGGCTGCGATATCGAGAATCCGCAGGTACTGTTCTTTTGTGAAATCGGTTATTGAAACCAGGCTTTTATCTTTCATCGGTTGTTTGTCTAATTTTTTGCGGGTATAAAATTACGAAATAGTAATGGTTGGCTGAAAGCTTTTGTTAATACTTTGTCATAAAAAAAGCGGCCTATGAAGGCCGCTTTTACTGAAATGAAATTTTATTTAACGAGTTTGTGTTTTTTAACAAACTCATCGAGGATGCCTGCCAGGTCGGGTTTGCCGATTTCCTGCAGGTCGTAACCTACTTTTACACAAGGTTTATTGATCTTGATAATGCGGTTGAGATCGATAGGTGTTGCAATAACCACAGCATCGCAAGGAGTGTTTTCGATGGTTTTTTCGAGGTCGCGGGTTTGCTCTTCGCCGTATCCCATTGCAGGAAGCAAGGTACCGATATTAGGATAAATACGGAAAGTATCAGCCAGTTTACCAACAGCATATGGTCTTGGGTCAACTAGTTCGGCCGCACCAAATTTATTGGCAGCAACAGTTCCGGCACCGATTTTCATTTCACCGTGGGTAAGTGTGGGGCCGTCCTCAACAACCAATACACGTTTTCCGCGGATCAGTTCAGGTTTGTCAACAGTAAGCGGTGAGGCTCCGTCAATAACCAATGCATTGGGGTTTATTTTAGCGATATTGTCGCGAACAATCTGGATATTTGCGATATCAGCTGAGTCAATTTTATTGATTACCACTGCATCAGCTATGCGAGCCATAACTTCACCAGGATAGTAGCCTACTTCAGCACCCGGGCGGTGAGGGTCGGCAACACAAACAGTAAGATCAGGTTTGTAGAACGGGAAGTCGTTGTTTCCGCCATCCCACAGAACAACATCGCATCCATCAGGATCTTTTTCAGCTGCGCGAAGGATATCGAGGTAATCAACACCAGCATATATAACGTTTCCACGTACAACATGCGGTTCGTATTCTTCCATTTCTTCGATGGTGCATTTGTGTTTTTTCAGATCTGCAACTGTTGCAAAACGCTGAACTCTTTGCTCATTCAGATCACCGTAAGGCATTGGGTGACGAACAGCAACAACTTTTAAACCTTTTGCCATCAGGATTTCGATGATGCGGCGTGAAGTCTGGCTTTTTCCGCAACCGGTGCGGGTAGCACCAACGGCAATAACTGGTTTGGTGCTTTTGATCATGGTTTCACCCGGGCCAAGCAGGATAAAGTTAGCTCCGCAGGCATTTACCAGTGCGCTAACATTCATAACACGTGGGTAAGGAACGTCGCTGTAAGCGAAAACGCAATCAACCACATTCAATTCTTTGATAAGTTTTGGCAGATCCTGCTCAGCATAAATGGGAATTCCATTCGGATAAAGATCAGCACCGGCCAGTTCTTTCGGATACTTACGGCCATCAATGTCAGGAATCTGGGCGGCAGTAAAAGCAACTACATTGTATTCAGCTTTTCCCCTGAAAAATGTGTTGAAATTGTGAAAGTCGCGCCCTGCAGCTCCGATAATAATTACGTTGCGTTGCATAAAGGATTGTTTAAAGTTTAACAGTATGTTTGTGTATTAAATAATCTGGTTATTGGCTGCAAAGATAAATGTTTAAACTTGCTGGCAAAATTTTTTAAAAACTTCTTTGTACTTACTCTGTAGCGGTTTATAGTATGTATGTACTTTGGATACGTTGCAGTTGCAGGCTTATAGATTTTAAACCTCGCATAAGTCAATGGCAACGCGGTATTCGTAAAGCAAACGTTTGCGGTGGCAACAGAAAAACTTCTGTGTTTCACTGAAAAACCGTACTTTTACAACCTTAAAAATTCCCTGATGATTGAACGACTATTGACAGATAAAGTAAAAGAAGCCGTATATTCCCTTTACCATTTGGATGCTGATCCTTCGCAGATTCAACTTCAAAATACACGTAAGGAATTCGATGGAGATATTACCCTGGTGGTATTTCCGTTTACAAAATTTTCGCGAAAATCGCCCGAAGCAACCGCAACTGAAATTGGCGAATATCTTAAACTTAACCTGCGGGAAGTTGAAAATTTCAATGTTATCAAAGGGTTTTTGAACATTATCGTTAAAAATGAGTATTGGCTCAAATTCCTTTCGGAAAATTACAAGTCATACACTTACGGTTATGGCGAAAAATCAGAGAAAAAGCCGGTTGTGGTTGAATTTTCATCGCCAAATACGAATAAACCGTTGCATTTAGGACATATCCGTAATAACCTTCTTGGCTTTTCGCTTTCGAGGATTTTGGCTGCAAGTGGTAAAAACGTGGTGAAAGTAAACCTGGTAAACGACCGCGGAATCCATATCTGCAAAAGCATGCTTGCCTGGCAGCGTTGGGGAAATGGCGAAACTCCCGAAAGCAGCGGAATGAAAGGGGACCATTTAGTTGGGAAGTATTATGTGATTTTTGATAAACAATATAAAGAAGAGATTGCTGCAATGGTTGCTCAAGGTTCATCACCCGAAGATGCGGCTAAAAAAGCGCCTTTAATTATTGAAGCACAACTGTTGCTGCAAAAATGGGAAGCGCGCGACGAAGCAACCATTGGCTTGTGGAAGATGATGAATGGCTGGGTTTACGAAGGATTTGCCAAAACATATAAAACCCTGGGAATTGAATTTGATAAAACTTACTATGAATCACAAACTTATCTTCTTGGGAAAGAATTAGTTGAAAAAGGTGTTCAGCAAGGTGTTTATAAACGGCGCGATGATGGCTCAGTATGGATTGATCTGAGCGCAGAAGGCATGGATGAGAAACTTCTGTTGCGAAGTGATGGAACGTCAGTGTATATGACCCAGGATATGGGAACAGCCATGCAGCGTTACAAAGAATACCAGCCAGAGCAGCTTATTTATGTAGTTGGAAATGAGCAGGAATATCATTTCAATGTATTGAAAGTAGTTCTGAAACACCTGCGATGCGAATGGGCTGATTCCATTTATCATCTTTCGTATGGAATGGTCGAGTTACCTGCCGGAAAAATGAAATCGCGCGAAGGCACCGTTGTAGATGCAGATGACCTGATGCAGGAAATGTTCGATACTTCAGAAGCCATGGCACGTGAACTGGGTAAACTTGATTCCTTTGAGGGCGAAGACGCAGTTAATCTTTACAGGACGATTGGGCTTGGTGCGTTAAAGTATTTTATTCTGAAGGTAGATCCCCGAAAAAATATGCTTTTCAACCCGGCTGAATCCATTGATTTTAACGGGAATACTGGTCCTTTTATACAGTATACTTATGCAAGGATAAAATCGGTTTTGCGCAAAGCAGAAGAAACAGGATTGGATGTTTCAATGAGTAAGGTTCAAGATGCGGATATGTTTTCACAGGAAAAAGAGTTGTTGAAGAAAATTCATGATTTCCCTGTTGTTTTAATGCAGGCTGCAGATATACACAGCCCGGCCGTTATTGCCAATTATGCTTTCGAACTGGCATCGGAATATAACCGTTTTTACCACGATCTAACAATTCTGAAGGAAGAGAATATTATGAGCCGTAGTCTCAGGTTGAGTTTATCGCTTTTTACTGCAAAGGTGATTGCAAATGCGCTGTGGATGCTTGGGATTGAGGTACCGGAAAGGATGTAGGATTTTTTTTTTCGCTTTCTGGGTGATGCGATTTTTAAACGCATTCCGGAATATAGCGATTAGAAATCGCTGCGTACTGCATCAGCGATTGGAAATCGCTGTGCCCAGAATCAAAAATCGCTGCGCCCACACCAGGTCCCCTTCCATTCTCTCCAATTAGAAACTAAGCCAGCTTTTACCGGATTATTCAGTGTATAGTTTATTGCATTAACCCATCTTGCAGCCTTTCCACTAAAATCAACAGAAAAACGACCTAAATTCGGGTATTTTTACCCCAATATTGGATGATTTTTGTTTTATTATTTTGCAAGTGTCTGATATTCAATATTCATATTTTTAAAATTTGAT
>JBBQUX010000137.1:0-7972 GCA_038212135.1 Bacteroidales bacterium | reverse complement strand
AATCTTTGATTGGTGTCATATGGTGAGTTATTTGGTTGCGTTTATAAGGTATTCAATACTTTGTTTGCGTTTTATTATAGCTTTAAAAAAATCGGCCATCGCGTTATATTGTGCAATACTTTGCACATTTGCATTGCGGTCGTTTACCTGCAGGAAATTTTTCAGTATAATAATGGCATCCTTAGCATCGTCTTTATTCGTCGAAAGTTTTTGAGTCTCCAGGTTCTCTTTGTATTCTTTTTTTGCTGCTGCCAGGTATTTCTTTATCTGGTCCTCGCTCAGTTTTATAAGTCCTCGCCGCTTCAGGAAATAGTAATTTCCGCGTCCGTAATCGTTGAATTTTCCACTATTTACAAACTCGTTGAAGCATCGTATGCATCCCGATATCATAATTTTTTCCACTTCCCCATCGGTTAAACCGGTCGATTCCGGAAGCATCAGTTTCAGTTCCTTCACCTTACTGGCCAGGTACTCGTTATGGGCACCGCTGTCCATGTAGGTTTTAAACCATTTGGCTATGCTGGCCACGCTCAGACCGTAATATTCTCCAAAATCGCCGCGTACGCCGTTGCCTATTATGGTTTCCACTTCCTCCAGTGCCAGCAGACGGTACCGGCTCTCCAGGTCGCGGATCAGCTCGCGCACCAGCAGCTTCAGGTTTTCTTTTTCGGCTTTCTGTCCGGCCATGTCGTACATGCGTGTAATCATGGCAGTGACCCACATCAGTTTATCCTGTGTTTTTATTTTTTGCATCCGGGTATCCGGATTATAAATTGATATAGCGGTTTCCATTATCGTATTTCATTAATGAGTTCCTGTAGCGCCTGGGTACCTGCATCTATATTCGATTTCATCCGGTTCCCGCTTTGCTTTACTTTTTTCGATTCTATTTCATTCCACGCTTCGCCCCAGCTGTTAATTCGCTCATCCATCTGCCATGTTGATTCCCTCTCAAACCTCATGCGCTTGCCTGTAGGAGTGTATTCGCTCCATTTTTTAAAAAACTTCTCAAGGCATGCAGTTTCATATTTATATTGGAACGATACAACCGCCCCCCGGAAAGCCTCTTTTCTTTCTTCAATCAAAATTTTAAAGTATTCTTTTGAAAAGAGCGTGACAGGCGGAGCCCCTTCACTCTCCTCTTCTTTACTTTCATTTACTATACTTTCCTTTACTTTACTCTCCTTTGTGTACTTATCGGCAGATTTATCGCTTTTATCGGTCGAATCTCCCACGAGAAATGGCATTTCTCCCCCGTTTACCGTCGGAGAAATCGCATTTCTCCCCCGATCATCCCCCGATAAATCGGGATTATACACCTTGATATTCGACTTTTTCGGCAGATTTATTAACAGGTACCGGATATCAATCTTCACCATAATTCGTTCAACGGTGGCATTTAAATATATCTCCTGGATCCTGCGACTTGTAAGAATACCATAGGTTTTGTAAAGCTTCATGCTGAAAATATTGCGCCTCAGGCAGGCTTCCACTACTTCCATAATCTCCTGCGATCGCAACCCGTATCCTATTCTACGGCTCAGTAAAAGGCATTCGTCGGAGCCGAATTCGTAATAATACCCCTTGTTTCGATATATTGAGCGCCACAATCTTTGCAGTACAATTTCGCCCAGCATGCCATGCTCCGATAGTAGTAGTGATATTTTGTCGTTCTCTTCAAAATCAACATATACCGGATGATAGTCAAGCCCTTCTTTAATTTGACGTCCCATGTGATGTTGCAGTTATAGGGTAGATGGTTGAGATGTGATGGCCTGACCGTTGGCCTTTGGTATCTTCTACCTGCACAAAACCATCTGCGCTGGCGTGTATTATTTTTCTGATTACGCACGATCCGTCAATAATCAGTACCCAATCACCTGAGCATAGGCCGTTGCGCCACAGTTTTATTAATTTTAAATTGCTTAGCAGTGATTGCATCATTCGTATAAATACCAGGGCTGACACTGAGGTGCAAACAAATACTAATGCACTCATCGCGTATAATGCTCCCAGTTTTAATTGTGGATCCATGATCTGAATTTTTAAGGGTTAAAAAATTTGGTTAAATCATCTTTCAATTTTACCTGATATCCATACCACCAGAAAAAATAAACAGCATACCAGCAGCATTACTAAAATGTATTCAGGCGATGTTTCTTTCATGATTCATATTTTTATAGTCAATGATTTATGTCCTCCAAAAATTATGATTCTGTTATCCCGGTATTCCATTTCGAAATTTGTTCGCCCCCGATCGGCACAGCTGTCCAGGAACTCAAGGATCCTTGCCGAAAAGTTTCGGGCTGCCTTTTCTTTCGGTTCTGCCCTGGCTGCCAGCATTGGCAGTTTTTGTTTCACCGGCGAATTCATCCATTCGTAAAACCATGCTACTTCGTCGGCGGTGGATGGCGTTGTATATACGTCCTGGTTAAGTTGCCTGAAGAATTTTTCTTTTGTCATTTCTTTACTATTTTTCTGATGTTACGGCGTTCTTCCCGGTTGAGAAATCTATAATGTGGTACAAGCGCTGCGCTATATTCACTAGGTATGGCATCGCCCGGAAAGATGTATTTATGTTCGAAAATAAGATATACCCCTTTGAAATTGCAGTTGAGCTTAAACAGATCGAAAGACCGTTCCTGTGGTGTTTTTTTATATGCCTTATCTAAGTTCATACTCTTTCATTTTCGCAATAAATAACAGGGCTTCTTTCTCCATTATTTTCTTCAGATCACTGGTACCTTTCACCGATTTTACTTGATCGAATTCCTTCGATGCCGGGAAATTCATAGTTATCAGTATACGCTTTCCCTTCAGCAGGCTGCTTTGCCACCAAAAGTGGCATAACAGCATATCCCAATAGTAAAGCTTGTGGTAATCCCAGTATAATCCTTGCTTTACATTTCCGTATGGCGTTGGTCCTTCCATCAGGCAACTAACTCGAGCTTGCGACGTCCGTCCTTTAATTCGCCGATTTCGAACCGGTAGAGCTTGATATTCTTTTTGTAAAGCTTTTCAACAAATTTCCCAATGCCGGTGATATTACACATAGCCACGTTTTTACCGGAATTTGCAAGTTTGAATCCCTTTAACGATTCCTTATAATACATCTGTCCATCTTCAAAATCCAGCAGAAACTGACTGCCGGTATCAATAGACAGTAACCTGGTTGCAGGTTTGTTGAAACAAACATTTTTGCTTCCGATGGAGCAAATGGCGGGTTGTCCTTCTTCATTGAATAATTCAATTACTTCAGGAGTGATTTCGATTTTCATGGTGATTTTGTTTTGATTAGTGATTAATTATAGTGTGGTTACTGATTCAATTACAAGCCTTTGCATTACATCCCATTGTTCAGTTTCCTGGTCCCACATTTTGATGGGTTTTTCAGGGCCCAGCTGCTCAACATTTACGAATTTACCAAGCCAGATACCATTCTGTAGGTTTCCGTTCAGAATCTCTCCTTTTTCATCAACCCATATTTTCAACAGGTCCTGGTAATCATCCACAAACTCAATAATTATAGCTGTTTTATTTTCCAGCCAGTTATCAAAGGCTTTGTTTGAATGAAATTTTAATTTCTGATACCTTGCAATTTTGGGTTCAATTGTTTTCATATGATTAAATTTATAAATTGTTATTGATCGTGACCGGTGCAGGATTCGAACCTACGCCCATATGAGAATTGCCGTGTTACTGAAATATTCTCATTCGTTCAACTGCTAAACTACCCGGTCGGGTTGCCGGTCTTTCCCGGCTGCCAGGCGTCTTCCACTCTATTCGGCTTCAATTGAGCATGTATCACTGCTTCAAGCTAGATTTTATTGCACTGCTTCCTAGCGGGCACACCTTGCCAGGGTTTTATACCACTCCCCAGTCCTCAAATCGCCATTTTATTCCTGCGCTACTTCATCCAGTGGCAACTTCAGTTGCTCGAGGTTGAGTTCATTAATACGTTCGTAAATGGCGAGTCTGCGCTTCTGGTACCTGCTTTCCTGTTCATCCAGGATATCAATGCTATTAGCATAGTATTGATCCCTTGCCAATGTCAGCAGCATATTGGCTTCATCCATCTGATAACTGGGCGATGATGTGTTAAGCTTGTAGAGGATGAACGAACGTAAAATTTGTTCGCGCTGGCTTTCGGTAAGATTAGGTACTATTTCGAGCTTTGTTTTCGATTTTCCCTGGTTAAAATCCTTATACCCGATTTCTGCCTTTAATTCAGTCGAAGCATGAGTAAGCATCACAAGCATCAGTGCGTTGGTTTCCTGCTCGCTTAGCGGACCTGTTTGCCTGGTGTAGCCTTGTTCCTTCAACATGGCTACTGTTTCCATATAGCCCTTTTCAAATTGCAGTTCCTGGTTTCGCTTATCTTTCTCCTTCAGTTCTTTGATGGCATCATCCTTCGCATTCTTTCCATTGTCGTTCCCATCCTTATCATCCTTATCAATCTCAAAATATACAGTTTCACCCTTTGTTCTTCCGGCAACCATCAGTCCTTTGCGAAGCTCACCGCTTGCCATTTTTTTATTATATTCTTCCAGCTCGTCTTCATAATCCTTAACCTGCGACTTGTAATCTTCAATAGCGTCAGGATCTTCTGAATCCATATCAATTGCTTCCTGCTCGGGAGGCTCAGGTTTACTTACTAAATTGTAAATGGGTACTTCCTTCACCAAAAACCCTTCTTCCTTCAAGTTCTTAACGCCTATCAGTTCGTCCGTGCCCAGGTAGGTGGGGATGATAAGGGTTACGTCCGGCTGCTCCTCGGTTACAAGCGCAATCTTTTCCTTTAGCGACTCTTCGGTTTTGCGGTTAGAACAAATGGGATCAAGGCAGCGGCCTTCATCCTGCATATCCGGGAAAAGGAAAGTGTTGTACGACGAATTATTGGGACACGAAATGCAGGGCAATGCAAAATCAAAAGCTTTACGGATATCAAAAGTGGCTGTCGAAAGCTGGCAGGTATATTGCCTCTTGATGGTATCGGAAAGTGTTTTTACTGATGGAACTTTGAACCAGGTAGTATTTGCCCATGTTGCAAAATCTGATTTGTAATATGCCGCCTGGTTCCCGGGCGAAAGCTTGCACAGTTCCAGCGCGTGCCCCAGGCTGATCACTTCCTTATCGAGCAGGTCGCAGAAAGGCTCAATCAAATCATTCAGCTTCAGACGGTGGCGCACATACGTTTCCGATTTACCGAAACGCAGCGCAATAGCCAGCGGTGTATAATTTCGATGCTCCACCATCTGCTTGTATGCCTCGGCTTCATCCAGCGGACTGATATCCTGGCGCTGCAGGTTCTCGGTGATACGCAGATCCTCGGCCTCTTCGTCGCTCAGCTCGCGGATAATACATGAGATTTCTTTTAGCTTGGCAATTTTGGCAGCACGGTACCGGCGCTCGCCGCAAACTACTTCGTAATCGTTCTCTTTACCGCGAACAATTATCGGTGTAAACATGCCTACCTGCTTTATGCTATCGGCCAATCCTTTGAGCTGTACTTCGTCAATATGTTTGCGGGTATTGGTGTCACTCAGCCGGATGTGTTTCAGATTAATATCGTGTATTACGCTCATAATGCACAGGAATTAGCATAGTCAGCACACACTTCCTGATCGTAATCCATGTAAGCCCTTAGAAGGCTTTTGATATAGGGTTTCAACTGTACGCGGATGGCGTACTTATGATCCTGCAGAAACTCAAATAGGCTCTGCAACTGTGGCGATCGGGTCACCTTGCTTAACGGGAATTTCTCGTCGAATTCCTCTCGCAATTGATTGATTGATTTAATGTTCATGATGATTTGGATTTATTGATGAGTTAAATTAATGGTCGATTTATTTCCACGCTTCGCCTTGCTGGCATGCTTTTCGGAAATCAACTGCAGGTATCCGCCACGGGTCAGATCCTCCCTGGCCTGTGCGATATTGATAACCCAATGTTTGTTTTTGGAAGCTTTGTTTTTAAGCGTGCCTTTTATAATGCCCTTACCGCACATTTCGCGCACCGTGGCCGGACTCATCGATAGCAGTCGCGCAGCTTCAGCCACCGGAACCATCTGTGGGCCGGTTTCTTTTTGAAGCAGCTCCTTCAGAAGCTGATTGTTTTCGCGCTGCAATTGTATGAGTTCCTGGAGTTCGGTCATCGCTATAACTATTATGCAGTTTTTGCAATTTCCGAGAGCTCTGAAATCAGGTTTTCCCTGTTTTCTATAATTTTTCGCAGAATATTAGCAGTTTTCTCATCCCCCCTGCGTATCCTCATTTTGGCCGCTTCTGCTGATATACCAAGGGTTTTACCCAGTGTCTGGTAATCACCATATTGTATATTAGTAAATATTTGTTCTAACATTGTAACAGATTTATATTAATTGTTATATCTTTGTTCTCTTATCGTAACAGATTTCTTTAAAGTATACTTTCTCTGTTAGGATGTTGCAACAAAATTAAACAGAAATCTGTTAAAGTCAACAGAAATCTGCAAATAATTGAAAATAAATATTATTTATTAATAGTCTAAATCTAAATAGCTATGCAAGACTTTGAACGATTGAGACTTATGAGGAAAGAATCGGGATTTGAAAAAGATAGATTTGCTGAAATACTCGGTTATAAACCCCGTACATATGCAAATTTCGAGAACGGAACTGATAAAATTACAGATTTCTTTCTTGAAAAACTACAGAAAACAGTTAATGGAAATCCGGATTATATATTAAAGGGCGAAATGCCTGTTTTTAAAACTAAGATTAGTGGAGTAATGGAAGGAAACTATAATGCCTATGAATCAGTTAACCAAAATAATAATTCTAAGTATGACGAACTAATGACACCAGAACGATTTGAACGCCTGTTAACCCTGATGGAGCGACAACAGAACACCATCGACTCACTTATCGAAAACCAAAAAGTATTATCATTAAAGATTCCGGATGTGCCGGGGGGGGAGAAGTACGCCAGGGCCGCAATGAGATAAGATTGCGGATTGCTTATAATAACTCTTCCGTTAATAATGAGTTAAAAATGTATCCAAAAACAGATACTAGTATGCTTCAATCCGCTCCTATTTATAGCAAACAATTAATTAGTCTAACCCCTTAAAACTCAAACAATATAGATAATAATTCTACCCACAATCTACCAGATAATAATTAACCCCATGTAAAATATTAATAATCAATTGAATAGCTGTGGTTTGTCCGCCTCCCGTCCGGACCGCTTAAACACAAAAATAAAGCCTGTAAATGATTTATTTACAGGCTTTTGTGTTTTTAGTGAAATGGGTGGTACAACTGGACTTGAAAGATTAAGCATACAGGTTAGCTAATCGAAAGAGGAAGAAATTCAGTAATATTTTCAGGCATATCCTATCGGGTTGATACTATAAGTGAGCTGATTGTCCCCAAAATCATATTCATTAACAGGTTCAGTGTTTATGGTAATTCCTTTATAAAATGGACACAACCATAGCTCAAAATATTGTTTCCTAGCTAATTAGCCTTGATTATTACCCTGGAAAATCCTACCCTGTGGTATTGATCTATCTGAAAAGAAATTGCCCTACCAGTTTCTGTATAAAAACCTCTTATAGCAAAATGACTCAACTGCAGTTGATGAAGCCATACCATTCGCTGCTAATCTTCATTCCACCTAACTATTAATCCCATTTTTCCCTCTGCTTTAGTTTTTTTCTTGCTTTTAACCTATAAATGTACTATATTTACATGTTTTTATAGGGTACGAATATACCTCCTATAAAACCTTAATTCTTGCTTGTTTTCCCCCCTCGTAAGCAGGTTTTCCCCTTTTTAATTGAATAGCAAGATTTGGCTTTTTAGCTTCAAACTCTAACTTCCATAAAATGAGTATATCATACAAAACCACTCTTATATCGGTGTATATGTATGTTAGCATGACACATTAAGGAAAGTTAAAGGTTACTGGCTGAAAAGAGAAAACCGTCG
>JBBQUX010000136.1:0-8086 GCA_038212135.1 Bacteroidales bacterium | reverse complement strand
AGAAAACTACCAACCCATCGTATCTACCCCAATGAGTTTAGTACGAAAACATAGTTTATAAATATTATTATTTACTCTTCTGTTAATTCTACAAATATATAATAAGTTAAGTTGAGTTCGATCTTTTTATTAAAAATAATTGTAAATAAGTGCAAAAATTACAGAAAGCTTTGTGCTGTAGTGATTCGGCAAATCAAAAAGTATAAGTAAAGTATGAAATTTGTAAATTTGCAACTTTAGCAGGAATATTTATGAGTTTGCGCATCGCAATTTTCTTCTTCTTTTTACTGATTACTGGTTTTTTATCAGCTCAGCAACTCACTAATTCGGATTATGCGGTTTATATTAAGCAATATAAATCTATTGCTGTAAGGGAAATGCAGTTGTATAAAATTCCTGCGAGCATAACCCTTGCACAAGGAATGATTGAGAGTGGTTGCGGCAAAAGTGTGCTTGCGGTCGAATCGAAAAATCATTTCGGAATAAAGTGTCAGAAAGATTGGACCGGAGAGAAATATTATTATCACGACGATGAAGCAAATGAATGCTTCAGGGTATACAAGGATGTGGAAGAATCGTACCGCGACCATTCCATATTTCTTTCAACCCGTAGCAGGTATGCCTCACTTTTTGCATTGCCAATCAACGATTATAAAGCCTGGGCTACCGGATTAAAAAAAGCCGGTTATGCTACAAATCCTGATTATGCGAACATCCTTATCCGCCTGATTGAGAAGAACCAGCTTCATTTGTTGGACGATACCTCGATTAAACAGGAAGAAATTACTCAGAAAAGTACCGGTAATGAGACTGAAATCCTGCGTAAACAGGAATCTGACAAGGATAAAGCATTTTCCGAAAAGGAAGGCCGTGTCATTTTTCGTAAGAATTACAAAATGCCAGCCGCTTCCGATTTTGAATATTCCTATACATCCGATGAAGGCCGCAAAGTATATGAAAACAACGGAGTTCCTTTCATCTTTGTAAAGAAAGGAGACACCTGGTTCAGTATAGCTAAAGAATTCTCTATTTTTAGTCACCAGGTATATAAACAGAACGATCTGCTGGAAAGTGATATCATTGTTCCTGGGCAGATGATCTATCTCGAGCCCAAAAAGAAGAAAAACCATGAACAAAGGTATATGCTTAAACCGGGTGAAAGCATGTATTCCATTTCACAGGAAAAATGCATCAAACTGGCTAAATTACTGAAATATAACAAATTGAACCCGGGTGATGAGCCCAAGCCGGGAAATGAAATAAAACTTGCAAGGTAGAGCCTCTCAAAAATTATTTCAGAAAGCACTTTTTGCACACTCCCTCAAACTCCTCAAACTCCTCAAACTCCTCAAACTCCTCAAACTCCTCAAACTCCTCAAACTCTTCAAACTCTTCAACCCCAATTTAACATCTTTTAATTTTAAAAATTACATTATTTCCATACTTTTGCGCAAACAATTAAACCAGATATGAAAAAATACATTTTACTTACTGTTATCATGGTATTGGTAGCAGCAATTTCCTCACCGGTGTTCGCGCAGAAGAAGGAAAAGAAGAAAAAAGGCAAAAATGAGGAAGTCGTTGTTATCACACCAGCATTTGCTACTAATAATGATACTATTAGTTATATTATCGGTGCCGACATTGCTCACAGTTTCGCAAAAAATTCGCTAAACCTGAACAAAGAATTGGTCTTTAAAGGTTTTTCGGACGCACAGGCAAAAACTGATACCATTTTTACTCAGGAGCAGATCGGGCAGATTATGACAGCCTGGCAACAGGAAATGAGTGCAAAGAAAATGGCAGTAGCAACTCATGAAAATGACAAAAATGTTAAATTGGGGGACGAATTCCTTGCGGCCAACAGAGTAAAGGAAGGAATTATCGAAACGCCTACCGGACTTCAGTTTAAAATTATTAAACCCGGGGAGGGAGAATCACCTGACGATGATGATATGGTAAAAGTTCATTACACAGGTACACTACTTGATGGAACTGTTTTTGATTCCTCGCGCGAAAGAGGCGAACCAATCGAATTCCCTGTTAACGGGGTTATACCCGGATGGACAGAAGCCCTGAAGATAATGAAGCCAGGTGCCCAGTTTATGCTCTATATCCCTGCAAAACTTGCATATGGCGATAAACAGACGGGTCCGATACCGGAAGGTTCCACCTTGATTTTCGATGTAGAACTGCTTGAAATCGAAAAAAAATAAATTTGCTATAAATTCTCATGACTTGAAAAGGGATGAGAATTAATGAAAATCCAGGAGTCGTTCAGTGAATGGCTCCGGGATTTTTTATTTTAGTTGCAATGGAAACAGTATTTATTCCACCTGGCTGATGGTAAATGTCCATGCATATTTACAGGGAGGCGTTTTTTGCATTGAGGAAGGAATTGTAATAACTGTTTCACCATTTTCTGTTTTCCATTTGAGGCTTTTACTCAAGCCAAGCAATTGAATGGTAGCCTTCTTTGAAGGTTTTATACCCTTTATTTTAACCACGGGAGGAAGATTGGTTTCTTCTTTTCCGGCAAGGTAGATTGCGTTTACACGCTTATCTTTATTCTGTGTAAAGCATATATTCTTCTCCTTATAGGGTGCAATTGGCCTGGTGGCATAAATTGCTTCTCCGTTTATTTTTATCCAGGCACCGATTTCTTTCATTCGGGAGTAAGCTGTTGAATCGTAATCACCAAGCGGGCTCGGCCCGATGTTTAACAGGTAATTTCCGCCTTTGGCAACAATATCAACCATGTAATGAATAATTGTGCCTGCTGGTTTGTAAACATCACCCGGTACATACGACCAGGAAGAAGCCATTGTCATGCAGGTTTCCCATGGATAATGGAGCGGAACAGCAGGGATTTGCTGCTCAGGAGTACGGTAGTTCTCAAATTCCCCGGTTACTGAACGGTCAACAACAATCAGGCCTGGCTGGTGCCTGCGTCCCATAGCAGCAATCTTCGCCATATCAATATCCTGGTCATATGGAATAGTTTTTGGCCAGTCAATATTCGCATCGATACTTTGTTTCGGCCTCACCCAGCCACCATCGAGCCAAAGAATGTCTACTTTTCCATAGCCGGAAAGAATTTCTTCTATCTGGTTGTAAGTAAAGTCTTTATACTGCTGCCAGCGTTCAGGATAGCGTTTCGGATCGTAATTTACATTTCTGTCTTTGGGAGGGAAATATGGCCACCAGTAGGTTTCACAATGCCAGTCGGGCTTTGAAAAACAGGTACCGATTTCAAAACCTTCCTTCCTGAAAGCATCAGTAGTTTCTTTACCGATGTTGGCTTTTGGATTAGTATGAAAAGGAGTATTAGGGCTGGTAATTTTATAGTCGGTGTATTTGCTGTCGAACATACAAAATCCGTCGTGATGCTTAAACGTAAGAATCATGTATTTAAAGCCTGCATCCCTGGCAGCTGCTGCCCATTTATCAGGATTGAAATTAATTGGGTTAAACGTCTTCTGCAAGTCTTCATACGCTTTCAAATAAGTAAAATAGTCCTTTGAATAAGACCCGCTGCGCTGAGTCCAGCCTTCATCTTCGGGGCAAATGCTCCACGACTCTACCACGCCCCATTGACTGTAAGTTCCCCAGTGCATGAGTATTCCGAACTTCATATCCTGCCATTCTTCCATGTTTTTTACTACCAGCGGATCATCTGGAGTAATATAAGGCTCTTCTGATTCCTGAGCATAGATGTTGATTCCAATAGCTGCTATAGTCAGGAAAAGTAACAATTTCTTTTTCATACTATCAGGTCTTTTTGTCTCCAACTTTAGGAAAGGATCCTCTTAATCGGTTCATTGGAATGAAATTGAAATTTATTCAGTGTATGATACTATATTCGAATGCTTTTCAAAATTCCTTTGAGCGGAACCGGAGGATTTTATCTTATAAAGAAGGAAATTTCTTCATGTATTTATCCGTTTTACACAACTGCTCATCGGTAAGACGAACAGCCTGGTCGCGGCTGCGCATAATAATGCCACATGCCAGCTCAAAGAAAAGTGCTTTTTGTATTACGTCGTCGAAATTTTTCCCGACTACAACCTGTCCGTGATTCTGCAGCACTATCAGGTCATGGGTTTTCATAGATTCCGTTACTTTAATTCCCAACTCCGGTGATCCGGGGCAGATATAAGGTAACATATCAATTTTACCCACATAAGCAGGAATTTCGTTTATTACATTGAAATTCCTCGGCGGATCGGGCAGACAGGCCAATGTAGTGCCATATAACGACTGGAAATGCAGGATTACATTTACATCTTTGCGCTGACGAAAAATGCCGAAATGAAAGCCACTGTCCATGGATGGGCTCACGTTGTTAGTGACCATTCCGTCAGCCAGGCGGCTAATACAAACCTGATCCTTGGTAAGGTAAGGAAGCCATGAACCTGTCTGCGAGATGAGCATGATTTCGTCGTTAAGCCGCCACGACAAGTTACCACTACTGCATAGCAATAGTTGATGCGTGCCGATTCGGTGGGCTGCTTCTACAAAAATTTTCAGATGGCTGTCAGTAACTAAAGGCATTTTATTGTGGGATTTACCGCCGGAAAATTGACGGACAAGTTTAGGAAAATTTTTGTTTAAATTAACAATCTTTCAAAAAAAAATCATTAAACACAGTGCATTTCTTTTTGCAAATCAAAAAGCTAGCAAAAGTAATATAATGAAAACGTTTTCGACGGGAAGTGTATAAATTTTTTCAGAATTATCGCAATGGTGCAATTGCCTTGGCAATTTGTTCGCCTATGCCGATTTTATAGCCTTCGGAGTAATAAATAAGGTTGCCGTTTTTATCGGTTAAAACAATAACCGGCAGATTATCACCACATGTACGGCCTCGCAATCTCTCTATTTCCTTCAACATTATAGCACTTTTGTCGTTAGCGAAATTGCTTTGAGCAGGGAGGTTGGGGAAATTGCCTGGTTTAAAGGAAGCACTCACTTTGTCCTGGACAAATAAAAACGACATTCCGCCACCCCATTTTTCAATAATATCCTTCACTGCTGGAATATCTGCCATAACATGTTTCGACGGTTCTTTGTCGGGATTAATCCAGATAAGTATGGCACCTTTTTCAGCAACTAAATTGCATAGGCTGATAACTTCGCCAGTTGAATATTGGGTGAATTTGAATGTGTCAGTGTTGATTTTAGCCCATGGTTCAACCAGTGAGAAATCCTGCCTGATTTCCACTTTTATATCGGTTGTAACATTTGCGGGAACTTCGAAAAAAGTTACTGAGGAGAGAACGCTTCCATCGGACTGCCTGTTACCGGTAACAAGAAGGTATTTCCCCGCTTCTACTTCAGTTTTGGTTCCAAACTCACTGATTTTCCTGCCATAGTCGAACTCAACAGTGCGGTAAACCCCGCTATTATAGCGGGCAATTGTAAAATTAGTGGCATATTTAGGATCAAAACTTTCATCAGTGTTTACAAATCTGATAAATCCTTTTGCAGTGATATTTTCGGTAACGGGTTCAAAAGCAACATTATGCCATTCATCAGCTTTAAAATATTGAGGAAGGCTGGTTTCCGGGTTTATGCGGGCTGCCTGTCCAAGGCTCCGGCAAACTGCAACAAAGAAGATATCGCGCGAACGCTTATCAGCCATTTTGATTTCATATACACCTTGTGGCGATAGGGGAGCCCTCGAATGAAGATTGGCTGTATTATCGGTTTTTATATTATTCTTTATCCAGTTAACCAGAACGTTAACATCCTTTTTGAATGACAGAGCGAAATCGTTTTCAAACTGATTTTGAATAAAGGCACGCCAAGGAACCATTATTTCATTTGAAACTCTTCCGATCATTATATTAACGGCAAAGAATTCCTTGTCCGCTATAGAAGCCGGGTTGTTGTATTTAAATGAATTCGTAAGGTGATCATTCAGAATCTCAGCTTTCGTATCGCGGATATCTTTTTCTGAAATGGATTCAAGCATCAATACTGCCCATTCTTTTTGTAAGGCGGTAGTTTCCGAAATAAAATCTGCAATTTCTTTCCAGTTGCCATAGCTCTTGCTGAAAATTGGCAAAAGACGTTCAGCACTCAATTCCTGTTGTGCCGCAAAAGCAGCGATCCAGGTCGAATCTTTAAAAGTTGACATGTAAACTGTCCTGATGGAATCTTCCTGGTGCAACCTGAATGTGTTTTGATCACGCTGCTTTTGAGTGATTTTCGATGGCAGAGGGGTTTTTTCGACAGGTGGGATGAAGTCAAAATTTTCATGAAATCCGGCGGGATGTTTAGCTGAGATAACAACAATTACGGAATCCATTTTGTCAACAGATATTTTATTGTAACCCCATTTTTCGCCGTCATAGGCCCATATCAGCATGTCGCCAAGGCCGGTAATGATCGAACTGATACCATTTTTATCCGTTGTGCCTTTTGCAATAGGGTAGAACTCGGCATAATTATAAAGCTGGTACTCAACATTTGCTTTTTGAACCGGCTGATTATCAGCAGTGATTACTTTTACGTAAATGCTTTTGGCGGCAGCATAATTCCCGATCAGGTTAAGTTCTGCAAAGCGTTCCTGGTTGTCAATAACAGGTTCATTTCCATGATACGAGCCATAGGCGCGCGTGTGCACCAGCATCGCCCGGCGGGCAGGTTCCGCAAACCAGCCCATATTAAGCTCAGGATCGGGTTCGCAGGCACCCAGGAAATTCCATTTCCCATCAATCCATACTTCTACCCAGGCGTGGTTATCGTCGCTGTGCGCCCAACGCGGAGTATAAACCTGGCGGGCAGGAATTCCAATGGTTCGCAGGGCTGTTACAGTAAATGTCGATTCTTCGCCGCAGCGTCCAAAGGATGTTTTTAAACTTGCAAGCGGCGAACTGGTGCGCTCATCGCTTCCCCGGTATGTCATTTTTTCGTGGCACCAGTGGTTCACTTCCAGGGCAGCGTCGTGCATGTTCATTCCGGCAATTCGGTTTGTAATTTCATTGTACATTACAACCCGGAACTGATCGGGGTTTTCGTTGTTGACCCGGACAGGAAGCACAAAATGGAGGAAAACATCTTCCGGAATTGCAGGTCCCCAGGTCATTTCACTTCGGGCTTTTAACACCGATTTAACCTGCTGAAGGAAAAAATCACCGTTGTAGTCTGCCAGGTCACTCAGGGGCATATAAGCATACAAATACTTTAGTGCCTGTTTTTCGTCCGAAGTTAATGGTGATTTAAATACTTCAAAAAGCTGCTGACTTCTTCCGGCTGCCAGCTGCTCTTGTTTTAGAAACATCAGCTGCATATCGGCGATTGTTTTATTGTCTTTAATAAGCTGAGCCTGAGTGCTTACTCCGGCAAAAAGAACCATAAACAGTAATGAAATTATTTTCATCTGTGTTTGAAAGGTACCTGAATATCTACTTTTCATCATGAACGTTTTAACTGCAAAATAAATCCACAAAATTCTCTAATTCTCTAATCGTACATTACCACATTACCACATTACCACATTACCACATTACCACATTACCACATTATCACATTACCACATTATCACATTACCACATTATTGAATTGTCGAATTGCCGAATTATCACATTATCACATTAACACATTAACACATTATTTAACAATAATCTCATCCGAAAACATCCATGCCGGACCTCCCATCCCTTTGTGACCCGGAGGGCAATTCCCTATGTTGGTTGCCACCATTTTTACAAAACGGGCATTCACTGGTTTTACCTGGGTTTCGAAAGTTTTCACTATTCCACCTTCTTTTTCCAGGGGAACATCAATTTTAATGATACATGCTGAACGGTAATCCGTTCCATTTTCCGACACAAAGAATTCAATTTGTGAAGGGAAGAAAATCCAGGCATTTATATCCTGAAAAAACCCTGCTCCAAAAGTTGTGATATTTCTTACCTGCCTTAAATCAATAATGGCTTCGAGGTTTACTTTTTCAAAACCAAGCCAGCCGCCAATCCGGAAATCGGGTGAACATCGGATCCCATCAATAAGGTTATTCGTTCCGCCGCTCGAATATTGATTAGCAGGAGCATAGGAAAGTTTAATATCCCTGTCGTCG
>JBBQUX010000135.1:0-8114 GCA_038212135.1 Bacteroidales bacterium | reverse complement strand
CATCTTTTCAGCCGTATCCGGACTATGGGTTACGAACCAAACATTACTGAACGGGCAAAAGATTATATTCTTGAAAAAGGCTGGGATGAGCAATTCGGTGCCCGTCCATTGAAAAGAGCTATTCAGAAATATGTCGAAGATATGCTGGCTGAAGAAATAATTCTTACCAAACTTGCTCAGGGTGATATTATCAATATTGATTTTGATCCTGAAATCAAGGATATGAAAATAGTTGTTGAAAAACTTTTACTCCCTGCTGCTGAAGAATCACCAACCGCACCCGATGCAGCAGTTCAATAAGTTAATTTTTATTTATTTTTAAAGGACGCTTTCTAACAGCGTCCTTTTTACTTATTCCCAAATCAGGTTATTGTTCGCCATCCCATTCTTTATAAAACTGGTCGAGGTAAGCTATCATGAACTTATGCCTTTGCTCAGCCATTTTTCTTCCTGCTTTGGTATTCATTCTTTCCCTAAGCAGAAGCAGTTTTTCGTAGAAGTGGTTCAGTGTCGGTGCTTTACTGTTTTTATATTCATCCTTAGTAAGATGTAGGTTGGGTTTGCAACCAGGATCATAGATAGGATTACCTTTATGACCTCCATAATTAAAAGTCCTTGCTATTCCAATAGCACCCATCGCATCCAGCCGGTCAGCATCCTGAATTATATCAAGTTCCGGCGATTTAAACTTTTGTGGCAACTGCCCACCTTTAAAAGAAATATTTGAAATAATTTTTTCGATATGATCAATTACATTTTCATCAATCTGATTTGACTGTAGAAATACCCTTGCCTTCTGAGGCCCGATTTGCTCATCACCGCCATGGAATTTCGAATCAGCAATATCGTGCAGCAACGCCCCGAGTTCAACAATGAAAAGGTCAACATCTTCGTGTTGAGCAATATGCTTTGCTGATTTCCACACCCTGTAAGTGTGCCACCAATCGTGCCCGCCTTCCGCGTCTGATAGCGTATATTTGACAAATTCAACAGTTTTTCGGATAATTTCCTGCTTGTTCAATGAAGTTTGTTATTTTGAGTGAAAATATTGACAATCAGTGTAGTAATGATTTAAAGAAATCCAAATCTATCACCCAGGAAAAGTAAAATCAGGCAAAGTGAAAATGCAATCACGGGTGCTATAAGCCACATCAGAAAAAACTTGCGAACTTCAGTTTTTCTGAAAATATTTTTAGTGCCAAGTTTTGCAACACCAACACCAAGAATGGCAGCTACATTTAACTGAACCAGCGAAGTAGGAATTCCTTTTGAAACTGATGCAAACAAGAGTAAACTGGCTGAAACAAAGGCAATTATGCCTGCTTCAAATTTACCAAATAACACAATTTCCTTTCCGGTATTATTGAGTATCTTGGTACCAAAAATGGAACTTCCAATGGCAAAACTTGGGGCAACCATAAGAGTTGAAAGTATCATGATAAGTAAAAAGTTTTTATCACCGGTAATGTGCAATTCATTAGCGGTCATAGTTGCGATAGGTCCTGCTGCATTGGCAACATTATTGGCTCCTATTGAAAAAGCAACATACATTGACATGAAAAGTATAAGACCATTTATAATTGGTTTACGATTTACATTTACTGACAGCGACATTGTAAGCCCGCGCCGTCGCATAGGCCGGTAAATGTATTTCCCAAAGAAAAGACTGAGAAAAAATGCAATTACAGGAAGTATAAACCAGGCTGGAATAACCTGAAGAAATATTTTTTCTGTATTGACCTCACTGAAGAATATTCCGGCTGCCCAAACAGCCATCACAGTAGACTGACTGGTAGACTGCGGTATTCCAACCATATTAGCAACAAGCAACGAGATTGCGACAGAAAAAAGAATTACAGAAACCACCGAAAAAGTCATTAATTCAGGATTTATTAATTCTTTTCCAACCGTTGCTGCAGTATTCTTCCCGGCAATAATGGCACCCAGGAAAACCATTATTCCGAATAGACCCGGAATTAAACTTTTACGTACCACATTAGCCCCATAAGCTGCTGAAAATGCAGGTCCGGTTCCACTACCACCCATTGTAATAGCCAGGAACATGGCTACAATGAATGGAATTAACAAATGACTAAATAAAGGTGACATAGAAAGATTCAATTTTATTATGAATAAATAAACCGGAAATAGAGCCGCATTATAAACGCTTTCAACCTCCTTGCAGTTTTTAAAGCTGATTTTCTTATTTATCTTTCATTTGGCCTGAATATAAGCACCGATAATTTCATGAACAACGCAAATTTAGCCTTTTATTTTCTGTTTCCGGATTGTTGAAAATGAATTTGTAACTTTTTCAAATGCGAACGCTCCCTGGAAAAGGAGCGTTCGCATGATTTTTGAAAATATTACCTGCTAAAATTTATAAGCGTTGTTTTCGATAAGCCTGTCAGCTATTCGCCTGCGGGCTTCTTTAACATTAATCCCGGCAACCTGGGTCAATTTTTCGATAGCAGCATTCAGTTTTTCGGATTCAGCACCTTCAGCAAAGGAATTGAATGCGTCGCGTGCTGATTTACGAACCAGGTCGGCAGTGTCGTAAACATACACATCAAGCATATCACGGAAAATATCTGCATTTCCTTTCATGCTTTCCAGCTTTTCGACCCGAAGGGCCAGAGATTCAGCGATGTATGTTTCCATAATCATTTCGGAGATGTTGTTCATTACCTCCTGTTCTTTCACCAGTTTTTTGTCGAAATACCTGGTAACGCCATGTATCGCAATAAGTATAACTTTCTTAAAATTAGCCAGATAACGACGTTTTTCTGCATAATAACTTTCACCTTCCACTTTGCCTGAAGTTATCTGATCCAGGTTATTAAATAGTTTTTCTGCCGGACCGAAAAGATCAAATTCACCTTTCTGGGCACGTTTTATAGCTGTATCAGCGATAAGAAGACGGTTTATTTCGTTGGTTCCTTCGAAAATCCGGTTAATACGCGAATCGCGGTAACCACGTTCAACAGCCATCTCGGCGGAATAACCCATACCTCCATGTATCTGAACCGCTTCATCAACTACATAATCCAATGCCTCCGAACCATATACTTTAAGGATTGCAGCTTCAACGGCATAATGACTAATTCCTTCGATAGTAGCGCGGCCGTGATCAAGTCCCGAAGCCTTATTGATCATAATCAGATCATCAATATCCTTACTTACGCGGTAAGTTGCTGACTCTGCTGCAAATGTCTTAATAGCCTGTTGCGCAATTTTGTGCTTGATAGCTCCGAAGGTTGAGATCAAAACGCAGAATTGCTTTCGCTCGTTGGCATATTTAATTGAATCGTTAATGGCTTTCTTTGCGGCTCCTATTACATTGGCACCCAGTTTAATGCGACCCATATGCAGAATGTTCAATGCAATCCTGAATCCTTCGCCCTGGTTGCCGATCATATTTTCGACAGGTACTTTTACATCATTATAAAATATCTGAGCAGTTGAAGAACCTTTGATACCCATTTTTTTCTCGTCAGGAGCAACAACAACTCCGGGCATCGAACGCTCAACGATAAAAGCACTGAGAATACGGTCGTTTCCAACTTTAGCAAATACGGTTTGAATATCAGCGAAATTTGCATTGGTGATCCACATTTTCTGGCCGTTCAGGACATAATGTGTACCATCTTCCGAAAGGCGCGCATTTGTTTTTCCTGCGTTGGCATCGCTTCCGGCACCGGGTTCTGTAAGGCAATATGCGCCAATCAGTTCGCCGGTAGCAAGTTTGGTAACATATTTCTGTCGCTGTTCTTCAGTACCATAATAGGCAATTGGTAAAGTTCCTATACCGCAATGGGCCATAAATGCAACTGAAAATGAATAACCTGCTCCAATAGTCTCAGCTGCAAGCATTTGAGTTACAAACGATTGTCCGAACCCACCTACATCCTCAGGCAGAGCAATTCCCATTAATCCGAGTTCACCTGATTTTTCGAGGATCGTTCGCATCAGGTTTATATCCGGACTATCGATTTTGTCCATGTTCGGATAAACCTCTGTATCCAGGAAATCCTGGCAGGTTTGAGCAATCATCAACTGTTCGTCGTTGAATTCTTCCGGAATAAACACATCTTTAGCTTCAACGGTGTCGACAAGGAATTCACCACTTTTAAGTACTTTTCTGTTTTCCATTATTTAGTAACGTTGGGTATGACTTGTATTTAATTAATCTTCAATGTTTTGAATGCAACCTGCCGGATAAATTCGCTTTTCCTTTTTGTATTCCATATTCTTAAAAGAAGAAATCATCAGAAAATGCCTGAATCCCTTTATTAAGTTTATTAAATTCGGCGGAAAAGTACAAAAATTACGTCACCGGATTTTCTATATGTTAATAAAAATTTAATACGATAAAATACTGAAATGCATTAAAACAAAAAGAACGCCCGGTTAGTGAGTGTTCTTTCTGATTGTTAATTAGTTATTCGTATTGATTACAAATTGAATGAATCAGTTCCGGCGTAATTCTTTACATTTTGAAATCATTTATATCCTTAGGATGGCAATTGTTGATGAAACTTACAGATGCAATGTTTTCGGAGCGTCCTTTGCGGATAAAAATGTCGGCGGACTTTGCATAGACTTCGCTCCTATTGGCATCGTATAATAAAAGGTAGCCAATCAGCACGTTCCCAGCCATCTCTACCATGCGGCGGGCATGAAAGTCAAAATACTCATTATCAGCAAATTCGTTTACTTTATCAACAGTCTTAGCGTATTGCTCAGTCATCTTCTCAAGGGTGCCTCTAAGGTATTCCAGTTCTGGTTTTACCGACAATTGACTGCGTTCGCGCATGGCTGTAAGGAAAGCACCATTGCCCACATTCCGGATAGCTGCAACTACCTGCAATTGCGAAGTACCTTCGTAAATAGTTGTAATACGTGCATCGCGATAAATACGTTCGATCGGGAAGTCTTTCATGTAGCCGGTTCCTCCAAAAATCTGGATGGCATCGTAGGCAATCTGATTGCAACCTTCGCTGGAATAGAGTTTTACCAAAGGTGTGTACATATCAGCCAGTTTCTGGTACATTTTAGCATCCTGACGTTCTTCCGGTTCTAGTTTGCGTCCTTTTGCAGTGTGGTTATAGGCTTTGTAAATATCAACGTACCTGGCCGTTTCATATAGCAGAGTGCGCATGGCATCTATCTTTACTTTCATATTGGTAAGCATTTCGTAAACGGCAGCATACTTGATGATGGATTTGCCGAATTGTTCACGCTCGGTTGCATATTTCAAAGCTTCGCGATAAGCGGCTTCAGCAATTCCAGCTGACTGGGAACCAACACCCAAACGAGCTGAATTCATCAGTGACATTACATATTTTATAAGTCCCAGTTTGGTATCACCGATCAGTTTTGCCGGAGCATTCTTAAAAACAAGTTCACAGGTTGGTGAACCTTTTATACCAAGTTTATTTTCGATACGGCGCACAGTTACTGCTTTATCGGTGCGGTCGTAAACGAAAAGTGAAAGTCCACGTGCATCCGAAGTTCCTTCTTCGGAACGTGCCAGTACCAGTGAAATATCAGCATCCCCATTGGTAATAAATCGTTTTACACCATCAAGAATCCACTTGTGTTTGTGGTTATCGTAAGTTGCTTTTAACTGCACTGCCTGTAAATCAGAACCTGCATCAGGTTCGGTAAGATCCATGGCTGCAGTGGCTCCTTTATTAAAACGGGGCAGAAATTCGGCTTTTACCTCATCGGAAGCGAACTCATGAATAGTTTCGGCACAATCCTGAAGTCCCCAGATGTTAGCGAACCCGGCATCGGCGCGGGAAACGATTTCACCGGACATAACATAAGGAACGATCGGCATATTCAGTCCATCATATTCTCTGGGCAAGGTAAACCCAACCAGGCCGGCCTTCACAAGCGCATCGTAATTCTGCTGTGTCCCACGGGCATATTTTACCTCGTTGTTGATAAGCATTGGTCCTTCCTTGTCAACCGATTCGGCGTTCGGCCCAATGATTTCGCCACTAATCTCGCCAATGATTTCCATCACTTTATCATAATTGTCAATGGCATCTTCAAAATCGAGCGGAGCAAAATCGTATTTATCTTTCTGGCTATAGCCCGCCTCTTTCAGTTTTACAATTTTCTCCATCAGAGGATGGGTAAGGTGAAACCTGAGATGGGGATTGTCGTTATAGAAATTTTCCATTATTGTCAGAGGATTTACTTCGAGTTTTTCTTGTAATATTTGATCATTTTCGGAATTACATCTGCGACACTTCCAATGATTGTGTAATCTGCAATATTATTGATGGGTGCGTGAACATCGGTATTGATCGAAATGATCTGTGCCGACTGATCCATACCAGCCCTGTGCTGCACTGCACCCGAAATTCCGCAGGCAATGTAAAGTTTAGGCCTTACAGTAACTCCTGTCTGTCCAACCTGGCGTTCGTGTTCAACAAACCCGGCATCAACGGCTGCACGTGAAGCACCAACCTGTGCCCCCAGAATGTCGGCAAGGTCAAAAAGGAGATTGAAATTCTCCTTTGAGCCAACACCATAGCCTCCGGAAATAATAACCTGTGAGTTTTTAATGTCGATCTTGCTTTTTTCCATGTGGCGCTCAATAATGGTGACTGCAAAATCGTCATCTTTAAGAATGCTTTTAGCATCAATCTTAACCAGCTTTCCTTTGAATTTATTGGAAAAGATCTCTTTTTTCATTACCCCTTCCCTTACCGTTGCCATTTGAGGACGGGTTTCGGGATTAATAATAGTAGCAATAATATTTCCGCCAAAGGCAGGCCTGATCTGGTACAAAAGATTTTTGAATTCTGTCTGCGTTTTATTCTCGAAGTGATCGCCAATTTCGAGGCTGGTACAATCTGCTGTTAGTCCGCAACGCAGTGCTGAGGCGACCCGCGGAGCAATATCGCGGCCAATACTGGTAGCACCGAAAAGTGCAATTTCAGGTTTTTCTTTTTTGAAAAGATCAAGAATGATAGATGCATGAGGAAGTGTTGTGTAAGGGAAAAGCCTTTCCTCGTCCGCATAATGAATTACATCCACTCCAAAAGGGAACAACTGGTTTTCGAGGTTTTTGACCTTATATCCGATTACAACTGCTTCCAGTTTCACTTTGAGGTCGCCGGCCAGTTTTTTCCCTTTCGAAAGAAGTTCGAGACTTACATCTGCAATTGATCCTTCGTCGGTAACTTCGCAATAAACAAATATGTTGTTCACGTGCTTATGGTATTAGTCGTTGATTTTAAATTTCTTATACTGATTAGCCAATAACGTGGCTGTTGATCAGGTTCAGCATGAGACCTTCGATTTCCTTATCGGAATTGCCAAGAACTGTTGAATCCTTATGCTGAAAAACAACATTTTCGATCTTTTTAACTTTTGTAGGCGAACCAGAAAGTCCGAGCATTTCCGGTTCAGCTTTCAAATCGTCGGCTGTCCATTCGTCAATAAGCAAATAAGGCCTGTCGTTGTATAATTCGGTATAATCTTTTGTTTCGTTCTGAAGTTCGGTAACTGTGCGGGCATGTTTGTATTTCATAAGCAATTTACCAACCCGTTGCCGGCAAACCGGTGCTGAACTATGAACCGTAATGGCTGCTGGCAAGGTTGAATTTACTACCTCTACTCCCCTTTCGAGTCTGCGCTTGATAATGATCTTTTTCGCATCCACCGAAAGAATTTCTTCACAATACGTAATCTGCGGAATGCCAAGCTTTTCAGCAGTCTGAGGACCAACTTGGGCAGTATCACCGTCAATTGCCTGGCGACCTGAAATTACCAGATGGTAAGGGGCAAGTTTCTTAACTGCCAATGACAAGGCATAGGAAGTTGCAAGAGTATCGGATCCTGCAAATTTACGGTCCGTAATCAGGTAACCTCTGTCGGCACCACGGTACATCGCTTCACGTATGATTTCAGCAGCGCGGAAAGGTCCCATAGTGAGAATAATGACTTCTGCTTCAGGAATCTTATCCTTTATGCTCAGAGCCTGTTCTAAAGCATGTAAATCCTCGGGATTGAATATAGCAGGCAGAGCTGCCCGATTAACAGTGCCATCCGCTTTCATGGCATCTTTTCCAACGTTCCGTGTATCAGGAACC
>JBBQUX010000134.1:0-8181 GCA_038212135.1 Bacteroidales bacterium | reverse complement strand
AACGGCGTTATACTTATTACAACAAAGAGCGGAACGATTGGTGAAGAGAAGACTAATTTCAGCTATTCGGGCGAGTACAGCATTCAGAACCTGGTAAAGAAAATTGATTTGCTCAATGGCAGAGATTTTGCTACCATTGCTAACGAAATACCCGGTGATCCGAGTTACAATAATATTGATGCGGTTCCCAATACCGACTGGCAGGATCTCATTTTCAATCCTGCTCCTATCAATAACCATCAGCTTTCGGCCTGGGGTTCTTCCAAAAAAACACAATATTATATAGGTATCGGTTATTTTAACCAGAAAGGTATTGTTGACAAATCAGGATATGAGCGTATAACATTAAAATTCAACAATACATACAACCTGACGAATCATTTCAAATTCGGAAATAACATTACTATCTCCCCTTACAAGCAACAAAACGCACCGGGTGTTACATTTCAGGTTTACCGCGCATGGCCTACTCTTCAGCCTTACAGGGCTGACGGAAGCTATGCCGGAGTTCCGGGAGTAGGCAACCCGCTTGCTGATATTGAATACAACAACAGTTTAAATAAAGGATTACGAGCCGTAGGAAATTTATTTGTTGAAGCAACTTTCCTCAGTGGATTTACCGCAAAATCAAGTTTTGGTATTGATGCAGGTTATAATAAAAATGAGAACTTCTCCCCTGCTTATACAGTATTATATTATGATGGCACTGAATCGCTTCAGAAACATACCAAAAGCAGCCTATCGAAAGGAACATCTGAAAACCTTACCTGGTTGTGGGAAAACACGCTCACCTATAGTAAAGTTATCGAAAAACATTCAATTAATGCTGTAGCAGGGTATACTATGCAGAATACCACTTCCGAACACATGAATGCTTCAGGTGAAAATATTATCCGTGATGGCGAAGATTTCTGGTACCTGCAATATAACAATCTTTTTGGCAGTGGAATAAACGGTAATTTCAGTAACGGTGTTGATATTAACCAATACTATTCAATGTTATCGTACCTTTTCCGGGCTAACTATACCTTTGATAGTAAATATATTCTTACTGCCACTTTCCGCCGCGATGGTTCATCGAAATTTGCTGTTGAAAACCGTTACAGCAATTTCCCCTCATTTGCTGCCGGATGGAATATATCTCAGGAAGAGTTCATGCAAAGTATTTCAATAGTAAACAAACTGAAACTTCGCGCCAGCTGGGGTAAGGTAGGAAATGAAAAGATTGCTTATTCAAACCGGTTTTCTTTAACTCAAAACCTGATGGGTGTCTTCGGGCAGGGAGATATTCAGTACCCTGCAGCTTCATATGCCAAAAGCGGTAACCCTGATCTTGTATGGGAAGCAACAACGCAAACAGATATAGGACTGGAAATAGGCTTACTTAATGACAGGCTTACCGGTGAATTTGACTATTATCACCGCATTACCAATGATATTTTGGTGGAGCTCTCTACCCCTGGTTACCTGGGCAACGGGCAAGGACAAAAAATTACTTATAATGCAGGGGAAGTGCTTAACAGCGGTTTGGAAGCGAATATCAACTGGCGTGATAAAATCGGTGAATTAGGCTACAGTGTAGGAATTCTGGCTTCAACAATCAGGAATGAAGTACTCAGTGTTGGTGGCAACAGTGGTATCGATTCATTGCTTTTTGGCGGAAATGTTTACGGTTTTGTTACTCAAAGCCGTGAAGGATTGCCGATTGGCTCCTTCTGGGGCTATAAAACCGATGGAATTTTCCAGACACAGGATGAACTGGCTGCATATCCACACACAAGTGACGCACAGGTGGGTGATCTTCGCCGTGTTGACGTTAACGGTGATAATGTAATAAATGGAAATGACCGAACAGACCTGGGTTCGCCGATACCAAGAATGATTTTTGGTTTAAATGTGGAACTCACCTACCATAGTTTTGACTTTTCTTTTAATATTCAGGGACAAACCGGAAATAAAATCTTTAACGGCAAAGAAATTGTGCGCCCTGATGCCTACAATTTCGAACAACACGTTATGGATCGATGGACCGGTCAGGGAACCAGCAATAGCGAACCACGAGCTACATTTGGCGGTTATAACTACATCCCTTCTGATAAATACATACAGGACGGATCGTTTGTAAGGCTACGGAGTCTTGTTTTAGGCTATTCATTGCCAAAAGCCATAAGCGATAAAATTCATATGCAGCAATGCCGGCTGTATATCAAGGGAAACAACATTTACACACTATCCAAATTCACAGGTTATACTCCCGAAATCGGTAGCAACGATGTACTGTCTAACGGTATTGATACCGGTATATATCCGATCAGTGCGATTTATTCCTTTGGTATAAACTTAACATTCTAACAGAAATGAAAACCAATATAAAAACATACTTTTCGGCCCTGGCAGTTTCTCTTGCAGTTATATTATCAGGATGTGAAACTTTCCTTGATAAAGAGCCACAGGGTGACCTTACGCAGACCACATTCCCTGTTTCTTCATCGGATGCACTATTGGCAACAAATGCTGCTTATTCTACATTACGTAATGTTGGCTATCACTCAGGAACTTTTCCTATACTCGATATTATGTCGGATGACGCTCGAAAAGGCAGTAATCCGAACGATCAGGCATCAACAATCGGCCCTTACGACAATTTTGGGTTCACAACTACAGGCGGCGAGTTAGCTACCTGGTGGGCAACCCTTTACGAAGGAATTAAAAGAACCAATGTAGTTATTGAAAAGGTGCCAGCTATTGAAATGGACGCTACACTTAGAAGCAGGTATATTGCTGAAGCCAAGTTTCTCCGTGGACTTTACTATTTCGACCTGGTAAGGGCATGGGGCGGTGTTCCGCTGGTAACAGCGCTTAATCCCCCGATCAAGCTCGAACGCGCTTCAAAAGAAGATATTTACAATCAGATTGAAAAAGATTTGCTCGACGCGATAACCGATCTCACCGAAAAGAGCGAAATTCCACCATCAGAACTCGGCAGGGCCACCAAAGGAGCAGCAAAAGCATTACTGGCAAAAGTGTATCTTTTTAAAGGCGATTTCCCTAATGCAGAAAAATATGCTATGGAAGTAATCACTTCAGCACTCTATGACTTAGAGCCTGATTTTATTGATGCAAATGGCGTAAATGGCGAGCATGGTATTGAATCGGTTTTCGAAATAGGTGCGCTTGGAGTGGAAGCTGAAGCTGGTAATCAATATGCCAATGTACAGGGTGTGAGAGGAACGCCAAACAGAGGCTGGGGATTTAACCGGCCGACACCGAACCTCCGCAACTCGTTCGAAGCAGATGACCCCCGGTTGAAAGGAACTATCATCGATTTAGGAGATGTTCTGGATGGAGTATTAATCACCGGCGACGGTCTTACACCGGATGTGACACTTGATGCCAACAATGATATTGTTGAAACTGAATGTTACAACCGCAAAGTGTGGACACCCGGAAATGATGTTCCTTCGCAATTTAACCACAACCGCAGGATAATCCGCTACGCTGATGTATTATTAATGGCTGCTGAAGCACTCAATGAAAATAATAAGCCAGGTGAAGCGTTAATATATCTGAATAAGGTTCGTGAGCGTGCCCGCGAAGGAAACACTTCCATATTACCTGATGTTACAACAACTGATCAAGCTATTTTGCGCGATCTGATTCTGACTGAGCGCCGCCATGAACTTGCCATGGAAGGGCAAAGGTTCTGGGATATGGTGCGCACCGGAAAAGCAACTCTGGTATTAGGCCCATCAGGCTTTGTAACCGGTAAGCACGAACTTTTTCCTATACCACAAAGTGAAATTGATATTTCGCAAGGCTCGTTAACTCAAAACCCGAATTGGAATAACTAATTAATAATTAACAAGTCAAACCCTCAATTCAATCAAACCCTAAATTCTATCAAACCCTAAATTCAATTAAATTATGAAAAACAAGTTTGCTTACCTGAGTACCCTTATCCTCGCATTCGTACTGATTATCGGTATGAATAGCTGTAAAGATGATGCCCCTACAGCACTTACACTTCAAACTCTTGTATCCGGCACCATCGACCTTAACGGTGCTGTTGCACCAAGTAATGTACCTGCTGACCCTACCATTGTAGCTACTTTTTCAACCGGAGTTGATGCCGCAACAGCCACTTCAGGAATAACGCTGATCAGAAACTACGATAATGCTACAGTTCCTGTTACAGTTACAACTTCAGGAAGTACTGTTACTATAGTTCCAACCGAAACGCTTGCCAGCGGCGCACTTTTCAACCTGAAATTTGCATCCACTATTAAATCAACTGATGGCGAGTTCCTTACAGCTCTTGAAAGAACATTTACCACTATCGGTACATTTGCTCCTGCAGGACAGCTTGCATGGTGGAGTTTCGAAGATAATGCTAATGATCAGGTAGGAGCGTTCAATGCAAGTGCCACGGTTGCTGTTACTTACACAGCTTCACACAGCACTGCCGCCGGTAAAGCTGCTACTTTCAACGGAACTTCAAGCATTATTGAAATTCCTAACGGTGATCAGCTTATGAATCCTGATTTCACTTTAAGTTTCTGGGTAAAAGCACTAACGCAGGATAAAGGACATTTCGTAATGGGTCTTGGTGCCTTCTACGGATTCCAGTTCGAAATTGCCGGTGACTTTACAAATTGCAAACTGGCTTCCGCTTACTCGTACCAGGGTGGTGCCGATACAGCCATTTTCACTGACAACTGGTGGAATGGCGATGGTAAAAACAAAGACAATGGTGGCTGGCAAGGCTGGACTGTTAACAAGGATATGACCGGTTCGGGTGGAATACCAAGTCTTCTGAAAGACACCTGGGCTCATGTAGTATGTACTTACAACAGCACTACCCGTGTAGGCACAATGTATATGAACGGCGAAGTTGTAAAGGCTCAGGATTTCAATCTATGGCCGGTTACCGACAAATGGGTGAAAGCTACCGGCATGATGTACGGAGGAAAAGCACCTGACGTTGTTAATGAACTGGCATTCGGATTTATCCAGTCAAGAGCCGGAACCATGTGGGATACCGAACCATGGGGCGGATATGAAATCCCCGGTGCTAACCACTTTAAAGGTCAACTCGATGACGTTAGGATTTTTAACAAAGCAATTACTGCTGCCGAAGTTGATTTAATGTACAAATCAGAAAAACTTTAAAACAGGTTTGATTTGAGGTTGGAGGGAGGGTGATGGGATTTCCTGATCCCTCCTTTTTTTTAACTATTTGAACAAATAAAATGAAACGCTCAGCCGCTATACTAATTTTTGGATTTGTTGCATACATTCTGGGTTACTCCTGTAAAGAAGATAATAGCGAAAATGCGGGCGTTATGCAGCTATCATCATGCACCATTGGTACGGTGCCTCTGAATTACCCCGGAAATTCAACTGATGTTCCATATAATGAAGATATTACAATTAATTTTTCAACTGCGATAGATAGTATTTCGGCCATTAACAATATAAAAATAAAAAAAGGCAGTATCGAAACGGCTTACCTGATCTCGTTCAAAAATGATCATAAAACGGTTATCCTTTCGCCGTTGCAGAATCTCGAAAATAATACTGAATATATTCTTGAACTTACGTCCTCGCTGCACGGGCAAAACGAAGAAACCTTCCCCGGAATTCAGTTTACTTTTGTTACTGTTATTGGCAAACTTACCCTGAAAAGTATTACGATCAACGGTCAGAACTTTATGACCCCTGCCAAAGTGCAGAATGTTCCGATTACCGGAACAAAAATCAATATGATATTTTCAGATCCACTTGATAACCAAAGTCTTGGTTCCGTTTTTCACATTTCAAGTGGATACCCATTATCATGGACCTGGCACTATGAATCAATTGGCACAGAAACAAAAGTAGAGATAACATTTGAGGATTCATTTAAAGGCTACACCAATTATAATTTCTCCATTTCACCCGATCTGAAAGGAGCAAACGGCTATACTTTCGATGGTTTCAGCAACTCATTTTTTACTGCACTCGATTCGTCGTTAAAATTCCCTTTGTTAAGTAACGAGGATCTTTTGACACTAGTTCAACACCAGACGTTTAAATACTTTTACGATTACGCACACCCCGGCAGTGGCATGGCCCGCGAACGTTACGGATCGGGTGACGTAGTAACAACCGGCGGTTCCGGATTTGGTGTTATGGCATTGATAGTTGGAATCGAACGTGGTTTTATAACCCGCGATCAGGGAATAACGCATTTATCCAAAATAATAACTTTTCTCGAAACGGCTGACCGTTTTCATGGGGCCTGGTCGCACTGGATCAACGGAAGTACCGGCAAAGTAATTCCTTTTGGTACAAAAGATAATGGTGGCGACCTGGTTGAAACAGCTTTTATGATACAAGGATTACTGGCTGCAAGGCAATATCTTGACCTTTCGCAACCTGCTGAAAATGAACTTGCTGTTAAAATCACTAACCTTTATAATACCGTGGAATGGGACTGGTACACCCGTGGTGGCCAAAATGTGCTTTACTGGCACTGGTCGCCAAATTATGGCTGGGATATGAATTTCCAGCTGCGGGGATACAACGAAACACTTATTACCTATATACTTGCAGCTGCGTCGCCTACTCACACTATTCCGGCTGCAGCTTATCACCAGGGCTATGCCCGAAACGGAGCAATACTAAACGGAAAAACTTTTTACGGCTATATGCTACCAGTTGGTTATGATTACGGAGGTCCTCTTTTCTTCGCACATTATTCTTTCCTGGGTCTCGATCCGAGGAATCTTTCCGACGATTATGCCAACTACTGGACCCAAAACCAGAATCATTCCCTTATCAACTGGAAACACTGTGATACAAACCCAAAGAAATACATAAACTATAATGAGTTCTGCTGGGGACTTACAGCAAGTGATATTCCTTCAGGATACGGCGTTAGCGAACCCACCAACGACAGAGGTGTTATCGCACCTACAGCAGCTGTTTCGTCGCTCCCCTATTCACCCGAACAGTCTATGGATGCCATCAGGTATTTCTACTACATATTGGGTGATAAACTCTGGGGGCCTTACGGTTTTTACGATGCTTTCAGCGTTTCGCAGAAATGGTGGGCCGATAGTTACATTGCCATCGACCAGGGACCACAAATCTGCATGATCGAAAATTATCGCACAGGCTTGCTCTGGGATCTTTTTATGAGTGCTCCCGAAGTTCAGACAGGATTAACGAAACTGGGATTTAGTTACAAATAACTCTCATGATCAGAGGCTTGAAATCTCTTTTCATAAGAATTGGGAAATAAGCATGTATTCAGCTATCCCAAAAAGAAATAATTTAAAAAAGCCAGGAAAATGAAAAATCTGTTAACTCTCAGCAAATTAGTATTACTTACTATACTAATTGCTACTTCAGGTTGTGCTCAATCTCAGAAAGCTGAATTCAAATCGCAGGGAAAGGTTAATTATCCAATAACTGCTGACGAAACGGCAATGCTCGATTCCATTCAGCATAAAACATTTCTTTTCTTTTTAAATGAGCACAGTCCCGACAAAGGAATTGTTAAGGATCGCGCTGCAAGTTGGGCGCCTGCAAGCATTGCGTCAACAGGATTTGGAATTCCTTCGTTCGCCATTGGTGCCGAAAGAAACTGGATCACCCGCAAGCAGGCAGCTGAGATTACACTGAAAATGCTTAACTTCTTTGCCAATTCAGTTCAAAGCGCTGACACAAATGCTACAGGATACAAAGGGTTTTATTATCATTTCCTGCGCATGAATTCCGGCACCCGCGAATGGAAATGCGAACTTTCATCCATTGATACCGGCTTACTGATGATGGGTATTCTCTTTGCCCGAAACTATTACAACCTCGACAATGCGGATGAAAAGCAAATTCGTGATCTTTCAGCCATGTTACTTGGAAGAATGGACTGGAGTTTTTTCCTGATGCCTCCAACCGGGAAACATCCGAATTGTATTTCAATGGCATGGTCACCTGAAGAAGGATTGCTTAATCATGGCTGGAGCGGTTACAACGAAGGACTTTTCCTCTATGTTCTGGCCGCCGGCACCGGAATGAAGGATGTGGAGAAAAGTTATGATTCATGGCTTTCGACCTACGAATGGAAAACACCTTACGAAGGACTTTCGCATGTGGCTTTTCCTCCTTTATTTGGTCACCAGTTTTCGCAGGCATTTA
>JBBQUX010000133.1:0-8183 GCA_038212135.1 Bacteroidales bacterium | reverse complement strand
TTCGGTGATTGTACCGGATACCAGTTTAGAAGTATCGCTGAAACTCATTGGTAATCCTGGACATGTAGTGGTTTCGGAAGTGGCTGTAAATCCTGCATCAGCAGGTTTGTGGATCACAACAGGCAAAACGGACAGCCTTGTACCGCAATCAATATTTGTAGCCATTACTTTAATGGTATCCGTTCCGGCAGTATTCCAGCGGACAGAGACTGGATTGGCTTGCGGCGAACCTATAATGGTGCCGTTTTTTACAGTCCACTGTGTATTTGTATATGTGCCTGGAATCAGGAATTCCTTGGTTAGATTCGTACATACTGAACCTGATCCGTTTATTGGTGTAGGATGGTCGTCGTAAACGTAACTGATATGGAAAGCTTTCTCCCCTTCGCCGCACTGAGGATTTTTTCCGTGTACCGAAATGGTATAATTTCCCTGGAGCATTGATGTTGTAAACTGATAAACCATGGTGGTATCAGGGGCATCTTTTTCGAAATCAACCGAGAACCCATCAGCCCAAAAGGTTATAACAGTATCACACTCATGGGGTAGAACTTTGAAATCACGCATTTCGCCTATATTCCCTGATTTGAAAACCAGTGGATCAGGATCATTGAGAAAAATTTTGTGTTGGGGTTTAACTGAGGTGTTTCCATATATCGACTTACGTCTTTCGCTCCAGTTGCCTGTAACTGAGCAGCCCCACTCGTTACTGTAAACTGTCCAGATCCCTCCGGCAAATCCATTGCAATCAAACGTGGTGACAATGCTGTCGTTAGTATAAATAAAAAATGATGAATATGAAGCACTTTCAGAAGTATAAGCTGCCTGAGCTAAACTGCCATGCTTTGCTCCATAATCGCCCGGGGATAGGAGTTATTTCCTTTTGCCACAGTAACATCAATATATTTGATAGTCCGTACATCTGATGAATAATTACCGGGGATTTCGAATTCCAGAACATAATCTCCGTTCATAGCAGGAACGAGTGTCAGGGGGTCGTATCCATCAGGTTCTGAACCATTTATATTTGGACCTGCTAATGCCTCATCCCGGGTTTCAATATACCCCGGTTCTCCGGTCGAGGGTGTCTGCTTAAGCGAATAACCTGTAACTATATTGCCTGCCGGGTCTCTCAACTGGTATTTTACATCAGTAAAAATTGATGATGAATTATAGTAATCGACTATACTTCCTAATCCGAACTGTATCTTTTCGTTTGCAAAGTCGCTTATCCTTATATTAAGCCTGAATTCTTCGCTGCAGTTTATCAAAGCAAATGGAATCCTTCCCTCTGAGTCATTGACAAGAAGCACTATCCGGCAAATAGAATTGTAAGGCACTCCCTCAGGCTCTAGCTGACGGGTGCCCTCAGCCATAGCAAATTGCTGAAAATAAAACATAAAGATCATTATGCAAGCCAGTATACGAAGCAAATCAGAGCAACATGGGAAAATTCGTCGGATGAGTATAGATAAACCGGGCATAATAACTGGTATTCAACAAATAACAGGTATATATTCAATAAGGTTTGCAGGCTAAACCTGACTCTGCGGAAACAACTGCTTCCTTGGATACAAATCTATGTAGATATTCAATATGCAAGTGTTAAAACCGGATATATTATTTTGTAAAAGCGAAAACCAGTCACTTTATTGAGAATCTTTTAAGTTGTAATTCTGTTTTTCTTTAAAAATTATATATCAAACAACTCGACTTCCCTAACTTCCCCGGCTTGGATATCCCGCAGATATATATTCCCGATCCGCACCCTCACCAATCGTAACGTCGGGAATCCCGCTGCCGCAGTCATTTTACGCACCTGCCGGTATTTGCCTTCCGTTAGCGTGATCGAAATCCAACTTGTCGGGCCATGGCGGTCGTCGCGGATTTTGCGGGTACGTGGAGCAAAACCCGGATCAGAATCAAGCCGGAATACTTTGCATGGTATAGTCTGGTATTTCACATCCCGAATACCAATTTCAACACCCTGTTGTAGCTGTTTAACCGCTTCTTCAGTTATTATTCCATCCACCTGGGCGTAGTACTCTTTTTCAATTTTCCGGCTTCGGATATACTCGCTTATCTGTCCATCGGTTGTGAGCAGCAACAGTCCTTCACTTTGTTCGTCCAGACGGCCTATGGCCATGGTGCCTTCAGGAAATTCGAATAAACTGCCTACAAGTTTCTTTTTTGGAAGCTCGCACACAAACTGGCAAAGGTATCCGTAGGGTTTATGGTGGATGAAGTGACGATGGTCGGGCATAGCTTGTTTGAAGGGTTTGAAGGGTTTGAAATGTCAGAATTCTTATAATTTGCAATTTCTAAATATTTGCTATTTAGAGTTGAAGTAACTTGTTGTTAACTAGTTCAATATATTTGATTTTAATAATTAATTGCTCAATAATTTCTGATTTATAAATGATGACTTTATCTTTTTCGGAAACAACTGAGTCATCCAGCATACCTGATTGCTCTAATATATCACAAGGGTTAATTTCAAGAAGATTTCCAATTTTAATCAGATTAGAAAGATTAAATTAGGCTTTCCCTGACTCAAGAAAGGAGTACTGCTTTTGTGAAAGCCCCATTTTATATGCCATATAAGCTTGGCTATATTTTTTTTGTTGCCTTATTCTCAAAATAACAATTAATAATTTTTTCATTTAATTTAAATTATTCAGATACTCAAAGCAAAGTTAATATTTTATTTTTATCTATTTCTATTTTACTAAATTAAAATAAACATATATTCGCTTGCCTATGTAAATTATAATTATTATATTTGCTTCACATTCACCCTCTGGTACTATTTGACAATGAAGCATTTTTAACACCAATTGAATTTTACTTGACTACATTTACAAATCAAAAAGTTGCATTTGCAGCTTGAATTCAGCATCTGATATTCGGCATCTTTAAATCTCCAACGCACTAATTGTCAGAAGTCAGGATGTTACAACGGGTCAAAGAGCTGTTGCCGGAAGATTATATAAAACTCAGAACTCCTGAATTCTCGCAAAGTGAAAACACATTTTTTATATGTCATTTATAAATGTGAGTACATATTCCGGTGCGCTGCACCTTTTCGATAATCCTGTATTACTTTGCTAAAATTTCCGGTGCGCTGCACCTGGTTACTGCAACTGCTTTCTTTTAAAAGTCGCAGAGTGGCGAAATATTTATAGAATTGAATATCAAATGAATACAAAGGTGCAGCGCACCGAAATATTTCACGGCTCTATCCTTCAAATCCATAAGCGTTCACAAAAAAATAAAAAAATAATTTTCTGTATCTGATAAAAGATGAATTCGCAAACATGCTTGTTTAAATTGGTCATCTGAAAACCAGGACGCTAAATGCATGGGAAAATTTTAATGTCTGGGAAATAGAATATAAAAAGGCTGCCCTATAATCAGGACAGCCTTTAAAAAAATCTGAAGTATTGTATTTGTATTTATTTTGTAACTACAAATTTCTTTACAGCATACCCGTTAGAGCTACTAACAGTCAGGTTGTAAGTGCCTTGTGCAAGTGCGAGTTTAATTGCTTCGGTAAAGGTGCCGTTAATTTCAATATTCGTTCTTTCATATACAACTGATCCGTTAGCGGCTGTGATGCGTAAATTCAGAACATCTTTGGCAGGTGTGGAAACTGACAATACGAAATTGCCGTCATTTGGATTTGGCGATACACTTACCCCTATATTTCCGGTATTTTCTCCTATTCCCAATGAGCTGAATACTCTTACTGTTAAAGCCTCAGAAAAGACACTTTCGCCGCAGTTATTTGCCGCTTTTGCTGTTAAAGTTGCATTCCCACGGAAACTAGCATTCCATACAACATTAGCGGAGGTTGTGTTGCCCGAAACTATTCCTGCATCAGCGGGTAAAAGCTGCCATACATAGGTTTGTGCGTAAACTACAGCTGCAACGGCGTACTCCGAATTTCCTGTCAGATTAAGGTCAACCTCAGCCGCTCCCAGTGGCTTGGCCGGCACAGTCGCAGTTCCGTTGATGGTTACATCAACTTCTTTTGTAACAGCACAACCTGAAGATAATATTGTTTCGGTTAACGAAATTTTATTTGCACCGGCATTGTTCCAGCTAACCTGAACCGCGTTAGTACCTTGTCCGGATATGATGGTTCCACCGATAATTTCCCAGTTATAACCATTACCGGAAACAGATGTGGCAGCGTAGGAAGTATTCTCACCCTGGCAACCTGTATTGATTCCGGAAACTATGGTGGCGGGGATAGGGCTAATTCCAAATGATAGAACCTTAGTGGCCTCGCAGCCATCAGGCGTTTTTTCGGCAATGCTTATTGACCCGATTGCGTCTGAACCCCAGTTAACTGTTATCTCGTTGGTAGTGCCACCAGAAACGATGATCCCGCCTGTAACAATCCATTGATAGGTGTTTCCTGTATTCAGTGGAGTTGAGTACACAACTCCCTGGGTTAACGCGCAAACAGCCCAATCCCCGTTTACCTGCGGATTTGGAGAAGCATGAAGTGAAAGCGTTTTTGAAGACGTTGCAGCCAGGCACGACTGGTTTGAGGCTGCCAAAGTTAAAGTAACTATGCCGGCAGCAATATCTTCGGCGCTTGGTGTATATTCGGAAATCAGCAGGTTTGGATTATTGAAAAACCCGGTCCCGCTGCTTGTCCAGCTTACATTGGTAAAATTGGTAGCCGAAGCACTGCTGTTAATAAAAGCAGTTCCGCTGCAGATTACTGCGTTTTCTCCAGCTGAAGCTGTTGACGGCTGCTGAAAGGCAAGAAGCATATTATCTACAGTAACGGAAGTGCCGCTTGCCGCCATGGTAAGCATAACCGAACCAGCTGATACATCAGCAGAACTTGGAGTGTAAACAGGGTTTAAAATGGCTGTATTGCTGAATGTTCCGGTTCCGGAAGTTGTCCAGGCAAGTGAACTATAATTTGAAGCATTCCCTTCGCACTGGTATGGCGTGGATTGACAGGTAAATGCATCAACCCCGGCGAAGGCGGTTGTATATTGAGGTAATGGCAAAACAATGAAATCGAGCCACACACAATCCGATCCGGCTACGTTACCACCATTCTTGGTATAAATGAATTTGAAAGTATGAGTTCCGGCGGTTACAGGCACTGCTGAGCGCGTCCAGGGCGTTGTACCTGATTGACTTACCTTCATTACATTATCAATGTAAAATTTGAAGCCGTCAGCAACTGGTTCGCACGATGTTTTACAATAGAATTTAATACTGTCGTTAGCAGGAACGTTGTAATTCAGGATTAGCAGCGAACTTTGTGAATGACCTATTGCCCCTGATTTTGCAGTGAAAACACCTTCATATGGTCCTATGTTTGAAATAGTCCAGGGTAAATTTCCTCCACTTGTCCAGTTGAATTTGCTGAAATCACCGGTTTCCCAATCCTCTACAAGCAAACCTGCCTGTAATACGTATGAGCGTTGCGTTGAATATTCACCGGAAACGGCTGTATAATCGAAATTAATCGAAACACCGGGTTGTGCTGCAGAATCAACAGAAATACTGAATTCAGCAAATGGTGCCGAAAGAGGGTTGATAGTTCCCAAAGCAAAAGTATTGTTGTTCAGCGTTATTAATCCGCTGCTTACCGAGAGGCTTGCATTTGCATCAGGTGCAGCACTCATACCGGTATTGGTGGTAGGAATTTTGACGATAGCTGTTTCACCTGCATCGAGCCTTCCGTTACCATTACCACCCTGCGAATCATCAATTACAATATTGCCGGCACTTAATTGCGGAGCGCGGCATTCCAGTTCGAAATAACTAAGCCAGGTATCAGTTCCGTTTGTTGCTGAAGCAGTTACCATTTTCTGGTATCCATTAGGTACATTATTGGCAATATGAACTTTGAACCCATTGTCAACCGTAATGGTTTGTTGTGAAGGAATGGAAGGATAGGCTTCGGTATTGTCAATCAATGTAATGTAAGGATCGGTGAAAGTGAGTGTAACCACAACGTTTTCAGCAGGGTTATTTCCAAGGTTCTTCTCGCCAAGCGAGAGGAAGGCGTCTTCTCCAAAATCGAGGGCCAGATTATTATTCCCTGTCGGATCATTTACTGTATAGGTATCGGTTACAACATAAGGGTTTTCATCCGAAATTACAATTACACTTGAGTAGTGCCGGTAATAGTTTTGTTTTGTAACAACAACTTTTACAATAGTACCTATAGCCGGAGCTACAACAGGAATTGCTACAGGTGTGCCTGCGCCGTTCCCGGTGCCGATAATTTGTCCGTTTGCTGTCAGTGCAATAAAAGAGCCTGCTGGTGCAGTCACATTAAAAGTGGTTTGTGAACTTAACATGACCTCAGGGTGCGAAACAACGAGATTCTGCGGAACTTCACTGAATATAGTCTGGAAACCATCGCCATGATGATGGAACAAGTGGTAGGTTACTTCTTTATTGCTGGTATTATATGGCCATGATGACTGCTGCAGGAAGTATTTCCCGGCACAATTACCGAAAGCAGGCAATATTCCGCGTTCTTCGTACATGGCACCTTGTGCCGGCATAAATTCAGGCCACATATTGTCGTACATCCCCCAAACATAAGTGTCGTTTACAAACGAATAGGAAGTTTCTGATGCTGCCAGTATTCCGACACAACCTGCATTCTGACCGTTATACTGATACCTGTGGAATTTCTCGGCAAAACATTCACTGCTATAATTATACTTGCCAGTCAGGCAGTTTACTGACATAATATAGGAAAGTTTCCCAACATTGGTCAGCCCATTTATATTGCTGTTTACATACGAAGGTTCTCCCCAGCCAGTTTCCATGCCATGGTCACGGTGCTGCAGTATAAAAGCACCTGCATTCAGCTTTGTATTTACCACAGTAGCAGTGCCTCCGGTCCATCCGCCTAATTCCTGCGGGGTTGCTGGTATGTAGCCTAAGCCGTTTGGGCCAAAATAATTCACTACGGTATTGGTATTGGTAGCCGTCGACCATTGGTCTACGTCGGGATTCCCCTGGTATACTGCATTAATACGTACAGGCTGTTTGCCTAAAGTGTTTTTGAAAAATCCGCCTACTACTTCCGAGCAAATCTGGAACCAGCGTTCGGTTTGCCACCCTAAAGCTGTAATAGGATGATTGTAAAAATCAGCTGCTGTCGGGGGAGTCCTTTCGTAATCAATAAATTTACGGACATATATTTCGAGCTGGGCAGCATTGTTGGCTGTCATACGCGCCATGGCTATTTCGGGCATGTCGTCGTTGTCAACATCAGCATAAATATTGTCCGAAACACAGTAGTTATCCCAGATAGGAGAAGTGATGGAGTTTTGGGCATTGGTGCCATAATCAGCCATCATTAATATGGCTGAAGGTGGGATATCCCAGGTATTGTAAGCGTTGTTGATATAGGTTTCGATGGCAGCGGAAGTATTATTTCCTATTTGTTGAAGCGTAACGATGCTGGTAAGAATTCCCTGCTCGGTTCTGAAAGCCTTGATGGTATCGGCCCATTGTTTAAAGACAGGATCGTTCGGAATAATAATCAGGTATTCGCAACCTGTTGCATCTGAATTGCTTCGCTGAACAGTTTGTGCTGAATAATTTACAACCTGAATAGATTCGGAATTCAGCGTATTATCCATCAGAATCGGATCCCAGTAACGGCTGCGGAGCCTGGTTTCGCCAAATTGTCCATTACCGCCGGTGTAATTAACTCTTACTTCCAAATCGCGGTAAACAACTAATTCTTTTGTAACCGGATTGTATTGGTAAGGGGTAACGCTTAGCATCACCATATCAACACCACGGATTTTCATATTCTGCGAAATACTGGCCGGTTGTGCCGGGTAAAATGCATTTTTCGAATAAATGCTCAAATCGCGGTTATATTGCAACGGACCACGTTCGGTTTCCAGGGGAATGCGGGGAGCGGGAGCAATTTCAATATTCTGAAAACTTTCTTTACGCATGTTTACAATCTCGATGCTTGCAACAGCACCTTGCGGAATTGCAACGTACCGGCTGAGTGTCGGCAGGTTTGGAGCACCTTCACCATTTGGCAGAAAGATTCCTTCGAGGCTGATTTCCTGCAGGTTTTCACCATTGATAACCCGTGTATCGAGCGAGAACTCTTTGATAGAGAAATTAACGGTAGTCCCCGAGCTATTCTGTGCTTTCAGGGA
>JBBQUX010000132.1:0-8316 GCA_038212135.1 Bacteroidales bacterium | reverse complement strand
TTGGTATTGACACATAATGTTGATATTCCTGATATTGGCCCGATTGATCCACTCAAATAACAATCGGTTATAAAAGTTAAATCCTGTCCATAGGAAGTACCTGCTATGTTAACCCCTTTGCAGCGAAAGTGATAGGTGGTTGAATGAGTCAGTCCGGTAAGTTCTGCTAAAACAGGTGTTGAGTTTCCTCCGGTAACCAATGCGGGTGCAGACGAAACGGTATTGCTGTATGCATTTGTGAGGCCCCATTCGAACGAAACAGTGCTGTTGAAATAATTGGCGTCGACTAAACCGTTTATTGTTGCCGAAAACCATTCCAGATTGCTGGCGGCAAGAGTAACAACATCGGGAGGAACCGGAACCTGGTTCGAAATAGTAATCATTAATGAGTCCTTAACCGTATTATCCTGAACTGCAATTGCTTTGGCCCAAACTGAGCCGTCTGCTATAGCTGTAACCAAACCTGTTGTGCTGATAGTTGCCATTCCTGTTCCCGGAACTATAGTCCATGTTGCCTGCTGACTTGCATAGGAAGGAAATACGGTTGCCACCAATTGAAGTATGCCATTTCCAGTGTTTATAACAGCGGGAACCGCTCCCTGGGTGGTAACATCAATGCCAAACAATCCGTTTTGGGAAATTCCCTGGATGTAACCAAGATCTGCAGTACCACGATCCTCAGTCCAGATTCCGGCAAACCTGTCAGGTCCAACCTGGCAAAAATCATATCTCCCTTTTGGATTGCCGGCACCTGCCGTTGTCGAACTGATTTCGGCACGGTTGTATGACCAAACAAAATTTCCATTGCCATCCAACTTCGTATCATAAAGTTTATAATTATCATCGTATGACATAAATAAAGGCTGGTCGTTGTGCAATTGCAGATTTCCTGCATGTTGATTGTTTGTTGTACCGACCGGATAAACTGCCTTTCCAAGGTCAGTGAATTGTCGTGCTCCGGTACTTTTAAGGAATTTCTGCATGTAAATACCATAATGCACCTGATTGGGATCGCTAAAAGTACAAACCGACCAGGCATAAGGAGAACCAGGAGTCAGATTAATATTTGTTGTCATCTGGTAATTATCACTGCCACTTGTACTTGTATTGAAAGCTGAACCATTCATACCCCAGGGAATTGTACCGTTCGGGTTTATACGCTGAAGAAAAGAGTTAAATCTCATACCTGTTGAGCTGTAATACCCGAAATACGTAGTATCAGCTTCAACCGAAATGGAGTAATACCGGTAACCTGCCGTGGTTTGATTACAGATTTGCAAGGGTGAATATTGCGCTACGCCGTCGCTGTTAAATTTCTGAGCATACAGATTGGTCGAAATCCCGCCTGCATTTTTTTGATATACCATGGTGAAATGGTTATTTAGGTTGGCAACAATTTGCCCCCTTGTGGTATTGGTTCCGCCAACTGAAACCGAGAGTGGTGTTGCCCATACAGGTGTTCCGGCTGCACTTATTTTTTGCAATTGCAGTGTTACATCTCCGTTCCAGGTTACAATAATATCACCATTCGTAAGCGCAGCCGGGTATGGAGCAAGCCCTGCTCCAAGAATTACACCGGTTGAACTCCATAAATGAGTGCCTGCTTGTGATAATTTGTATAAAACCGCCTGCATAGTTCCGGACCGCTCATCCTGGCAACCCACAATAAGGTTGTTTAAAATATCAACACACACATTGAAAACAAAGGTGGCTGTTCCTGTCGGCTGATTGCTCACAAGAATGCCATCAGCTCCAAGCAACTTGTTTCCGGCTGCATCAAAAAGTTGAGCTCTCATATCGTAATTTCCACCGTTCTGATGGTAAAAAGCGACCCATAATTTGCCATCGGAAGTGGATGCTGCCTGCATATCGGCAGTTACAAGGCTGGAAATCAGCATGTTTTGTGAGGTGTTCGTATTCCATTGCGCTTTAACTATCCCGGTACAGATGGTTAAAAGTATGGTCAATGACCAAAAAAGGAATCTCGGGGTAAAAGTTTTCATCTTCGGTATTTTAATTAGATTGCATTAATTTATGAGCCAATTTTTTAACAAAGTTAGCTGACAAATAATTAGGAATAGCAGATTGACCTTAAAATACTGAATATAAAATAGCAACCTGACAGTTTTTTATCCCGCCAGGTCATTATGTTGTTGGTTAACAAAAATATAAATTACAGGAGCTTATATGAGCCTCAGGCTGTTTTAACCAACCGGATGATGCTCATGAAATTTCTTCAAACGGAATTCAAGATCAGGGAACTGGGTGCGTTTTACCAGCGAAACACACGCACGAAGCCCTTCGCTATGTTCGCTGCCAGTAATTGAAAGCGAAATAGCGCTGATTCCGTAGAAAAGAAGTTCTTCGATCAAATCCGGTCCATCGAAACCGCGATAGGCAATGGTAAAGTAAAAACCGTCGGCTATCGGCTGGTCAATATCTTTATCGTAAACGATGGTAAAACCATTATCGAGGAAGAGTTTCTTCATGATTTTAGCTTTTTCACCGTATTCCTTAACTACTTCTACAAAATTGAACTTGCCTTCATTGGCAGCTTTAAGCATTGCTGCCAGCGCATACTGTGCCGAATGAGCCGTACCGGAACTGAGCGAATAAACGGTTCCGAATATCATGGCACGGCCGAACTGGTCGCTGGAGTAATACCGCAACAAATCCGGTGCATGGGTATTAAACAGTTTATTGCTGATCACCATCATGCCGATCCGTTGCCCGGCGTAACTGAAAGCTTTCGAACTGCTTATCAGAAGTATGTAATTATCAGTGTATTTAGCCACTGTTGGTTGGTACGGCGGAACACCGGGTTTGCTGTAATCCTTGCGGAAATCCATTCCGAAGTAAGCCAGATCTTCAAGAATAACCACGTTATATTTATTGGCCAGCTCACCAATAATGCGGAGTTCCTGGTCGTTAAAGCAAATCCATGACGGATTGTTCGGGTTTGAATACAGAACTGAGTGGATATTCCCTTTCTCAAAATACGATTCGAGTTTTGCGCGAAGTTTTTCGCCGCGGTATTCATATACATCAAAGCTTTCGAACTTATATCCCAAAACCCGGTGCTGTTGTTTGTGAACCGGAAATCCCGGATCAATAAACAAGGTAGTGTCTTTTCCGATGTTCATCCGCGAAAGCGTCATAAACGAGGCAAAACCGCCCTGCATAGAACCAACAGTAGGAATACAACCGGCAGGATCCACATCAATATCCAGAAAGTTTTTAACAAAGGATGAAACTTCCTTTTTTAGAGAAGGGATGCCGTCAATATCAGGATATATAGCAGCAACGCCCCTTTGCAAAGCTTCTATTTCGGCATCTGTTCCAACCTGTGCCGGTGGTAATCCTGGCACACCCATTTCCATTCGAATAAATTTTTTGCCCGAAGCGGCTTCAATATTATCGACCAGACGCTTGATTTCCCTGATAGTAGCTTTTCCAACTGACTGAACATTCAGTTCTTTCATTTTGTCAGTTACAATATCAAAATCGATCGGGGTGTCTTTTACGGCTGTTTTCATGGGAGTAAGAATTATTTATACAATATGTTTATTTCTGCTAAACAGTTCACAAAGATTAGAAATAGGTTTGGGATAATAAAGCGAAAGGTAAAATATTTTTTTTGATTTCTGGAAGTCAGGGATTTTTGATGCCAATTAGGTTATATATTTGTAAAACTATCCTATTATTTGAAAGTGAACTATATATGCTGTATTGGAGGGTTTAGTATGATTTTAAGAGACGTATTTGCGAGTTGTAAGCAAGCCAGGAAAACGACACAGCAATAAATAGTTAACTAATTTAAAAGATTAAAAAAATTGAATATGCCAACGAACAAAAGCAAGAGTGTTCCAGCCCGTACCACAACCATCGTTTCGCTGCCTAACACGACCTGTCCCGATTTTTTTCGGGATGCTTGTTTTGCCCTCGCACACGGATTAGTATGATACTTTTGGATTGAAACTGACGATAAAATTGTATTTTGCAGACTGATAACTGTACTAAAAATGAGATTAAAAGAATAAGATGAGCTTGTTTCAAAAATCGATAGAGAAAAAATATTTAAATGAATTAGATTCCAGTCTGATTGACCAGAAATACAAGGCATTTCAGGACTATTTTGGAAATCCTTCGATTCAGGAGAACATCAGAAGTTCAAAGGAGGAGCAATTCCAGGAGGGGTTTTTACGGGAACTTTTCGTTTCGATTTTTGGATATACACTCAATCCGCATCCTGATTTCAACCTGACAACTGAACTAAAAAACATAGTAAACAGCAAAAAGGCTGACGGAGCAATTTTAAAAGGTGAAGACGCAATTGCTGTTATTGAATTAAAGGGAACGGACACAACCGACTTAGACAAAATAGAAACACAAGCATTCGGGTATAAAAACCATCATCCGAAATGCATTTATGTGATTACCTCAAACTTTGAAAAACTTCGCTTTTATATTCAAAATGCGGTTGACCATATCAACTTTGATTTGTTCAACTTATCCCGAGAGCAGTTTTCGTTAATGTGGCTTTGTTTGGCAAAAGACAATTTGCTAAACGGATTGCCTCAAAAGATTAAGGAATTATCGCTTTTACAGGAAGAAAGCATCACAAAAAAACTGTATGCCGATTACTCGAAATTCAGGGAAGCGATTTACAACAACCTTGTAAAGAATAATCCCGAAACAGAAAAGTTTTTACTTTTCAAGAAAACCCAAAAATTACTTGACCGTTTTCTGTTTATCTTTTTCGCTGAAGATAGATTATTGTTACCGCCAAATTCAATCAGCGAGATTGTAAAACAATGGACGACTTTAAAAGAAGAATTGGACGAATATGTTCCGTTATACGACCGGTTTAAGAAGTATTTCGGTTACATGAACACAGGATACAAAGGCAAGAAATACGATATTTACGCATACAACGGCGGACTATTTGCACCCGATGAAATACTGGATAATATTTCGATTGACGATGATATTCTTCATAAGCATACATTAACATTAAGCCAGTACGATTTTGAAACCGATATTGATGTAAATATTCTTGGGCATATTTTTGAACACTCTTTGGGCGAAATTGCGGCAATAGCCGCAACAAGGGGGCATGCCCCCGTGACGAAACAGCCGGCTGTTTCGATTCGCAAGAAAGACGGGATTTTCTACACCCCAAAATACATTACCAAATACATTGTTGAAAATACCATTGGTAAGCTTTGCGAAGAAAAACGAACAGAACTTGAAATTATTGACGAAGAATACGCCAAAGGGCGAAAAAATCGCAAAAAAGATACGATTAAAGCCCTCGATGATAAATTAACTGATTATCGCAACTGGCTTTTAAGCCTGACCATTCTTGACCCTGCTTGCGGTTCAGGTGCATTTTTAAATCAAGCGTTGGATTTTTTAATTACCGAGCATCGGAAAATTGATGATTTACGTGCACAATTATTTGGCGCAGGCTTAGTTTTCTCCGACATAACAACTGACATTCTTGAAAAAAACATTTACGGAGTTGACCTAAATGAAGAGTCTGTTGAAATTGCTAAACTTTCGCTTTGGCTCCGCACTGCACAAAAAGGGAGGAAACTAAACAAACTGAACAACAATATTAAATGTGGAAATTCACTCATTGATGACCCAGCAGTTGCAGGTGAAAAAGCCTTTAACTGGCAAAAAGAATTTCCAACAATTTTTCGAAAAAAAGAAAAGAAAGCCTGGCATATTACCACGGCAACCCACAATTCGCGCTACTCGCAGCGTATGTTCGATAACCATGTGGTAATGGGTGACCCTGTGTGGTTCGATGAAAAAGATGAAATAATAATTACCGAAACCATTGCCGATATAGCAAAAACCGATAAGCTGAACATACTGGAATATAATATCTGTGGCGACCATATGCACCTGCTGCTGGTATGTGAAAAAGAAGAAATGACGAAAATAGTAGGAAAACTAAAGTCGGTAAGTGCGAAAATACGAAATAGGGATCGAGGATATACGACTACGGGGACGCGAGCGGAGACGGAGGCGAGAGCGGAGACGGGGACGAGAGCGGAGACGGAGACGAGAGCAGAGACGGAGACGAGAGCAGAGACGGAGGAGAGAGAGGCAACAAGGGGGCATGCCCCCTTGTCGATAGCGCGCGATACCGCCGGAACGATAGAGCCCGATACCGCCGAACCGATAGAGGGCGACGAATCTCTACCGATAGAAACGACTACCCGAGGGGAAACGCAAAGACCGGTATGGACGCAAAAATTCGGAAATTCGGAAATAAAAAACGATGAATACCTGAGTAACGCTATCGTATATATCCGCAATAACCGGGTAAAACATAAATTACCCGAAGTAAAAGAAATAGAAAACCTGAAAAAAGAATTCCTCTGCTCTACAGCCCATGCCTTCCGCACCGAATACAAAGGTGGTTTTGATGTTGTGATTGGGAATCCGCCTTACGTTCAACTCCAAACAATGGGGGAAATGAGCGATATCCTTTCACGATGTGCTTACGAATCATTCGACAAGGGAGCTGACCTCTATTGCCTTTTTACTGAAAAGGGTTACAAACTGCTTAAACAAGGAGGAATGCAATCCTTTATCATGCCCAATAAATGGATGTTAGTGGCATACGGCAAACCACTCCGGAAATTTCTTGCAAAAACAGGTCTCAGGCAAATACTAAATTTTGGTGATATCCAATTTTTTCAGGAAGCCACTACCTATGTTTGCATTTTTGTATCTCAAAAAGCCATTCCGAAAGAAAATGTTCAGGTACTTTCGCTTAACCGAAAAACCTATAACGGGGATTTTATTACCGAAGTCGCAGCCAATATATACAATTACCCATCTTCAAAATTCGGGGAATCAGAATGGAGCATACAATCACACCATGATTCAATCCAACTTGAAAAAATGAAAGAAAATGGTATTGAACTTAAAGATCTTTCAGTATCCATTTACCGGGGAATATTAACTGGCTATAATGAAGCTTTTTATATTGATGATGAAAAACGACAGCTATTAATAAATGCTGATCCCAAAAGCGAAGACCTCATAAAACCAATGGTTCGGGGACGTGATATTGCGGCTTACGGCATTACTGGCTTCGAATATTTGATTAGCACCTTCCCTTCGCTGAATGTGGATATAGAAAAATATCAGGCTATAAAAGAACATTTACTTTCTTTTGGTTTTGATCGCTTAAAACAAACAGGCGAAAACGGTTCCCGCAAAAAGACCAATGGGAAATGGTTTGAAACACAGGATAGTATTGCCTATCATGCCGATTTTTCCAAGCCCAAAATCATCTATCCTAATATGACTTCCGTATTTCCGTTTATGTACGACGAAAGTGGAATTCTGGGAAACCAAAAATGCTTCATTTTGTCAGCTTCTGATAATTCAGTGTCATTACCATTTCTAACGGCTGTATTTAATTCCTCTCTCGCAAAACTCTGGATTTGGTACAATTGCCCCGAATTACAGGGTGGAACCCGCGAAATTAGTAAAGTTTATTTCGAGCATTTTCCGGTACCAAAAGCGAATCAGGAAGAAAAAGAAAAACTGGCAACTTTGGCAACACTACGGAGTAGTTTAACTTTCAACTTGCAATCTGTGGCATCAAAATTCAGGCGAAATATTCAGCGTGAGTTTAACATCGAAAAGCTTTCGGCCAAGCTGGAAAACTGGTTTGAAACCCCGTTTAACGAATTTTTAAACGAGCTTTTAAAGAATAAAGTTAAGCTTACATTAGAACAAAAAGCAGAATGGGAAGCATATTATATAAAACAAGAACAGGAAGCCCAAACCATAAAATCTGAAATTGAAAAGACCGACAAAGAAATTGACCAAATGGTTTATGCATTATACGGTTTGCAGGAGGAAGAAATAAAAATTATAGTAACGTCAATCAATTAAGCTATGGGAAGTGATGTTCACAGCGTAGGCAGGCATAATTTGGATACCAGTAGTTTGGAATCGTTGGCCAGAGATATATCCAATCGTTTCAAGGCCAATGTAAAATATGGTGTTGATGATACATTTTATTTTGATTGGGATGGTTTTCCCGTCCCTGTGCCGAAATGTTAGAAAGGGCATTGCATCTTACATTGAATAAAAAATAATTTCAAACAGATGAAAGATTTATTTGGTCAAGCTTTATTAGATTATCAAAACGGAAAGTATACCGAAGACATTATTACGTCTACAAATATTTCTGATGACGATAAGTTGCCTCTTCCCTATTTATTCAGAGATTTTAAAGACATGCCAAAACTCGAACAAAAGGCATTAAAATTAGCGAAA
>JBBQUX010000131.1:0-8335 GCA_038212135.1 Bacteroidales bacterium | reverse complement strand
GCCAGTTCCTTAATCCAGTTGCGCGAAAATCCACTGCCGGGCATATCAGGCTGTTCCTTACGATACCATATATTGCCCACATCAATAAACGCGGCCGGGCTAAGGTATTTCATCAGTTTGTACCTGAATTCGGTATTGTATTCAAATTTTACCTCACCCGCCTGCACCGCCTGGGTTTTAATTAATGAATCGGTATAGCTTCCGGGTCCCAGCGTACCGTTGCGGAATGCCCGAAGGCTGTTGCTTCCACCTATAAAAAACTGCTTGATATAAGGCATTACATCGCTGTTGGCATATGAATATCCATATCCAAAAAACAAGCGGTTAACCCACTTGCTGTTTGTTCCCAGCCGGGTGTAAACCCTGAAGTCGTTATTGGCCATAACGTACCGGGCAAATGGAATCCCTAAAAATGACTGCTGACTGTCGGTGTTTTTTGTATCAGGTTCAACGAGGCCCGGCAAGTTTCCCGAAAGATTAACGGAGAAACTGTTGTATAAAGTAAAGACCCTGGAGCCTGAATTCCGGTTACGATAACTGAGCGTGTATTCGCCGCCTACGATAAATTGCTTTTCAAATGACTTTGCCAGGTTAGGATCTCCGGCGAGTGTGCTGTCGTATGCAGGGGTAATATTGGTGGGATTAACCAGGTTCAAAACCAGAGGATCAAAGGCATGATCCCAGTTTTCGCCACTTTTCCAAAGGTAACCATATGAGAAACGCAGCGACCGCATGGTATACAACTTTGGCTTGCGTAAATACTCGGCCCCGGCAGAAATTTTGTTTTGTGGAATATATTCCGAATCATTCCGTTTTATTTTGAATGGCAGAACAAAATGCGGCGTAAAAAAATTAACCGAACCTGAGTAATTCTGGTTCGAATAATTATCAGTGCTTTGAAGCAGCTTTTCAAAACCTGCGGATACATCCACGTTCATATGATCGGCAGTATGAAGAAGGTTCCTGTTGATTAATTTAACTTTAATTTCAGTGCCAACGAAATTATTGGATTTGGAAAAAGCTCCTATTTCGGTTTGAACCGACCGCCGGTTATAAGGTGTTAAAAACAAGGCTGCATCGAGTGATGGCTTTGCGCCACTGTCGGCAAGGGTGAAAGTAGTATTTATAAATTTAAAATTGTTCAGGTTCACTATTCGTTGCACAGTCGTTCTTTGATTTTTATAGCTGTACAATTCGCCTTCTTTCATTAAAATATTATCCCTGAAAAGGACTGGTTTATAACGAAGCAGGGTGTCAATATACTTAAAGCCTTCTTCCTGCTTGTAAGGCTCGGTTTGCAATATGGAATCGCGGTCGGCGCTATAGTCGGAATATATTTTGAAATTGCGGATCATATATTTTTTCCTGGCAATTTCATTCACTTCGGGTTTAACGAGTATGCTGGCATAAACCAGGTTTTTATGATTTGTATCAGCCGCCAGTATCAGTAAGTCGGGATTGAAATAGAAGAAACCGTTGTTCCGAAGTTCAAGATCGATCCTGCTTCTTTCAGCTTTCACATTTTCCAGTGTAAAGTCTTCTCCCTCTTTCAGAAGGGTGCCTGGCGATGTGGCTGCAATCGCTTTTGATAATTCGCTGCTGTCGGACGGGAAAATAAGGGTGTCGATGGTATAGATGGTGCCCGGTGTGATCCTGAAATCGATATATCCTTTCCGATTGTGATGCACTACGCTGTCCGTAACACTGGCATTCAGGAATCCAAAATCATGCATCTGGGCTTCCATCCTTCGTCGCATATCGTTGGGATTGGCCTGGCTTAACAGAACCGGTGCTGACCCGATTTTATCGTGCAAAAGGTACCTGAGCCCTTTACCGGTCGGTGGTTTGCTGATACTGTAGCTTATCAGTGAAACGGGCACACCTAATAGTTTTTTATTCGGAACCGGCCATGTTTTAGCTAATAAAACCGGCTTTAGCTTAGTCGCTTTTTTATCGTTGGTTGTAAAGCTTATTCGAGATCCGGCAAATAGATAATCTTTTTCAGGAACGTACCTGTAAACGTTGCACGACGAAACCAGCATCATCAGGATTGATGCGAATATCAACAAGAAAAAGCTATGGCTCTGATACCTGATTCTAATCATTTTCATTCATTTATTTCTTCTTTCGCAGAATTTCGCGGTATGTGTTAAAGTCGTTCGTTACCACGAAACTTACACCTGTTTGTACGACCTTACCTGCATAATCGGCTTCATACTCATCCTTTTGGTAAACTTTTGCTTTGTAGCGACCATCGCGGGTGATTTTATATTCCATCGAATAAATACCGGCCAGCCCCGAGGCGTTCTTTTTGTATTCGTCAGAGCCTTCGAGGGCAAAAGTGCTTCCTACCGAAATAGTGTAGCGGTCGTTAAAAAGTGATTTGCTCATATTAACGGTAAGATCGGTAGCATTGGTCTTATCACCGGTGGTGTAATCGGCCTTTGAATCTACTATAAAATTTAGATCAACGGATTTTACCTTCGATGCAATCATTGAGTTCATTTGTGTTGACACAATACTGCCGGCAGTACTCCGGGCAATTTCCTCGTAGTTAATAAGTTGAAAGGAGCCCGAACCCGAACCTGACGACAATGGATCCTGAGGAATAAACTGGTTTAGCACCAGCAATCCCATCACCTGCTTATTGAGTTCCGATTCATTCAGATTGAGTTGTTTAACCCTTGCATAAACAATCCCGCCGAATGCATTTTGTTCTTTTTGAGGCATATCGAGTTTAAAACTGATAGATGGCTGCATCAGTTTATTCTTCAGCATAAGGTATACTTCAAATGGCAAGTTCTGTTTATACGCGCCTTTATTTGTAGTTTGTGAGCCGGTAAGTATGGCTTCTGCAGTAGTTTTCACCTCGTAAATAGCTGTTAAATCAATATTGGCATCGGTTGGTGATCCGTTCCACTGTATCGAACTTCCTTTCTGTACCTTAAACTTCCGTTTTATAAACTGGCCGATCGTCATCTGGTATTCACCGTTATCGATGGTAAATTTTCCCTGCATATCCATTTGTCCACCGGGTTGCTGGCTTATGGTCAGGTTGGCATCACCGGCAACTTTCATAAAATCGCCTCCTGTTTTATCCAAGAAAATATTAAGTTTTGATGTTTTAGTCATTTCCAGGTTCAGTGCCAATCCCAACTTCATGGATGAGGCATACTTTTGCAGTTCGGTTTTTATAGCCATAAATATAGCGCTGTCGGCCGATTCAAGTGAATCAACATAAACGATAATACCGTTGTTGGAAGCTACGGTAGTATCTACACTACCCAATTCAATATTTATAACAGACTTTTCATCCACCTTTACATCTCCTTTTACAGTTAATATTTCACCTAAACTCGTAATCCGTAAGTCAGAAGTAAAATACGCAGGGCCATAATAATCCTGTTCAGGTGCTGACTTCTTGTTCAACGCCATAAAATGATCTGTTTTTACAGCAAGATCAAAATTGTAATTCCGGTAATCAGTGGTATGTATTTGTCCATTCACTCTGGCTGTGTTTCCTGTGCTGTCATAAACCACAAAATCATTCAGCACCATTCCGTTTTTGTTTAATTTTATTTGCTCGTCCGGAATCCTGAAAAATGTGTTATAAGCACTGTAGGTCCCCTGTATATCCATAATGTTTAATTCTCCGTTCATAAGTGGTTTGTCAATGGTACCTTCGAATGCGACATTACCGTTGATGCTTCCCTCCAGGTCCCTTATCATTGATTTCAGAAAAGGATCCAGTGTTTGAATATTGAATTTCCTGATATCGAGTTTCCCACTCAATTCTCCTTTATCCGAATATGTAGCATTGATGTCAAGATCATTCTCCGTTCCCAAAAGATTTATTTTTGCCTTATACCCGATGCCTGGTTCATTATTTGCATTAATGCTTAAATTTCCGGTAGCAACATCATATACTTTTAAACTGTCGATTTTAAGATCGGCCGAAAATAACAACGGCTCGAAACTGATCAGTTGGGCCAAACCATTTATGGTTCCTGAGGCCATGGTTGTGTCTGCAGCAATAATTTTCGTGACTGTAGTAATCGGGAAATCAACAAGTTTCAAATCCAATGGCAATCCGTTTTCAACTTCTGATGACTGTAATGATAATAGTCGTTTTCCGGATGAGATTGAGAGGTTTGTACGAATATGCTTTGATGCAGTATACTCAGTTTTATTATCAGTATTTGTACTCCATTTCTCCGTATTAATAAGTTGATCTTCATTTAAATGCAATACAAATTTCGTAGTATCATTAATAATATTTCCGGCCAGGTTGTATTTTAAGGAATCATTTTTATCGTTTAATTTAATGTCCCAATTAATAACTCCGTCTCTGGCATTTCCTTCGATAAATGAATGGTTAAGAGTTATAGAAGAATTTTTAAAGCCGTAAGAATCAAGCTCGTACTGGAGAGTATCATGTAAAGTTCGAAAACCAAAGACCGTGCTATCAATTAAGAAATCACCGTAAACCGCTCCCGGTAATGAAAATGCAAACATCAGTTCTTTCTCCTTTGTATTTACGATACTTCCAAACTTAATGGTTTGCATTGAGGTTAAGCTGGGAACAAATGCTGTTATCACGGGATGATATCTCAGTTCACCCTTTAATTTGGCGTAGGCAGGTTTGAAAATAGTTCCGGTTGGGGGATAAACGGTCAGGAAATCGAACAGCAGGTTTTGGGCTACAGAAGGAAGGACGTACATTTCATAATATCCATCCAGGTTCATGTCAAGAAACGGAGACTTTATTGCAATGGTTTGAGCCGAATCCACATTCACAGCATCCAGGCTTATGGAATCGAGCTTGTAGACATGTAAATCTTTTGTTATTTCAATATGCGGAATAAGTATAGTTCCGTTAACGTGTTTTGCATTAACTGTAGTTAAATCTGCCACTATATCGCCGTTAAACTTTAGCGTATCAGTGATAAAACCAAGGCGTTGCAGGTCGATATTATCGATAAGTACGGTTGCTTTTAACAAAGGGTTTAAACTATCGAGCGAGTAACTTGCAACAAGTTCAGTGGTAACGGCACTATCATTTATCTGAAAGTTGGCATCAACAATGGACGCTGAAATTGCAGCATTTAAATCTATGTTTTTATAATCATAGCCTTTGAAATAGACTTCCGGAATTAATGCTTTTACCTGTGCTTCAGCTGTTTCGGTGCTTATTCCTTTTCCGTTTGCCTGTATATCGAAAACTGTATTCCCATATAAGGTATCCATCATAATCTTGTCCAATTGCAATCCATCCGACTGTGCATGAATGTTGTATGATAGTTTATCAGCACCGGGAAGTTGTTTTACATTTCCTTTGAGCACCAGGTTGCCGGCACTGCTTCTCATTACAAGATCAAAAGTATATGCGCCTTTTTTATCGCTAAGTTTACCTTTCAGGTTGAAACTTTCATCGGCAGCTATGTTCGGCGGAATGCTTCCTGCCGGTAAAAGTCCGGATAAGCTTTTAGTTGATCCGCTGAATTCTTTGAGGTTTATGGATGCCAGCAACTGATTGGGATCGGGCAGACCAGCTATTTTACCTGATGCTGATAGCCTGATTCCACTGGTTTCTATCTTCAGATTTTCGATATTCATGTCGGCTACTTTTCCTTTCAGTTTGCCTTCGAGGTAAATATTATCAGCAAGTAGTTTTTGGATATCCTGATTAGTACCAACCATGGTTCGGAAATGCTTCATATCATTACTTGCAAGCAGCATCCTGGTCAGATCAATTTCAAATCCCAACAGCCCCGGATTTTTACTTATTGCAGCTAAAGATTCATAGCTGATTTTAAAATTTCCGTCAATATCAGATGAAGCGGTTTTCAGAAGAAATTTATCGAGTACTATACCACTATCAGAGTATAAAAATCCTGAACTCAGCTGCTGAATATCCAGCCCGCATTGCTCCTTTGCCTGAAACTTTTGAACAATTCCCTGAATCGTGGATCCATCGAAAGTAAAATCTTCGAGTAGGAGCTGGAGTTCTTTCAGGTGGATATGTTCCTGGTTGAAATCTGAGTTCACTTTCTCGGTTTCACTTTCATGGTCGTATTTCAAATCATTCTCCTTCAGATTAACACTGCCTATAGTAACCGAAAAAGGTACGCTTTCCGAAATTTCAGGTTCAACAGTTTTTTCTGTAGTGGGTTTGGCTTCAGTTGTTTCAATAACTATTTGACTCTGATGCTGATCGATCAACAATTGTTTGAGATCAATTTTGTTTGTATTCAGATTCAGATTCAAACTTTCAGCATAAAAATTGTGAATACTTGTTTCGGACTGGTATCCGACTGCCGGCATCTTCACTGAAAAGCTATTATTAAGAAGTGATATTTTATCAATAACAATCTGTGGAAGGAGCCCTTCGCTTTCTATATCTGAAGTTTGCGAATCAGGAGTACCTATATCTAGCTTTGCTGTAACTCCTTCTGTTTCAAAAATTTTAATTTTATACAGCTGATTTTCCAGATCTATTTTGTCAATATTTGCGGCAATTAGCCCGGATTTTACATCATAAAACTGATGGCCATATTTGTCGTCCATTATATAGTGTAACTGTTTGATTGACAGTTTGCCAATATCAAAAGCCATAGAATTCCCGGTTGTATATTCGTTTTTTTCGGGTGAAGGAGTTCCTGAAAATGCCTGTATAATAAAATCAAAATTAAAAACCGAATCATTTTCGGCCCGGGCCATTCTGAAATCAAGTGTATCAATTGATAATTGACTTACAGAAAGGGTATTATTGAGTAAAGCTAAGAGTTGAAAATCTATATGAATTTCACCTGCATGAAGGAGTAATTCCTTTGATTGGTCTTCAAGTGTAATTCCTTGAATTTCAATATGCGTCAATAAATTGGTTCTGAATTTTCCGATGTAAACAGGAGTTCCCAGTTTTTTGCTGAGATAACTTACAGCCTCTTTCCTGATAATATTCTGGCCTTTTTCAGTTCGGATATACAGCAGAGCTAAAATTAGAAGTGCCACAATTAAACTCAGTAAATAGAGTAATACTTTCAAAATTGTTTTAAGTATTTTCCCAGAGTTTATTTGCATGGCTTCGGAATCTTCTGCTTCTTATTACAAAATTAATTGCATAAAGTTATAATATAAAATGGAATGGATCGAACACTTCAACAGATTATCCTTTAAAGAAAATCCCGTAACAAATGAAGAGAATATAATTTCATGATAATTTTTAAGTTTTTCCAATTTGTTAATGGATTCAATTCCGAAACATGTGAAATACAAAAATAATACTTTATTTATTATGGATACAGTTATTGAATTTGCGCAGCAGTACCTTCAATTCCCGATTCATAATAATTGCCAGAAACATGGCACCATTTTAATGTGATTTGTTTCTGGCAAACTTTGCGATATAATTGTTGTCAATAAATTGCAGTATTTTGTCTCCGGTATTTCGGGTTTTTAGAGGTGCAGTGTGGCTCCTACCTGCAAGTAAGCATTTCGCGCACCGTGATTTGTTTCTATCATACTGTAATAAAACCGGGTCTCTATCGAAACGATCAGTATATTTATACCAAGTCCTCCATAAGCTGGTAAATCAAAGGTTTTGGATTTCTGATCGTCTGTAGGACTTGTTTTTTCGTCATCAATAATTATTTGTTCCGATAACTTTACTTTAGGCTGAACACCTGCCAGAGCGTAAACCGGACCAACTTTGGCTTTCAGATGAACCGGAATCCCGAGGTATTTAATTACCTGCTTGTTGTTGTCAGACAGTCCGGCACCATTCTGGCAATACTCAAGCCCAGTTCCCCAATGAAGGAAAGGAAGAATTTTTTTCTCTTTGAATGCTCCAACATAAAAGCTACCATAATTCGATGTGCCGGAAACCCTGTCGCTGCCGTTAAAAAGACCCGAGCTTTGATAACCAGCCCGAATACCGATACTGTGTTTGCCTTGTGCCTGAACAGATTGGATAGAAATTGCCAAAATAGCAATAAAAAGGGAAATTGAATAAGCGTGTTTCATGATTGTGATTTTTAAATGAACAAAACATTAGTTAATTTATAAACTTACATGTTTGAATTTTGTTCAGGAATCAGCAAAAAAAATTAATCATTAATCTGTTGCCTCTCAATGTTTGTTTTTACTTACCTAACCTGGACAAGCCAGAACCAAAAAAGAATTGAATAATGAACATTGAATAATGAATATCGAATAATGAAGTGAAAACAAGAAATATTGAATTGGATAATAAAAATTCTGTTTTCGGGATAATTTTGAAATTGCAGAAATATTATTGATGCGCTAACAATACAATAACATCATAACTTCGAAATTC
>JBBQUX010000130.1:0-8427 GCA_038212135.1 Bacteroidales bacterium | reverse complement strand
CATCTAAGGTTATTCCGTCTTCGGTAGTTACTTTAAAGAAGGAAATCTGCTTTCCCATAGGATCTTCTTTCAGGTTACTCAGGATGCTTTTTGAAGGATCGACCGGAGTATGCGTGGGCAAGGCAATCCATTCAGCGGCAGTCGGGTATAAATGGCTCGAAAAAATATGGCGAGCCCATTTTCCGTTTGGCGAAAGCAAATAATCGTTAGTTCCGGTAAAATCTGAAGGCGAAATGCGACGAGGTGCTTCCGAGCCATCCAGTTTCGTGCAGAAAAGATATCGCTGTGTAGCATTTTCGGGTGTTGCCGCAAAATACACCAGGTTGTCAGGCTCATCAATCAGATAAATCTTTATGACATCAAAATCTCCTTTGGTAATCAGGCTTTCCCTTCCATCCATACCAATGCGATACAAGTGTCGCCAGCCGTCTTTTTCGCTGGCCCACACGAAGGCTTTGCCTCCTTCAATCCAGTTCCAGCCTGCGTTGTCGTTGGTATTCCAGGTGGCTTCAATGTCGATCCAGGCTTTATCGGTATCGCTCCACAATACTTTTGCTGAACCTGAAGTGATATTTGCCAGCCAGAGTTTCGAGACATTCTGTTTGCGGTTCAACTGCTGAATGATCAGTTCGTTTTTCGACGACCATTCCATCTTTGTAAGGTAATGCTGACGGGGATCGCCTTCTATATCCATCCATTTTGTTTTGGCGTTGGTTACATCCACAACACCGATTTTTGCAGGTGAAGGGTCTTCGCCGGCTTTTGGGTATTCAACGGCTACAGTAAATGGGTAAATGGAATCAGTTGTATTGAGCATCAAATAATTACGCACCTGCGAGGCATCCACATTCCAATATGCAATACGGGTGCCATCGGGGCTCCACCTGAACCCATCGGTACAGAAAAGTTCTTCAGAATATACCCAGTCGAAAGTTCCGTTAATGCTTCGGTCGCGTGTATCGAAAGTGAGCTGTTTTGTTTTCCCGGTATTCAGATCTTCAACATACAGGTTGTAAACCACCACTTTATCGTTTGATTTATCCTGGTATACGTAAGCAACTTTAGTTCCATCGGGCGAAAGTTTGGGATACATCAGGCCATCGGTTCGCAGGTTTTTCCCTAACTGCACAATTTTTTCATCTGTTGCATTATACACCCATACTTCACCGGTGGTTTTGTGGTAAAGGGTCTCCGTATTTATTTTTAATAGAACCTGCTTTAAATCCTTCGACAGTGCGTATGAAGAAATAGTTCTGGGATTTGTTTCATCCCTGGGTAAAAGCTTCCCGAAATCAAATAAAACGACCTTTTGCAGAGAAGGTAATTCAGTTTTAATTATTGAATATTTATCCAGTGTAGTGAAGCTGTTGCCGTCAGGCATCCAGTTGAGGCCTCCGCCGGGCTGGGCTGTTGATGACAGTGTGAGAAAACAGATGAGTAAAGTGAAGATATTTATTTTCATATTTGAAAAGATTTAAGTTTTAGGTTGTGAAAGTGCAAATATATTAAGGTTTTGGAACAAACTCCCCATTTCCGATACTCCGGTCGAGGCCGAAGAAACCAGTCATCAGAATACCTTCATCGCCTTTTATCAGAATTTCCTGGTTTAGAATTGTGCAGTCGGGCAACCCGATGCCAGGGTTCATGTATGGAAGCCGGGTTGTGAGTTTCATGCCTTTTATTCCTGTTCCGGATACAAATCGGGCAGGTTCGTTGTTTAAGTTTTGAGACCTGGCGATGCCAAATGTTAAAAACATTGCAAGTAAAATGATTGCTTTTTTCATATGTAATTGCTTTTCAAAATGGTTGACAATGAATTTTTAATCTGATGAAAATTAATAACCGCTTAGTAAGCGGTATAAAAAAAAGCAGGAGTATAGAATCAGCTGTTAAATAAATCCATTTCATCAGGATAAGTCGTTTGCCGGTTCTTTTCGCATCATAAGTACTACTCCAACCATGGCAACTATGCCGCCCGAAATCTGAACAAAGGTAGGAAGATTACCAAAGATAAGAAAAGCCCCAAAAAGCACGAACAAGCCGGTAGTACTTTGAACTATGGCTGATCGGGATGCCGGAATATAACGCAGTGCTGAATATTGAAATATGGAAGTCAGAAACGGGCCGACAAATGAACCTGCTAAAATATTGATAAAAGCATGAGTAGGAATCAGGAAGTTCAGCCTGCCTGAGATCATGAAGATTAGTGCAAACATAAGCAGGAAAACGGCCCTGTTGATAGCCAGTACTACCGGGCTTATATCGCGGATATGTTTTTTTGCGAGGATAGTGCGTACTGCATAAAACGATGTGGAAAGCAGCATAAGCCCTGAAGCTGCCGTGAAAAAACTATCGGAAGTATTTGTTCTTAAACTGATAATAAATGCTCCCGACAGAGTAAGGAGCGCACCTGCAAGTGCAACTTTTCCAAACCTCTCGCCAAGCAGAATGAAACCGAGAACCGAAACAAATAAATATTCGAGATTTCGCAGGAATGAAGGAATAGCCGGATTGGGTGAAACCTCGATGGCTGCGTAGAAGGAAGAAGTAGCGACAATTTCAATAAGCCCGATATACAGTAAAGTACGGTAATCACTGCGGGAAAATAACTTTACTGAAAAGCCACCCCTGGGATGTGCAGCCATAAGGCTGTTCCAGAAAATGGCTGTGAGAAACCACCAGAACCCAAACTGCGGAAGAGTAATTTCATTCAGAGCAGCTTTGCTGAACAGGTATACCAGCGACCCGCAAATGGTCGCGATTAAAGCATATAAGTAACCCTTTGTTGCTGTTCTCATTTGGAAGCACAAAGTTAGGGTAAATACGGATTGCTCTCCGTTAATAAATCCTTGGTCAGATGGCAACGCTCTCCGGTAAGTGACTTAAAACTAAAGCAGATTAATTTATTGCTTCCCAATGAGTATTGGGTTCCGTGAGTTGTATTTTAAGATATAGGAGTATAAGGTCTTCTCTTTTTTTGAATCAGAAATGCCCGAATAGGTTGAGTAAATAAAGTTGTCTCTCTGAAGAACTTCATCAATCGTATTGCGATTCAACTTATTTATCAAACCTGTTAGTACATCCCAGAAATATAACCTGGTATCAACAAGATTTTGACCATTGGCATATAGGTATGTATTTTCGATATAAAACGTGGAGATAGCACCGGTCAGAATCAGCTTGCAAAAATGGTTTTTAAAATTCACATACCTGACCCCATCCTCAACTATCAGCAGAATTGTGTCATTAAACTCATGCCTGGTTCCTGTTTTATCAAAATAATAAATTGACGTTTTACCAAACCAGTAATCCACTTTATATTCAAACCGGCAATCATAATATTTAGGGCTATTTTCAAGAATTTCAGAAAGTGAGGTATAAACGCCTTCTTCCAGCTTAATCTGGTTGTCAAATACTGAGACTTCATCCTGGGCAAGAAGAAATTCGGAACTTATAAGGAAGATGAAAAGTGCTAAATATTTCATTTGACGGTTTTGCTTACTGGTAACCCCGGAATGTGAATGGTAATTTAATACCATTGCCAACACTCTGCTCATTTGTATTCTCAGAACCCTCTAATTCCCATAACATTTTTCCATTCATCCTTATTTCCTGTTTTCTGCCCCATTGCACTATCCAGGTAATATGCATTATTGATATTATATTCGGTAGAGGTCCAATATTCCTGCTGAATATAACCTGGTATGTTTTCGTCAATCAGGTTAAGGAAAATAAGCCTGAGTTCTTCAACTGTTGGCAGATACCAATCATTATAATTTCCACTGTTTATCATTGTGCTGGCGGCTGCGGCAATATACGATTCATAACATCCATTTATAATTGCCTGGGTATTGGAATGGCCATATCCAACGCCTGAATTCTGGGCCCCGCTCCCGATCAGGGTTCCATAGCATCCCCATGTAGCGTTGATAAGGTTTTCTCCGGCTGCGGTTAATCCATGCTGTCCACTTCCATCGAGGTAAAAAATGTTTCCACCTGCATATTTCTGTCCTAATACAAGAGTAGGTGTAGGCGAAGTAGTAAAACTGATGATATTGCCATATACATCTCCATAATTTGTCCATGCTGCTGATCGGGCATAGTAGGTCGTACCCATTTCCAGGTTTTCCAGATAACAAGTAGCGATTGTATCGTGGTATTCAAATGCAATTGTTACCAGATCATTAACAGTCGGAATGGGTTGTTTACTGTAGTGAATTGAGATATTTCCAAATGAAAAATTGGGAATTACATGTATTGAAATTTTTACTTCCGCATAATTGGATCCTATTCCGGTAGCTTCGTGAGTAGTAAGACTGATAGCTTCCGGGCAAGGTCCCCAAGTTGGTTTGCCGTTGCAATATACAAGAGTTTGCCCAAAAAATCCTGGTTGAACTTTGTCCCAGGTTGTGCCGTTCCAGAAAATCATTTCACCCACTTCCGTTCCGTTTTTCAGGCCGTTTTCTGCTGTTTTTGATGTAAATGCCGTATTGGCATGCATGGCGTAGGGTACGCTCAGAAGTTGGCTGGAAGTACTCAAAGTATAGTTTGAGCCTCCCTGCGGATCGAATTCCGATTTAATAAAATAGGACCCTTCCGGCCATACAATGGAATCAAAAATTCCTGAAACTACAGTTCCCGCACCTATTTCGGCAGTAATCAGCCCATTGGTGTTGCTTTGCACTGTTTGGGTTTCGATGTACACAGCATCGCCGTTCATACTGCCTTGCAGCAGCGTGAACCGTGCGCCTATAGCCATATTTTTAACCAAGGCCGATTGTGCATCGCGTATCACCGCCTGGTAGCTGAACCGCTGCGGCGATTGCGCAACCATGATTACGGAAATTAATAGGCAAAAAAGGAATAGAGATTGCTTTTTCATAGGTTACTTGTTTTTTATAAGTTTATAACTGCGTGTTTCGAAGCTTTTTGAGCGAATCAGTATTATGTATGCTCCTGCAGTCAGCCTCTCCGTTTTCAGGCAGTAATCCTCTGTGGCGAAGGTTTCGTGTATCAGCAGGTTGCCATTCGGCCCATACAATTCCACATCAACTGTTTCTGTCTTTTCGCCGGCTATGGTAATATAAATATTCGCCGGAAATGGATTTGGAAAGGCTTTTACTGAATATCCATCATCAGGTATTTGAATTATTCCATCAATAATATCGTAGGTTTGCTGGTTTCCCTCGGAGACAGAACCTACGAAACTGCTGTCGGAAACATAGGCTGCTAGCCCGATAGAAGTATTTACTTCGCCGGTGGCAGTCTTGGTAGAACTGCCCGAGGCAACGAAATTGTTTTGCGTAAAAGCGGGGATATTTAGTAATAAAAAGAGGAAAAAGTTAAAAGTGATAAGCGTATTTTTCATGGGGGAAAGGGGGATAGATTAAAGGGGTAAATGTAGGAGTTTTTATCAGGCGAAAACCTGGTACAAGGCTCCATATTTCTATAATTAATTATTATAGCTTTTTACAAATTCAGTACCTTTTATTAACCAGATATCGCCCTAATCTTTCAATTTTCGTTTTTTTTCTTCAATCCTCTTTTGTTGTGTTCAATATTTGTATTTATCTCTGATTTAAGAATAGATTTTTTTACTGCTTTTTTTTGAAACGTAAGTTGCAAGGTTGAATTCATAGTTTGGTGTCAATTATGAATTAGTTAAATTCCTTTATTTCGCTTATTAATTCTTGCAGTTGTCATACGCTCCCGCATTCCGCCTTAGTTAATAAAAGCGGTTTCCTGTGCTTTTAACTGCCGGCTAAGCAGATAACCGGTAACTTTTATTAATCCTATCAAAACATTAGCGCATATTTCAGGGTTCACATTTTCATTACCTCGTTTAAAAGTTTCATATGTAGCATTGGGCGTTTTGTTCAACTCACGAAGACGAACTACCAGCCTGCTTTCTTTTTCCCATTCCTGTAATTTATTTGTTCTCAGAAAATCCTGGTAGTCAATCAGTAATTCTTCGAGGCTGACTCTGGCTACGTTGGTGAGTTTAATTTCTGCTTCTTTTGATGTACCCGATGCCATGCTGGCTTCGGCAATATTTTGTTTGCCCGAACGGGCTGCCTGCACCATTTGATCAATGGTGCGATCGTACTTACGAAAAAATCGGTTTCAGAAATATACCGTGCCATCATAGATTATTTCCGATTTCTGATAAGTGATCAGACTTCGGTAACCTCCATGTTTTGGGATAAAGCCTTCGGAGTTTTCGGGCATTTTTTCTTTTCGTTTTTGGGACTTTAGGGGCTTCAATGACTGTTTTGACAGTTAAAAGTCCCTGAGGTCTTTGAGCCATATAAGATGCTAATTTGCAATTTTCCTCTTTTAATCAAGCACAAAGCTATAAATATAAATTTCCCTAACAAATATAGAATTTATTTAAATATACTAAGTTCAGCCAATTATATTTTTTTTTCCACCCCATAAAAAAACCTCACTTAAAAAGAGAGGTCTTTTTAGCATTCAACCACAATTGAGTATTAGGTGTTGCGCGAGTTACATATCTGTTAGGCGGAAATTACAGTTTAGTCCTTTTCATCTGATGTTGGTTTTATTATTATTTACATACAGACTTACATAATTTTGTTCCAGTCAAAAGCAGACCCAATATCTACTTTATCTGGCCGGCAATTGACATGACTTACAATGCCAACGAAGTTTTTAAAGGAGGTATCTGTCATGATAGCATATCGCTCAGGTTCATTCAAGAAAGTTTTTGGAAGATTATACTTTGCACACAGAAACTTAAGCAACTGGCTGATTGCCTCATACTGGGCAGCTGTATAAGTTGCAAAGTATTCGAAATTCCGGTATTTGCTATTCAATTTGGTGTAAAACTGTGTCTCAGCCAACGAACAATAAATGTCGGTGTCGGAAATATGTGGTTACCAGATTATCTCCAACTTTTTTTAAAGGTCCGATGTTCGAAATTTCAATACCAATACATCCCTTACTCATGGCTGTGTTGCCGCCTACTGCACCGGGACCTAAATGGTAACTCCAGAATTTGGAAGCGAACAAGTTGTATATGATTCCGTTTCGTCCTACCACGAATGGCACTGAAACATGTTGATTTGTCAAAGTTGCAATGTCGCCTTTCAGATATCCCATAGTGAAATGAAGTACAATCTTCTTTTTGACTGTTTCTTCCTGGTAATAAAAGGATTTAGCACCATTGTCCCTGGCACAATTCATTATTTTAATAGTTTCGGTTGTGCCGTTAATTGTATATGTTCCTTCTGTCAAAATGAATTTTTTTCCGAAAGCATCCAATCCGGTGGACTGGAAAGAGTTTTCGTGGGCTGTGATGGATGAGGCTTTCATGTTGTTAGGTGTTAGCTTGAGTATTCGATTTTTTGAGGTTTAATGAATATGCGCAGTTAAAAGTAAAGGAGGATTTTAATTCATGATATTATTTGGAAAAGAAATTGTATATCATACTCCGTAGAATCTGTTTTACTATTCATACAAACAGATAATTAAAATGAATTGCCTTCACAATCATTGACTTTTCTTCTCAAAAGGATTTTCATTTAATCTGAAAATAATTGCGATATAAGCATTTAATCTATGAATGGATGTATGTAGTTGATCATCAGTTAATGTGGTTTTAACAATGTCGTTTTCATTATATTGACCATAAAGCCTGTTTTGGCTATAAAAAGTACCCCCAATTGATATACCTATTGTTTGATTGAACAATAGTGATCCTCCAGCTAAAACTGCGAAATTATCTGTATTCGCACCAACCCCAGCAGTAAAGCATAGATTCCAATTTTGGTTGATTTTCGCAGTTGGCACCCAATTGAATAAAATAGTAGGTGAATAAGTGAATTCAAGTTTACCGGGAGAAGTTTGTTTTTGAATACTGAAAGAATCCACTGCAAGTTCTTTTGTATAATAGCTATCTGGTTCCCAAGCTTTTGGTGCAAAAGCAAATCCGTAAGTGATAAAAAACTTTCCACGATCTTTTGTTTTATATTTGAAAATCCAAGTCTTTTCATCTGAAGTATTTGTTTCGTTCCTTCGTATTATTGTTATTGTGATATCCTCGCCGAGTGTAATATTCATTAACAAGGGCTGGAATGTAGAATACCTTTTAACAATCGTTGATGCAATACCTTTTGCATCTGAATTGTTTTCGCAATTACTTTTATCTAATAATTTCTTAATTTGTGTATATATTTCCTTGTAACCTTCTTCTGTTTTGTCAATATATTTCTTTTCGATAAATGTATTATATTCAGTGATTAGTGGATCAAGATCACATGCAGTTTCACCAATGGCGACAGTCACCGGAACACTTGGAACTGCTGGCAATCTATCTTCTTGTTCAACTTTTATTTGATAATTTATTGTAGGAACCATTCCTTCAATCTTAATTCCTACATAATTTCCAGGAGGTAGAGTTTGCTC
>JBBQUX010000129.1:0-8715 GCA_038212135.1 Bacteroidales bacterium | reverse complement strand
TTTCGGGATTACCGGGGAGAAAAACAAATCGTTTATGTTTGTTAATCCGCCCGAAGTAAATATGATGTGGCCCGATATTTTAGGCGGAGGTTACCATTATATGATGATTAACGGCAGTTGGAAGGATAATGCAAATGTGATAAAAAGCTATGCTTTTCATATGGGAATCGGGCAGTTGTACAAAAGCAATGTGATTGAAGTAGATTCTATTTATGCTTTTGTGCAAAATTATTTTAATGTAAAGCTACCCAATTCCGCGTTCACCGTTGAGGAAAACAAAACGCGGCAAATAGAAATCATAATGAATATTGACAGCTGGTTTAAAACACCGCACGTCTATGACCATAATTACTGGGGAGGCGCCATAATGCAGAATCAGTCGGCTATGCAAATGGCAAAGGAAAATGGATTTGATGTGTTTGAAGTTGGCTTAATTCAATAACCAGTTGGTAAATTATACCTGGGAACTTTTACCATTCAAAAAAAACAAGCAAATCGAACTATTTTCCATTTCCCCGCTTACTATTAACTGCTTAACCATTAACCATAAACTTAAAAAAAGTGAGCGAATTCGACGACAGAGCCCGCGACTGGGATAAAAACCAACGTTATATTGACAGATCCGAAGCCGTTGCAAAAGCAATGCTTGAAATGATTCCAATTCAAAAGGGCATGAAGGCTCTCGAATATGGTTCAGGAACAGCATTGTTAAGTTTCGTATTAAAAGATCAGTTTGCTGAAATAACCCTGATGGATAATTCGAGGGAAATGATAGCAGTTACGGAAGAAAAAATTGCTGAACAGAATATTGTAAACATGAAACCCCTGTTTTTCGATCTGGAACACCAGGACTATGATGGTAAATTTGATATTATTTACAACCAGATGGTTATGCATCATGTGAATGATATTGATGCCATGCTGCAAAAATTTCATAGCTTATTAAACCCTGGCGGATACCTTGCAATTGCTGATTTGTATGCGGAAGATGGTACTTTTCATGGCGAAGGATTTAACGGGCATTTAGGGTTTGAAGTGAATCAACTAGGTGCTCAATTGAAAAAAAGCGGCTTCGAAAACAGTAAGAATAAACAGTGCTTTGTGATTAAGAAAAAAAATATTCAAGAGGCTGAGTTGGAATATCCAATTTTTGTATTAACAGCTGTCAGAAAGTAAGGGCACTTTATAGTTATCAAAACCAGAGACAGGAAAAAGATTGATATTAATTTGTTATTGTGTTGTAACATAGTTGATCATCTTGTCCCATTTAGGTTGCTTATATTTCTTTTTGGGAATTGAACTAATAATTTGTCTTTTTGGGACAAGAGTTTATTAATGGGAAATATTTATATTATCAATATTATCTATAATGCATATAATCAAATAGTTATTAATTTGGTATATTTATTGTTATGGTTATTTCAAAAATTTGTACTTGCTTTTCAGTCATCCAAGTGCTCTTCAATATTTACAAGCTAATACGTCTTGCAACTACATAATTTTCTACTGAGAAAACTAGTTTTGTTCTTTAGCAAGAAAAATTAAACGACATTTGTTGCATTCCCTTGATGAAATTCTGTTTGCTAAATGTAAGTTCAAATTACTTTCGAATCCGATTATGTAAATAAACTCAGTTGTAAACACAAAAATCTTGATACGGATTTATGTTTAGTCCATGTTTGAGAGTAACTTAACTACCCAAAGCCAATTTTCTATAAAAATGTAATGCGTCCTACATTGTTTATAAATTAAAATAGAATTTTCTAACCCTATACATCCCAATAGTCAGTCAATGAAATATCTATCACTACTATGTCTAATTACTGTTTTGAATACTGTTGCTGCGCATGCATCAGCTGGTCAATTGGCTTGTGGTTTGATCAGTATACAAAATGAAAAGCAAAAAGACACTATTTATAGCTTTGTCATAACTCAGTCAACTAACAATACATGGTGTTATGACATATTTAAAGAGAAAAAACTTTTGATACATCAAACAAGTATTCCGGGAATAAAAGGTAATGAAGGATTTAAAAGAAAATCTGATGCGGAAAAGGTAGCAAAGCTTGTAATTGAAAAACTTAAAAATGGAGAAATGCCTCCAAGTGTAAACGAAGGGGAGTTAAGAAAAATGAAAGTTTTATAACGAAATATAATCATACAGATGAAAAATAGTATAACAATCTTCCTGCTTTCTACAGTGATTCTTGTATTCTCAGGTCCATCAATAGCTCAGCTACCAGATTCCTGGACGCAAAAAAGTGATTTTGGAGGAGTAGCAAGATACGGAGCGGTAGGGTTTAGTATTGGAACAAAGGGCTATATTGGTACCGGATATGGACTTGGAAGGCATAAAGATTTCTGGGAATTTGATCCTGCAACAAATACCTGGTCACAAAAAGCTGATTTCGGAGGTACTGCAAGATTTTTTGCAGCCGGTTTTAGTATTGGAGCAAAAGGATATATTGGGACAGGTAATGATGGGATCCAGAAAAATGATTTCTGGGAATATAACCCCACTTCCAATAGCTGGACTAAAAAGGCTGACTTTGGTGGAATTCCAAGGGATGCCGCATTAGGATTCAGTATTGGCTCAAAAGGATATATGGGTACCGGAGAATTAGCTGATGCCTTTGATACAAAATTAAACGATTTTTGGGAGTATGACCCGGCAACGGATACATGGACTCAGAAAGCAAATGTTGGAACTTTAGGTAGATCCTGGGCAACAGGGTTTAGTATAGGTATCAAGGGCTATATTGGAACTGGATCAACAGGTTCTTTGTCAAAAAGTTTTTTTGAATACAACCCCGAAACGGATACCTGGACATCCAAGGCCAACTTTGGCGGTGTCGCAAGATTTGGTGCTATTGGATGTAGTAATGGCTCAAACGGTTTTATTGGTCTCGGCGATATAGGAGGAGGATTTGCAAAGGATTTCTGGGAGTATGATCCTGGTGCAGATTTGTGGGTGAAACGGACTGATTTTGGCGGGCATCAAAGAACAACTTCTGTTGGCTTTAGCATTGATAGTAAGGTATTTGTCGGAAGTGGCTTTTATGATCCCGGGGGAGTTAAAACCAAAGACTTCTGGGAATACACTCCGTTCTGTATTCCTCCGGCAATTACGACACAACCCACCGACCAATCCTTAATTTTTGGAACATCAGCTTCCTTTGCCGTAATTGCCTCAGATGCTGTTACCTATAAATGGCAGGAAGATAGCGGATCAGGGTTTTCGGATATTACAAATGGTGGAATTTATTCAAATTCAACATCACCTGTACTTAATATTTCGCTTCCTGCAATTAATATGAGTGGCTATAAATACCGTTGTATTGTTACCGGAGATTGTATCCCTGTGGCAATTACAAACGGAAATGCTACATTATTTATAGCCGCAAAACCAATAGTTATAACTGCTGTTGCCGGCCAGAGTAAAGAATATGGTGATGCTGATCCTGCGATTTTCGCATATACAGTTGCACCAGGTCTTATCGGAACTGATGTTATTTCAGGTGAAATAAGCCGGAGCCCCGGCGAAAATGCTGGCCTTTATATTTATACATTAGGAAACCTTACTGCCAGCCCAAATTATCTACTTACGGTTTCTACTGAAACCACGTTCAGCATTACGCCTAAAGATCTTAATGTTGAAGCTGATAATAAAATTAAGTGTTTTGACAGTACTGTTTTTACCGGTTTTACGGTTACTTATAGCGGTTTTGTCAGCGGAGAAGATCAGGGAGTACTTGCTGGTACATTAGCGTTCGGAGGAAGTGCAGTTACAGCCGTTAATCCGGGTAGTTATGAAATCATTCCTTCTGGCCTATCTTCTGCTAATTATGCCCTGAATTACGTTCATGGAACTTTGGATATTTTTTCCTCTCCAACTCCTACCATTTCAGGGCCTAATTCGCTTTGTGCCGGTTCAAATAACAATACCTATGCCACTGAACCTGGTTTCACAAATTATGTCTGGACTATTTCTTATGGTGGAATAATTACAGGTGGGTTGAATTCAAATTCGGTTACCGTTGATTGGGGGACAGCCGGTTCAAGAAGCATTTCAGTAAATTACCAGAATACTTCAGGTTGTTACTCTATACTACCTGAAACCTATAATGTGTTGGTGAAATCTATTCCGGTACCACAAATTTCGGGTCAGAACGCGATTTGCTCCGGTACCGCTGGTGTGGTTTATACAACGCAAGTGGGTTACGAAAACTATATTTGGGAAGTATCTTCAGGAGGTACCTTAACATTTGGTGCCGGAACCAACTCAATAACTGTTGATTGGACCGGTTCGGGAAATCAGATAGTAAGCGTTGATTTTACAAATGAATTGGGTTGCCAATCGCTTTCCCCTACTATTTTTAATGTGGATGTTGCTCCATTACCAGCATCTTCAGGGCCAATAACAGGACCTGCTTCAGTTTGTGCCGGAGTAAATAGTGTGGTTTTCTCTGTTTCTCCAATAAGCAATGCAGTAACTTACTATTGGAATTTTCCTTCGGGTGCCACTATTGTTTCAGGGGCAGGAACATCATCAGTTACAGTTGATTTTTCTGGTTATACTTCTTCCGGTTTAATATCAGTTAGTGGTGTGAACGATTGTGGTAGCGGTCCAACATCTCCTGGCTTCAATATCCAGGTGAATCCTGTACCAGCCTCACCTGTTATTACCCAGCACGGGGATACTTTAACTAGCAGTTCCTCTTCCGGTAACCAATGGTACCTCGATGATGTGGAAATTATTGGTGCTACAGGCCAGCAGCATATTGCAGTGTATATCGGTACTTATCATGTTGAAGTTACTTTGAATGAATGTGTCTCTGAACCATCCAATTCGATACTTGTGCTTCCTGTTTCAACCAAAGAAACTTCATCTGCTGATTATTTCCATATCTATCCCAACCCAAGCACAGGCTCATTTAACCTTAATATCGCTGGTGCCGGAAGTGAATTATTTAATATTGAAATCTATAATAGTCTGGGTGCACTTATCTGGAAGAAGAATGATATCAGAGCTAATGGAAAATTTATAACTAAGGTCGATATGGAAAGCGTCCCCGCCGGATTATATACGGTGGCTTTAAGAACTAAATCCGGAACTATGTTTAAAAAACTCATTATTTCACGATAAATGGTTTTGATAAAATCAGGGAAGCCGGAGTATTCCGGCTTTTTCTTTTTTCTGGTGATTCCATTTTGCCGGAAGTCAGATACCTGGAAAAACAGTAATTTTGCTCTCCTGATCATCTTTATTATAAATGCCTGACTCCCTCCGCAATATCAGTATTGAAGAATTTGACTACCCGCTGCCGACCGGGCAAATTGCCCAGTTCCCGCTCAAAATTCGCGATACGTCTAAATTACTGTTGCTGAAAGATGGTCGCATATCGGAAGATACTTTCTCAAATATTGCCGCTCACTTTCCACCGGATAGTTTGCTTATATCAAATGAAACCCGCGTTGTACATGCAAGGCTATTGTTTAGGAAACCCGGCGGAGCACAAATAGAGATATTCTGTCTCGAGCCGGTTGAGCCAACCAATGATATTCAACTTGCGTTTCAGCAAAAACAAAACTGTATATGGAAATGCCTGGTAGGCCATGCCCGCCGATGGAAATCTGGTGTTCTGCATTTGGAAGGTGAAATAGATGAAACGGCAGTTGAGCTTTCGGCCAGAATGATCGAAAGAAATGAAGCCACTTTCCTGATTCAGTTTGAGTGGAATCCTATAGCCTTCACGTTTGCCCGTGTTCTGGAACATTTTGGCAAAATTCCTCTTCCACCATACATTTCGCGCGAAGCTTCAGAAAATGATGATATCCGCTACCAGACTGTTTTTGCCCGCAATGACGGTTCGGTTGCAGCGCCTACTGCCGGCTTGCATTTTACTCCTGAAGTACTTTCCTCACTGGCAAAGAAAAATATACAAACTGCATCTGTTACTTTACATGTAGGTGCCGGCACATTTAAACCGGTAAGTTCCGAAAAAATTGGCGATCATCATATGCATTATGAGCAGGTGATAGTCACAGTAAAATTGCTGAAAGAAATTCTCAGGTATAAAGACAATTTTATCACACTCGTTGGCACAACAACGGTCCGTAGCCTCGAAAGCGTTTACTGGCAGGGTGTAAAATGGCTACAGCAAAAACCTGAATCACCCTTACTGCATGTCGAACAATGGGATCCGTATTCGGAACTTTCGGAAATGAATGTTTCAACCGAAGATGCAATAAAATGTGTGATCGATATACTTGAAAAAGCCGGCCTGACAGAAATACATGGCGAAACTTCACTCATGATTGCTCCCGGCTATACGTATCATATTCCAGATGCTATTATCACCAATTTCCATCAGCCCAAAAGTACCTTACTTTTACTTGTTGCTGCATTTGTCGGAGAACAATGGAAAGATACTTACAATTACGCATTGGCAAACAACTTCCGTTTCCTGAGCTATGGTGATAGTTGCCTGTTTTTCAAACATGAATTAAAGTAACATGCCAGTAACCGGAATTATTCTTGCAGGCGGCAAAAGCTCCCGAATGGGTACCGAAAAAGGCCTGATTGAACTTTGCGGGAAACCGCTGATCAGCTATGCTATTGAAGTACTCTCCGTCGTGTGTTCCAAAATCATTATCAGTACTTCGTCTGATGCATACTACTCCTTTGGCCATGAGCTGGTAGCCGATGAGTTTCCAGCGATAGGCCCGATGGGAGGAATATATTCAGCTTTGAGGCAAGGTAAAACTGAGAAAAACCTGGTTCTTTCCTGCGATCTTCCTTTTGTATCTGAAGAATTACTTTCGTTTATCCTTGAAAATTCTGCCGGTTATCAGGTTGCAGTTCCCTGGCAGGGAAATCGCCATTACGAGCCGCTTTGCGGTTTTTACAGCCTTTCAGTGCTTGATCAGATGGAAAGTTTTATTCAGAAAGGAAATTATAAATTACCTGATTTATTCGAAGAAACCAGTATTAACCGATTGATTATCAATTCCGGCCTGGAATTTTACAAGGAACACCTTTTCCTGAATGTCAATTCAAAACATGACCTGCTGAATGCAGAAATACTGATGAATAAGTGAAGGTGATTTTACGCATGCATTTAATTCTTTCTTAATATTGCATAATAATTCTCCGAGTTTTTATTTCTAACAGTCGCAAGGCTTACGAAATGCTTACCGATGGGTTGTACCGGAAACAGTACAGCCTCCCGAATATAAACTGAATTGGAAAGGAGAACCATGGTACAATATGAATCACTTTTTGTGATAGGCCTGATGCTTATCGCATTTTTCTACTCATCAGTCGGACATGGTGGTGCCAGCGGTTATCTGGCCTTGATGGCACTTTTTAGTTTTGCGCCGGAATCAATACGCTATTATGCTTTGGTGCTGAACCTGGTAGTTTCAGCGATTGCTTTTATTTCCTATTTCAGGGCTGGCTTTTTCAGGTGGCGGCAGGTTGTGCCATTCCTGATTACCTCAATACCCGCTGCTTATATTGGGGCTACTTTCAGCATTAACCCAGTAGTATACAAAATTATTTTAGGTATCATGCTTATTATTGCTGTTGTGCGAATGCTTATGATTCGCAACACGGAGAATGAAACTACCCACGATCCGCCATTTATACTTGCACTTGGAATTGGGTTGGTACTCGGTCTTGTTTCAGGAATAATCGGCATTGGTGGAGGTATTTTGTTATCGCCAATACTTATACTTTCTAAATATGCCAGAATTAAAGAAGCTTCTGCATCATCAGCTGTTTTTATTTTCCTCAACTCAGTTAGCGGTTTGGCAGGACTTATGACTTCACACTTCACCTTTCAGCCGCATATTGTATATTGGATATCAGGAGTTATGATAGCAGGAATTGCAGGGTCTGCCATGGGAAGCCGGACTTTTTCGGAGCTAAATCTTAAAAGGGTGCTTTCGATGGTGCTGATTGCTGCAAGTATTAAACTGTTCTTTTTTTAGCAGGAGTTGGAGGTTGGGATTTAGGGGTTTGGGGTCGGGAAACATGTGAGCTTAGGAATATTTGAAAAATCTAACCAAGAACCTCGGCCCCATGTCCCATGCCTCATCAAAACAACGGCATCAAGCAGTGTTTACTCCTTTGGTGGATTGTCTTGTCAAAATCGGAAAGGCTCCGCTTCATAACAAGTGAATTTTCCTTGTGGCATGTCAGGCAAGCCCCTGCAGTTAGTATATTCTTTTGTTCCGCTAAATTTAACGGTCTCATCCCGATGCGTGTTGCAGCCTGGTCTTTTCTTTCCTTAAGAAACCCGGTCCAGGCATCTTCGGGCAATCCATCATATTTATTGTTTTCGTAGGCCGGTTCAAACGACCATTTCCCTTCTTTTGAAAACACCAATTTCCCTCTTCCGTAACCCAGGGCTAATGGATCATTATGACAGGATTTGCAGCTTCTTCCTTTTTGTTGAGTGGTATGTGCCGATGAAGGTGCATACAGGCGGTGAAACACAGTTTTCTCTCCCTTTTTAAATGATCCTTTTTCAATCGTCATAATCATGCCAGGTGTAAAAGTGCTGACAATGCCGTTTTTCTTTGATTTATCCGTTGCATTGATTCCTAGAACCGGTAATTCTGCCACGCCTTCGGTAGAATATTCTACCCAAGTGCCTTTAAGTCCGGCATTTTTCAGCATATCAAAACCCTTTGCCTTGGTATCGTAAC
>JBBQUX010000128.1:0-8775 GCA_038212135.1 Bacteroidales bacterium | reverse complement strand
GAAGTAGAAATACCGAAGAAAGACGGTAAAATGCGAAAACTTGGCATACCAACGATAGGAGACAGGATAGCCCAAACAGTGGTGAAAGATTACATGGAGACCGCCATAGACAATCTATTCCATGAAAATTCGTACGGTTATCGCCCCTTAAAGAGTGCCCATCAGGCACTTGAAAAAGCAAGGCAAAATGTAATGCAATATGATTGGGTGATAGATATGGATATTAAGGGGTTCTTCGATAACATCAGCCACGACCTTTTGCTCAAAGCAATAGACAAAGTAGTAGCGGAGAAATGGGTGAAAATGTACTGCAAACGCTGGCTGGAAATGCCGGTTCAAAAGCTGGATGGGACTGTAGTAAGCAAACAGGGGCGAGGAACACCGCAAGGCGGGGTAATAAGCCCATTGCTGGCAAACTTATTTCTGCATTATGCTTTTGACATGTGGTTAACAAAGAAACACCCTTCAATTAGTTTTGAACGCTATGCTGATGACATCATCGTGCATTGCCATACGCAAGCAGAAGCAGAAACAATACTACTGCAAATTGCCGAACGTATGAACCAATGTCAGCTTGAACTACATCCGTTGAAAACGAAAATCGTTTATTGTAAAGATTATAGACGACAAGAGCCACATAAGCATGTGCAATTTGACTTTTTAGGCTTTAGTTTTCAGCCACGCCCAACGAAAGATTATCGGACAGGGACAATACAAAACCAGTTTGATCTTTCCATCAGCAGAGGCTCGCAAAAGAAGATAGTAGAAGAGATAAACAGTTTCAGAATCCATAGGTGGAGTGTAGGCACTATAGAAGAAATTGCCGATAAACTCTGTTCCAAGCTGCAAGGCTGGATAAATTATTATGGAAAGTTCAGGAAATGGTTATTTCTGAAGGTCTTTCGCAGGTTGAGTTTCCGGTTGATGCAATGGGTACAGAACAAGTACAAGATAACGGGTATAATGCAGAGCTTCCAATGGTTACGAAACTATCAACGAGAGCATCCCAACCTATTTGCACACTGGCGATTCGGGTTTAAACAGTGATTGGAATAACAAGAGCCGTATGAATCGAGAGGTTCACGTACGGTTCTGTGAGAGGCTTGGGCTGTAATGCCCTTGCCTACTCGACAATCCTTTCACGTGGTACTATAAGTCCACAACATGAATTCATCTGGCACTCTTTCAGAATTATGGATTTTATAATTACTGTTCATTCAGCAAATTTAATTACTATCATTACACCAAATGAAAGGATTAGTTTGGTAGCGGGGGGATTTGATCGGATTATCCGCCGCACGCGTCAGAAAATAAGACGCGCGCGAACAGGTGTAATTTATTGACTTATATATTACAATTCATCCTTGCGCTCCTTGCTTTTCCCTTGCGCCTTTGAGTTTTAAAAAACAGCTTTTGTAAAAACCTCCATTGTTGTTCCTTTACAGGCAATACAACTTAAATTAGTTTTCATTTGAATCCCGAATCCTTTACTTTTGTATAGGAATCAATTCCTATAGATTCATTACTTATGCAAAATCCCTTCTCCATTTCCGGACACATAGTTGATGTTGTTTCCGGGAAAATATTCCCTGGCAAAATCATAATCGAAGACGGTAAAATCGCTACGGTTACACTCTGCGATGTTTCTGAAACACACTATATTTTACCGGGATTAATTGATGCCCATGTGCATATTGAAAGTTCCATGCTGGTTCCGGCTGAGTTTGCACGTTTGGCTGTTGTGCATGGTACTACGGCTACCGTCTCCGATCCGCATGAGATTGCTAATGTGCTAGGGATGGAAGGTGTTGATTTTATGATCAGTAACGGAAACCTGTCACCATTTAAGTTCCATTTCGGTGCTCCATCCTGTGTTCCGGCGACTGGTTTCGAATCGTCAGGTGCAGTAATAAATGCCGCGCAGATTGGTGAGTTGCTGCAGAGGAACGATATCGTGTGCCTTTCGGAAATGATGAATTTTCCCGGCGTGATTTTTGCAGACGCAGAAGTGCATCAAAAGCTGGCGTTCGCAAAAAAGTACAATAAACCGGTTGATGGTCATGCTCCCGGGCTGGATAGTGAAAATATTAAGAAATATGCTGCTGCCGGCATCACAACCGATCACGAATGCACAAATATTGCTGAAGCTATTGATAAAATTAATGCCGGCATGCATATCCTTATCCGCGAAGGAAGTGCTGCGCGTAATTTCGATGCCTTGGTTCCTTTATTGGAATCAAATCCTGAAAAAGTGATGTTTTGCAGCGACGACAAACATCCCGACGACCTGGTAGCCGGGCATATCAATTTATTAATTAAACGGGCGATTAAAGCTGGTTATAATCAAATGGATGTTTTCAGAGCTTGTACGCTCAATCCTGTTAAGCATTACAAGCTCAGCTGCGGTCTGTTGCAGCCTGGCGATGCAGCCGATTTTATTATTGTGGATAATCTTGAGAATTTTACAATTCAGCAAACTTATATTGATGGAATTTTAGTAGCGAATTATGCTAAATCGTTGCTTCCATCTGATTCATACGAAAAGCCAAACCGGTTTCTTGCTTCACAAATATCGAAATCCGATCTGGAGGTTAGTGCCGGTAAAGGCAAGTTGAAAGTTATCAAAGCCTTTGATGGTGATCTTGTTACAGGTAAAATATTTGCTGATCAGATAATTGCTGAAGGAAAAGTTCAGACTGATATCCTAAACGATATTCTAAAAATTACAGTCATCAACCGTTACGAACCTTCAAAACCAGCCATTGCATTTATAAATGGTTTTGGACTAAAACGGGGAGCAATAGCATCAACTGTTGCTCACGACAGTCATAATATAATCTGTATTGGAACAAATGATACCCATATGGTTGCCGTAATCAATAGCCTGGTCGAAAACAAAGGCGGAATAGCCGTTACTGACGGGCAGAAGCTTGATGTTCTTCCTTTGCCTGTCGCCGGTTTAATGTCCTCCGCCGATGGCTTTGAAGTTGCGAAACTGTATGAACTTATCAATCAAAAAGCAGTAGCACTGGGTGGTTCTTTAAAAGCTCCGTTTATGACACTTTCTTTTATGGCCTTGTTGGTAATTCCTGAATTGAAGTTGAGCGATAAGGGCCTGTTTGATGGTATAAAATTCTCATTTACAGAACTATTCGAAAACGATTCAAAATAAAACGACCTGCATTTTTTAAAAAGGGGTTCTGTTTTAGAACAATGCAGGTCAGAATTTTCAAAAAAGCAGTGCTAAGGGCATGGTGCACAGAGCCTGGTTGTCTGCAATTTGGATTAGGCATAAGTCTGTTTTTCAAATAAATTTTATCAGGCAGTTATTCCTAAGCACTATGCACTGAGCACTATGCACTTAAAAATTAATTAACTACAATCTTCTAAAGCACAACCAAAAAAGGCTATTCAATTAAACTTTGGTTTTAAAGACAAGTCAAATAATTACTTATATATAATAAATGATTATCAGCATGTTGTAATAATTTTGCAAATACGCATGAATAAATTTACATATTTACGATCTGGTAATGTATTTATTTATACTTTTGTAAAAAAAAATTTAAAAATGACCGATCAATTGAAACTTGACATTGTAAAACTCGAAGCTGCCGCAAGCAAACTGCGTGCAATGGCTCACCCGATGCGTATAGCAATTATCGAATTGCTGAATAATAATAAGAAACTCAATGTAACAGAAATATACGAATCACTTCGTATTGAGCAGGCTGCGGCATCGCATCACCTCAATATTCTGAAGAGCAAAGGCATTCTGGCTTCGAAGCGCGACGGCAAGCAGATTCACTATTCGCTGAAAAACAGTACGCTTCTCGATATCATCACCTGCATTAATAAATGCAACGAAGCTCAATAATTCTGCTAGGGTAATTTTTGTTATTAAATAGCCGGGCAGGACTATAAATCCCAGGTTTCTTCCAGTTCCCAGTTTGTACGCACCTCAAATAACTTGGGGTGCACCAGGACTCTTTCGGGCTGGATTTTCTTTAAAAATACACCAGTATCCCATCTTCCATTGCCGTTGGTATCCATTATGGCTTTTAGTCCGTATTTCCCTGGGGCAAGAATTCCGAAATCTACCCGTTTTCCGGATGTAATGCTGCGCTCACCCAATGCCAGCCCTTTTTCGTTGAGTAACTGTACGATGACCGGGTAAGTTTGATCCTGCCGGTTTATCAGAACTGCAAATTTACCGTACTCTTCCAGTGACCTCATCTGGAAAATTACATGTGTTGAATCACAAGAATCACTGTAAATGTCAGTAATTGAGCCTTTGGGAATGTATAAGTTATATTTGTCAACATCATTCCAATTGTAGGTTATTGATAAATGTCGTTGAATACTGTCAGTAAATTTCACGACAGGCGTTATGGTTATAGTATCAGTTATCCTGCTGATTGTGAGCTTAATGGAATCAGGAAAAATGTTTTTAACAGGGTTGACAAAGGTGAGAATAAGAGGGTTGCCGTAACCAAGCATTCCTCCGCTCGTATTGGTATTGTATCGTAATCGCTGATTTGTTTCCTGGCTTTTTGTTTTCCCGATTGTTTTTACAGTGGTTGAGATAATAACAGTATCCAGAACAACCCCACCATCAGTCACTTCCAGTTTTAACGTATCAGGTTTATTCAGCAACCATGCATTCAATGTATCGCTGCTTTTATTCCATTCCAGAACCGACCAGGGAAGTGAATCAGGAAAATTCAGTACCCGGAACCCGGGTTTAACCATGCCATAGCGAAGGGCTACACTGAGCCTGTTCGTGGCAGCAATTACACTTTTCAGGATACGCTGAACCGAGTCTGGTTCAGGGAACATATCAATCGATACCAGCAACTGCTTTGCCGCATCGCTGTTTGCAACGTTTGTGTCCTGAATAGTAACGGCTGAATAATACGGAGTAACCGAATCGGAAATGAATCCGACTGTTTCGGTAGGCAGATTGTACATATAATCGCTGTTGCCATCGGTGAGTGCCACTGCACGGTATTTACCCGAAGCAAGATTATTCAGGTTGAAATCTCCATTATCCGAAGTGCGTGAAACATAGGTGGGAATCTGCTTCATTGGTATCGAATCGGTAAAATCAGAATAAAGCATCACAAGTGCTCCTTTTACCGGCATGCGGGTGAAAGCGTCGGTAACATTGCCCGACAGGCTCAGCGAATCAATTTCGGGACCTGTTGAAAATGCAAAATTGTAATTGGTTACCGGATTACTTTCGGTAATATCAACAATAGCATCGCCTAAATAAAAATTATAAGTGGTATTTACCCTGAGTGAATCCTTAATTTTAATAACAACGGAACGCCCTTTGGTTTTAATATCAGGAGTCTCAAACATCGGAGGCGAGATCAGGATATATTTTTCAGGCGTTTTCAGCGCGATATATTCATTGAAATTGATAATAATCTTTTTGTCATTAAAGTTTGTAGAAAGATTCTTTGGCTCGGAACTTACCATCTTTGGAGGTGTAATGTCTTTGGGACCACCTGTTGGCGGAACAATAGTAGCACACGCTATGGCATATAAAACCATCGTTGCCGGAATCAGTAGTTTCAGAGTTGGGGAGAAATATCTTTGCAGGCCTGAAGGCATAGGAAAATTAAATTTGCTTTTGCAAAGATGCGAAAAATATAGGGAGGAAATGAATTCTATGATTTCCGGATCGCCTGAAAAACTTAAAAAATGGTTAGATTAATTCGGAACACATAAGATGTTCGTAAGTCAAAGTGAATTTTTTTTTTGTTGAAAAGATAGCAAAAGTATAGTATTGTGCTCAATTACTTGTTTTATTAACTATTTCGGTAGTAATTTTACCTTTTAAATTTATAATAGCCATTCCCATGAAAACAATTATATCATTACCCCTGATAATATCTCTGCTCATGCTAAGCGGAGTTTTTGTATCTGCACAAAAACCACACATATTGCAGGATATCGGCATTATCTCAGAGAGCGAAAAGTCTGCTTATGGCAAACTTAATCGGCCCCGTGAGCAACTTATTGTGAACAATTACGATCTGAAATACCACCGATTTTATTGGTTTACTGACCCGGCCGAGCCCTTCATCCGCGGAGCAGTTACTTCGTACTTTGTGGCTAACCAGCCATTGATGAGCAGCATTCAGTTTGAGCTTTCTTCGGGTATGTCAGCCGATTCAGCCGGGTATCATGGTTTTATTCACACCGTAAACCATATTGGCAATGTGCTGACAGTTCCTTTTGGCGAAATCATTCCAGTTGGAACACTCGATTCGGTTACTGTATATTATCACGGCAATCCGACAACTACTGGTTTTGGCTCATTTGGTACCGAAATTCATGGAGGAGCACCCGGCATGTGGACACTTTCGGAACCTTATGGTGCTGCCGACTGGTGGCCATCAAAGAATGATCTTACCGATAAAATTGATTCTATAGATGTGTATGTTGTTACTCCCAATGGAAACCATGTTGCCAGCAATGGCGTGCTGATCAGCGAAACTCCTTTTGGTGCTAATTTTACGTTGGCACATTGGAAGCACCGGTATCCGATCGTTTCGTACCTGATTGCCATTGCATCAACCAATTATGCGCGGTTTTCGGATTATTATGTAAAAGGCAGCGATTCGCTGGAAATACTGAACTATGTTTACCCGGAGGATTCACTGGCATTGCGGGAGAATGCAAAATCAGTAATACCCAGTATGGAATTGTTCGAAGATCTATTTGAGCCTTACCCTTTCTGGACCGAAAAATACGGACATACCCAGTTTGGCTGGGGCGGAGGAATGGAACACCAGACTATGACTTTTCTGGGCAAGGGTGCTTTTGAACATGGAATTATCTCGCACGAACTGGCACATCAGTGGTTTGGCGATATGGTAACCTGTGGTTCGTGGGAGGACATCTGGCTTAACGAAGGCTTTGCTACGTATTGTACCGGGCTAACCTACGAACATCTGTTTAATGGATACTACTGGCCTATCTGGAAATATAATACCATTTCGGCGGTATGCAATTACCCTGATGGTTCAGTTTTTTGTGATGATACAACAAGCGTAGGAAGAATTTTTGATTCGCGGCTTTCCTATCACAAAGGTGCCATGCTCCTGCATATGTTGCGGTGGGTAGTGGGTGATGATGCTTTCTTTACCGGGATTAAAAATTATCTGAATGATCCTGAAATCAGGCATGGGTTTGCCCGTACACCTGATTTTAAGCAACATATAGAAGCTACTTCCGGCAAAGATCTTACCGGCTTTTTTGCTGATTGGTTCTATGGTCAGGGTTTTCCGACTTATACAGTAAATGTCGGACAAATGGCGGATAATAATGCTTCTGTAACTATTTATCAGGGACAGTCACATACTTCTGTAGATTTCTTCGAAATGCCTGTTCCCTTTCAGTTCTTCGGAGGCGGAAAAGATACAGTAATTGTTTTCAATCATACTTTTTCCGGTGAGGTATTTACTACAAATCCGGGCTTTAGCATCGACTCAATAAAATTTGATCCTGAATTGTGGCTTGTTTCTGCCAATAATACAATTTCGTTAGGGAAAGAAGATTTACCTTTTGGTAAAAGCCTGCTTCTGCTGCCAAATCCTGCCAGCGATTATTTATACATTCAGCACAACTTAGGGAAGATCAATTCCGTAGGAATTTTTTCATTGGATGGGAAGTATGAACTGATCAGTCCTCTGATTGAAGAAACCACGAGTAACAGGATCAATATTGAGAACCTTAAACCTGGGATGTATATTTTACGCATCTGTTATCAGGAAGGAACTGTGGCACGAAAATTTGTGGTGAACAGGTAGGAGTTCAGTTAGGTTTCAGGGTTTCAATATTTCTCAGAATCTTCAGTTGTATCGAACAGAGCTGAAATCCGCATTCCGAAATCCGAAATTACAAAGTTCCGAAAGAATACCCTTCCGCAATGCAATACTCAATATATCGTGGCAGCGCATATTCCATCCGCTCGCGGGCTTTTATGCTGTCGTGAAAAACTATAATTGAGCCGGGCCTGGTGTTATTAACTGCATGGGTAAGGCATTGATCGGCTGTAAGGTTTTTGTCATAGTCACCCGTAAGTGCGCTCCACATAATAATCCGGAAGTTTTTCCTTAGTTTACAGGCAAGTTTAAAATTAATCTGCCCATGTGGCGGCCTGAACAATTTGCTTTTCACAAGTAGCTGGCATTGTTCAACTTCCGACAAATACGAGTTGTAATCTGTTTTCCAGGCTTTTACATGATGAAAAGTATGGTTGCCAACGGCGTGTCCCTCTTTGAGTAAAAGTTCGTACACCTCAGGATATTTCTGTACATTTTCACCCACACAAAAAAACGTAGCTTTTGTATTATACTTCTTCAAAATTTCGAGAACAACAGGCGTTACTTCAGGCACAGGACCATCATCGAAGGTTAGGAAAACTTCACGGCGCACAGTTGAAACACTCCATACAAGTCCACGTGGGTATATAGCTCTGATCCAGAATGGGGCTGAATAATAAGTCATTGGGAAATTTTATTCAGCTAAAATAAGAATTATAATTGATTACGGATTGCGGATTTCGGATTTCGGATTTCGGATTACGGATTGCGGATTTCGGATTTCGGATTGTGGATTGTGGATTGTGGATTGTGGATTGTGGATTGTGGATTGCGGATTGCGGATTGTGGATTGTGGATTGCGGATTGTGGATTGTGGATTGTGGATTGTGGATTGCGGATTGCAGATTTCGGATTGCGGATTGCGGATTGTGGATTG
>JBBQUX010000127.1:0-8794 GCA_038212135.1 Bacteroidales bacterium | reverse complement strand
GGGTTGGAAGGGTTTCGGGTTGGAATAGTTTCGGGTTTGTTCATTTTAAATAGTTTAAACTCTTCAAACATTTCAAACAATTCAAACTCTTCAAACTCTTCAAACTCTTCAAACAATTCAAACTCTTCAAACTCTTCAAACAATTCAATCACTTCACTCTTTCCCAGTGTCAGACACCCTGCGGGTGTGCAGACACTCATCACTATCTGTCAATATCCGGGATAATAAGGTCGAAAGTGGCCATAATTGCAACGAGGTCAGCAATTTTCCATCCTTTGGCAATATGGTTAATTGCAAAGAGATTCGAGAAACCAGGGGAGCGGAATTTAAGGCGGTAGGGGGTTTTCTTCCCATCACTTACAACATACACGCCAAATTCACCACGGGCGGTTTCAACTCTTTGATAATATTCGCCTTCAGGAAGTTTTATAACGGCTTTCATCTTCACAGCATAGTCGCCTTCAGGGATATTGTCGATAAGCTGTTCAATAATGCTCAGCGACTCATGCATTTCGTCCATCCTCAGTTTCCAACGCATAAAAGAATCACCATCGGTGCCCAGTTTCTCGTCGAATTTGATATAAGGATAAGCACTGTAAGGATGGTGTTTGCGCACATCGCAGCTAAATCCCGATGCACGGCCGGTCGGACCGGTTACTCCGAAAGCAATTGCATCTTCTCTGGTTAAAACTCCAACACCTTTTGTACGATTCTGGAAGATTATATTGCCGGTAAGCAGCTTGTCGTATTCGGGTAATATTTTTCTGAATTTCTTTATGAACGCCTTAACGCTTTTCTGAAAATTTGGATGTAAGTCGAACATTACACCTCCCGGCACGCTGTAACTGGTTGTGAGACGTGCGCCGCAGGTTTCTTCGAAAATATCCAGGATATCTTCGCGGTCGCGGAGGCCATAGAAGAAAGCTGTAAGGGCGCCAAGATCCATTCCCGAAGCACACCACCACAACTGATGCGATGCCAGACGCTGTAATTCGTCCCAAATGGTACGGATGTATTTTACCCGTTCAGGAACTTCAACCTGCAAAGCACTTTCAACAGCAAGGCAAACGGCTTCATTGCTCATGTGTGCCGACAGATAATCCATGCGATCAGTAAGATGTATGATCTGGGGATAGGAGAGGGCTTCGGTCATTTTTTCGATGCCGCTGTGAATGTAACCTATATGAGGTTCCACATTATGTACAATTTCGCCTTCCAGTTTGAGCAACAACCGCAGAACACCATGGGTACTGGGGTGTTGTGGACCCATATTGACAAGATATTCGTCAGTCTTTATCTCGTCGGTAGTAACAATTTTTTCAATGATCTCAGCCATAACTATCTTTCTACAACATGAATATCATCCTTAAAATCTTTACGAAGCGGAAATCCCCAGGTATCGTCGAGGAACAGGCGGCGCAGATCAGGATGGTTGTTAAATTTTACGCCTAATAAATCGTAGATTTCCCGTTCGTGAAACTCAGCGGTTGGCCATATATCGGTAACCGTATCCAAGGCTGGTGTTTCCCTGTTTTCGGTATTTGCTTTTACAACCATAAAATGCTGGTGGGTAGTTGATTCGATGTGGTAAACAACCTGAATAAAAGCCGGGTAATCAACACCTGACTGGCAAACCAGGTAATCGAATGCCAGTTGGGTATCCGATTTTATATTTTGCATAAAGGAATGCAGAATATCAAAACTTACAGTGATTTCAGGATACTGTATGCCTTGTTTGATAACTGCATCAGGATATGCGGATGAAAGTTTTTCAATTAGCTGTTCGTTGCTCATGGATTGATTTTTTTAGGATTGAACAGTTCGCATGATTGGTTCTCTTAGTTATGATCTGCTGCTATCCTTACTTTTTAATCTGCTTTTTGAAATTTTTCTCTCTCTTAATCTTTTTCTGCAATTGCAGGAAGGCAAACAGAAGTGCTTCGGGACGTGGAGGGCAACCGGGAACGTAAATATCAACCGGAATTACATGGTCGGCTCCTTTAACAATGGAGTAGGAATTGTAATAGAATGGTCCGCCCGAAACAGCGCAGGCTCCCATAGCAATCACATATTTGGGATCGGCGATCTGATCGTACAAACGTTTGAGTACCGGTGCCATTTTGTAGTTGATGGAACCGGAAATAATGATCATATCAGCCTGGCGCGGGGTAGCACGGGCAACCTCATATCCGAAACGGGCCATATCGTGGCGTGATGCTCCTACAGCCATGAATTCGATTGCGCAACAGCGTGTTCCGAATGTTAATGGCCATACTGAATTAGAGCGTGCCCAATTAACAAGTGCATCAAGTTGTGTGAGTATTATACTGCCTCCCTCATACTGTTCCAGGATCGGGAAATCGTTTTTCTCGAATTCTTTTTTTGATGTTATTCCCATTTCAGCGCATGTTTTTTCCAGCCATATAAAAGGCCGAGACCTAAAATGAAGAAGAAAATTAATATTTCAACATACGCGGTTATGCCGCCATTTTTCATCACCACTGCCCATGGAAATACAAAAACGGTTTCCACATCGAAAATCAGGAAGATAATGGCAAACAGGTAATAACCCACGGTGTATTGCAGCCAGGAACCTCCGATGGTTTCAATTCCGCATTCGTAAGGCTCGAATTTTGCTGGATTATAGGATGTTGGTGGTACGAAACTGGAGAAAAGCATTGCTCCTCCTACAAGTACCACAGCAACAATGAAAAAAAGCACTAAAGCGCTGCTGTCCATATTTTAACGTTTTTTGTGACGGTTTTAAGGGGGCAAAAGTATTGAATAGTTATAATTATATATGTATGAAAATTGATACTTAAGCTAATTTAGAATACCTCTAAATTAAGTATTGCTAATATTAATTATGGATTATTTAATTTAATTCCCTGAAAATGTGTGCAGAAGACGAAACTTTTAGATAGTTTGCAGAATGAACATTTGTTTAAATTTGCAGTTAAATACTTACTAAAAGTTTTCAACCATGCAAAAACATCTTCTTTTACTGATATTTTCAGTCCTACTGCTTACAACGTATGTGCAGGCTCAAAAAAAGATTGAAGAAATAAAAATACAGACATCAGCCCAGTGCGAAATGTGTAAATCACGAATTGAGACAGCAATGGCTTACGAAAAGGGAATATTGAAATCCGATCTGAATTTGGAAGATAAAATTCTGTCAGTAACCTACAAAACGGGAAAAATAACGCCCGAAAAAATAAGGAAAGCTTTAAATGATTTGGGATATGATGCAGATAATACACCTGCCGAACCTAAAGCTTATGCTGCTTTGCCACCATGCTGCAAAAAACCGGATGATCCGGATCATATTGGGCATTAGGATTTCTTTTCGGAAGACCAGCTTTACAGGTTCGTAACATGGATATGGTTCTGCCGGTTATTGACAGAAATGGAATACTAATGCGATTGGTTGCAAGATTTGGATTGTGTTATCACAGGTCGGGAGACTCACTTACGGGGGGCAATTCCTCAAAACCCCAGTTCATGCCCATCGGCTTTAATTTTCACTTGACTTCTTTGCCCGTAGGGCATCAATTCCAATATCTCGTAAAGCAGGAATTAAATGGTTTTCCCGTAGGGAATAAACACTCATATTTCATGTTTTTTACAAATTATTGATGCCCAACGGGCAATGTTTTTAAATGTATTTTTTCTGCTATTGAGTTTGAAGCCCTACGGGCTATGGCCTGACAACAAAGATCAAGCCCTATCTGTACTTATTTCCCAGTTTGGCCAAATTCGTCAATAAAAGCAATGTCTTAATAACTGCAATTCTCATCTTTAATATCATTTTTTTGGTTTACGGCATCTATAAAGTTGTAAATCTGCAAGTTGTCATTGGAAATCATTTTGTTAATAATTATCTCCCAGTTTATTTTCCCTGCCAATGGCATGTTCGTGAATAAATTCTTCCTCTGTAAAGTAATTAGCATCGGTCCAGATAATCACCCGCGTACGATAAAATTTGGTTAAAATGTTACTATAACAATGCCTTATTTTGATTATTTGTTCTATAAATTCACTATGCGTTTTGTAATAACAATCATTCTCTCCTTTAATATCTTCAATAAAGAAATGCCAGTTACTATTAAAAAGCAAATCTTGTAATTTGAAAATACCATCAGGCAAGAACTCTAAATATAATTTGTGATTATCGCAGAGGTTGACTGGAATAATGATTTCGTAAATAAAGTATGTATTTTCTATAGGAGGTTTGTCTTCGTTATATTTATAGAAGGTGACAAACATTTTATAGGTATCCTTATAATTGAAATCAAAATACTTATCCTCTTTTTCAATAAATTCATCTTCGCCGATGCTATCAAAAAAATGGACATTTAAATTCGCCTCAAACATTTGCCCTATCTTCTGGATGATTTCAATCCAAGTGCTTTAATATACGCATCTTTAACATCTTCTTCGGTTCGTGCGCTTTGGAGGGTTTTTGTAGAGGGTCATGGGTATTTATTTAAAGTTTTGTATAACGGATAGGCGGTTGCTGTTCGGTGGCGATTTCACCACTAAACTTTCCACGAAGAACCGAAGTTTAAATTAGCAATTTCCTGTCAAAATGAAGTACTGCCACGCCACTGACAGCAACTGCCTGTTAGAGCCTGTTAATCATTCTTCTTCATGTATTTAATAATCATCAGTTTCAATTCATCTGTTTTAATAGGTTTCGTAATATAATCATTGCAGCCGACAGCTATTGCTTTTTCCTTGTCGCCTTCTAAAGCATAAGCCGTTTGTGCAATGATAATAACGTTTTTGTCAAACTTACGTATCTGCCTGGTGGCTTCATAGCCATCTATTTCGGGCATCAGGATATCCATTAGCACCAAATTAATGTCTGGATTATTTAAGCAAGCCGCCACCGCTTCTGTTCCGGTTTTTACGCTGATAATTTCGTTTCCGAACTTTTGAACAATAATCGAAAGGAGCCTTTCTGATAGTTCGTCATCTTCAGCAATTAATATTTTCAACTTTTTCACAGGGGTCATTTCGGCAGGAGTCAAAACTTCATTTATTGTATTTTTTTCTTCCATCTTTTCGGTCTGGTATGGAAGGGTAAAATAAAATATTGAACCTTTTCCTTCTTCGCTTTCGACCCGAATTTTTCCACCAAGCATTTCCACATAAGCTTTTGAAATTGACAAACCCAATCCTGCTCCTTGCCTTGCCATTTTATTGGAAATATCGGCCTGGATAAACCGTTCAAAAACGGCTTCCTTCCACACTTTTGGAATGCCTATGCCGGTGTCTTTTACAAAGAACTCTAATTCGTTTTGCTTTGCAGAATATCCGAATTCAATGGTGCCATCCTTTGTAAATTTGAATGCATTTTTTAACAGGTTAATTAGTATGGCGTAAAGCTTTTCACGGTCAGTATGGATAATGGCTTCAGCGGAAGGCGGTGAATTTTTCAATAAAAACCGAATCCCTTTTTGGTCAACTTCCGGTTTAAAAAAGGCATGAACGAAATCAAGTTGCTTGTTTACATTAGTTTCGGTTATCGTTGTTTTCATCAGGCCCGATTCAATCTTCGAAATATCGACAATATCGTTGATAATGTTGAGCATCCTTGCCCCGCTTTTTTCGATGATCCGGATATATTCCTGTTGCGTTTCGCCCGACAGTCCAGGGGTTTTCAATAATTCTGCAAAACCCAGGATGCCATTCATCGGGGTGCGGATTTCGTGGCTCATATTGGCCAAAAAAGCGGATTTCAGGCGGTCGCTCTCTTCGGCTTTATCTTTGGCTGCAATTAATTCTTCTTCCGCTTGCTTACGTTCGGTGATGTCGCGTTCAAAATACAGAACTCCGATAGGATTATTGTCGGCGTCGCACAGAACATTGGAATTACTTTCAACAAAGAATGCAGTACCGTCTTTTTTAAGCATTAAATACTCCGTTGGTCCGGTTAAATTGCCGTTCATCCTTTCTGTGATATTGTGGATCGCTTTATGATGATAGTCAGGGTGAACAAATTCCATAACATTGCGTCCGATTACTACTTCATGATTGTCATAACCCCACATTTTAAGACATTGAGGTGAGAGGTATTGAGTAGTTCCGTTCAAATCAGTTATTACTAACCCATCGGGCGAAGTCGCGATGATTGTTTTCAGTCTCGCTTCACTTTCTTTTAATTCATTTTCTTTATTTAATTTACTTTCGTTGTATTGAAACAGTACTTTTGCGACTACAAAACCCGCTGTAAGAATTACCAACAGAACCAGGCTTAACTGTTGGCTTTTAAATGCATTGTCGCCATACAACAGGCTATACCCCAGGCCAACAAGCAAAAGCCATATTGTAACAGAAACTAAAATGGCATATACTAATATTTTATTGTTTGATTTGGTCGCCGGTACAAATTGCATGCCTAATGCTTCACGCACCCATGCAAGCTCAAGCAAGGTAATTGCAACAAAAGATAATAGTATTAAATTGATACTTTCTTTTATAATAAAGCTAAAAAGAACATCCGCCGGCAGCCCGATAATTGCGTTATTGAGACCCAGAAACTGATTGAAAGAAAGCAAAGGATTAAATAGCAAGCCATAATAAAAAGCGAATGTGGCCATACAAATTGTAAGGATAATAATTATTCGTACGGGATCTTTTTTTTGTTTGCCCCAAAAAGATTCGTTGTGCAATAATCCTAACAGGAAATAAACAACCAGATATACTAAGGCTGTAGTCAAATTAACAATTCCATTATTGTGCCATAACAAAAAAGGGAAATATGCTCCTCCTGCCAATCCGGCAATAATACCAAGCCTGCTGCCAAAGGCCATGGCAGTAATTATAGGAAAAATTAACGACCATGGTATACTGATATTGATTTCGCCCACTCTAGCCTCAAAGCCTGTAAGTGAAAATACAAAGCCTAATATACCTGATAGTATGGATATTACTATCATTTTTTTAATGCTATAACCGCTTTTGTTATTCATAGATTTTAATCTAGGTAACCGGACTTTCATACTCTCCAGGTAATTTTGTTACTTACCTGGTAAGCGAATATCCAAGACGTTTGCTGTTTAATGGGTTTACTACAGGTATTTTTTCCTCGTTGTGAATGAAGATTTTATCTGCTGCACTGTCGAACCGGTATTTTTCATTGCTGGCCTTCATGGCTTGTTTGTCTTTGCTATTCTTATCGGAATTCACAGGCAATCGCAGAATTTCATTTTGCTTTTTAAGTTCGTCAATCTGATTTTCCAATTCTTCGTAAGTCAGTTTGTCTTTCATTAGCGTACTTTTTCATAATAGTTCAACGATTGTGTAATCGCTGCTTTAGCAGTTATTTCTTATATAGTTTCCATTGCCAATCCCAAACAAATATACCAATTACTATGTATCTTTACCCTACTGTTTATAACTTGTAAGCAAAAACGCGAAACGCCATACATCAAGGTTGTCATCACGCTTCATTCAGCCAGGTCAGAGTTTCACTACCAATGAAATCCTGCCTGATAAACTCACGATATATATAGAACCAAGGCCACCAAGAATATGCCCGAAACTACCGAAATAAAATCATTTGCCTTTTTCGATATACCTAAAAAGTCAGCGTATAAGTTGGTCGAAACCCCAAACCCAACAATGCCTATAAAGCAGATTAATGAACCAATGATTAAAACCATAATTATATCTTTTATTATTTCCGTCGGGCTGGTCTTATAACAGCGGTATGAGAGGCGCACCACGGAGGTATTTGCGGGCGGGGTTGTTTACCCGATTAGCTGTTAGTGCTTTATTGTTTGTCATTTTTCACATTTTCAAAATAGATTAGTTCCTCTGAGTGGTCATTCGGAAAATTGGATTTTTATTTGGTGTGTTTTAACTTGCACTCTAATAGTTTCGGGTTTTGTAAATCGTTGCTAAGTTTTAAGCGCAGCTGCCAGGCTTTTTAGCTTATCTGGAATTTTGTTAAGTGGTAAAACGAAATCAACACATTCTGCTTCCTGAGCGCTTTGAGGCATGGAGTCAATTTGGGCAGACATGTCCTGAGCAAAGGTTTTTCCTCCGTTAGCTTTGATATGCTTGCAGCCCTCAGTGCCATCGCCATCATATCCGGAAAGAACAATGCCGACAGCACGCGCACCCATTTTTTTTGCCAGAGAAATGAAAAATAAATCTACTTGTTTTTGTCTTCCAGTGCGAGGTGAGATTACTTTGAAGCGATAGTTTTCCATAGTAAGATCGGAGTCCGGGGGAATTACGTAAACATGATTCGCAAGGATCGGCATTGCGTCAGAAGCCACGGTTACTGACATTTTCGTATGCCTCTGAAGTATTATAGCTAACAAACTATGGGCGGTGGGGTTCATGTGAGAGATTATAACAAAGGCCATACCTGTATCAGGCGGCATTGCAATTAACAGCACCTTATATGCGCTAAGTGCCCCGGCTGAGCCACCAATACCTACTATAAATATAGGATGAACTGTTTCCATTTAATTGTTATTTACTTTTTTTATCCTCAGCAACATTTTTATCAAATTCCTCTTTCTCATTGCCGCCAGAATTAGATTCAGTATAAGGTATCACATTAATTCCACCATCACTCAAAATAAATTTATGCACATCGCTATCATGACTACTGCCACGAGACTTAACAATATATACTTCACGGGTGCGTTTTCTGCCCTCCTTATCTTCTACCATTCTCACAACAATCCAGGTGTCAATCAAGGATGAAACACCTATTTCGCCACTTGTGTTACTTTCAAAGGTTGAAGAAACAAGACTTGTAAAAAACGTA
>JBBQUX010000126.1:0-8806 GCA_038212135.1 Bacteroidales bacterium | reverse complement strand
ATTTCCCTGAATATCTTTGATATCCCAGGTTGTCTCCTGCGGATTGTTATCGGTTTTGATGTAAACAGTAACCTGTGTTCCGGGCATTGGCGACTTTACAAAACTATATTTAATTGTGTCATTCTTAGGATAATCATCATTCGTACTATTAGTTGAAACCCCATAGATTTTCAGCACATTTGCCGATTGCACAGTATAAGCAGTTACCGGTAGCTGAATAACAGTTTTTTGCATGAACCCGAGATTACCGATCCACGAATAGGTGTTTTCCGGTTCGTTATTGATCTGGTATTTTATTTCTGCCGAAGTAAGCGGAAGCGATCCGTTGTTCTGCAATTCAAAAGTTGGTTCAAGGAAAGGTTCGCAATAGGAAGTAAGCATATTACCGGGGTTGCTGAGCGTAAGGTCATTCTGGTAAACACCGGTAATCGCAGTTACTGAAGTATTGGCAGCCTGCTGCACCGCTTTAGTTAGATTATTCTGAACAAAACCGACTACGTTCAACTCGCTGATTGAATACACATTGGCAAGTTTCCAGGCATAGTGGAGCAGGAAATAATCGCCGGTTTCGAAAGATGTTGGCAAAGTAGTGCCCGATGAGGACGGCAACATTTTTTTCATCACATGATAAAAATCTTTTTCACCGTTTGAGCCCGGAGGTGTTGCGAAATGTATGTGATTTTCAATAACAGCACTATGCGCAATCAGTGTTCCTGATACCGGGGCAGTAGCCTTTCCAAGCATTGTTACATAAATAGTATCGTTGCCGGGGCTGAGTTGCTGATTGATGGTTAATTCGAATGGAGATGGAACTGCATACTGCGTATTTATTTTCGATTGGTTTACACCTGACGGGGAACCATGATAAGCGTTACCATCCATCACAACATCAGGCACACCGCTTACATTATAATAACTAACCCGGTTGGCCACTTCCGATGCATTGTGTAAGTTCATTGGGTCATATCCGGGCCAGCTGGTCTGATACTTTATTGAAGTGCATTTCGCGGTATTTGCATTTAACAAGGCATTAAAAGCCGGGTTCTGGCTGGCACAAGGACCACAACTTGCCTGCGTAAATTCTTCGAAAAGAATAAAACGCTGCGATTGGCCGAATACTGCAACCGAAAATACTACCATGGCGCAGATTGTGAGGAAATTTTTTTTCATCGTTCAGGAATTGATTTATTTTGACTGCAAATATCCGTATAAAAGTGATTCCAAATATTTCCGATAATCTAATTCAGTTAAATCTTTGTTAAAAAATTTGCAAAGATTGAATTTCGGATATAATTAGCATATATCTTTGTGCCTCTGTTACACAGAAATTAACGTTAATAAAAACCAGACGCATGAAAAACATATTACTCTTGATTTTTGCCCTGATATTTATACAGGCAATAAATGCCAGGCCGGTTATACTGCAGAATATGCTGGCAGATTCAAAATACATCCTGGCTTCCGATACGCTTGAATTATTTGATACGCTGGGAAATAAAATAAACAACGGAGAAATCACCATTTTTGGTTCAAATCCTGACGTTGATGCTCTTGTAGGTTATATCCGTGTTAAAAACAACACCGATACTCCTATGCAAAACGTATTTGTACGGCGCATTATTAAACATGAGGTCGATAGTACACAGAATTCATTTTGTTTCGGGGTGAACTGTTATGGCCCGATGACAAATGAATCTACCTTCCCGACCGAAATTGCTGCAGGAGCCACCGATAATTCATTTTATGGTGATTATTACCCTGATAAATATGGCACAGGCGGACATGGCGGATTAACTGCAATTACTTACGAATTTTTCGATAATGTAACATTTGGTGTTCCAGTAAGTGCAAAAGCGACCATTAATTTCCACATCAGCGCCAGTAGTATCGCTGACAACAAAATTATTTTCAAAGGACCTTATCCGAATCCGGCATCACAATTTACTCACTTTGAGTACAATATTCCATCAGTAAACAAAGCACAACTGATCATACGCAATATGTTAGGTGTAGAAATTGAGACTATTCAGTTCGACAACCGTTCGGGTAAAAAATCAGTCGATGTGAGCAATTACGCATCAGGGTTGTATTTTTATTCACTCGTAGTTGATGGCAAGATCGTTCAATCAAAGAAACTGATAGTAAAACACTAGGATTTATTACGAACTAAATTGGAAAGGGTAGTGTAAAAATACACTGCCTTTTTTCGTTAATTAAGTTCATATATAATACCCAACCAGGTTTATACTTAGGGTCTGCTGAAAAACGAAAATCAAATGTCTTAGTGTTTTCCCGCATGGAATCAACACAAATAGAATCACGATTATAGAGTACCAAATTGTACGTAGGACATTAACGTTCAATGATATATGTTAATCTCCTAACGGGGAATCCGGTTTGTTGCTATATTTTTTTATTACTATTTATCCCTTAACGGGGAAAAACAAATCGGAAATGTGCATGGTTTTTTTACCATATGGCAACTTATCCTTGCTTCGTTTTTTTTTTGATCAGCAGGCAAAGAATAGATAAACATCTATTTAGTGTCTCTAAGAAAACTCATCATTTTACGTAAAATGGTCTTTTTCTTTACCTTCAGGTTTGGCAGGCAAAACTCAATCTTCTGTGCGCGAGGACTTTCCCTTACGGGGATCAAGGGGTGGGCGTGGGCAAAACTCATTTTAGACTCGTTTTCTTATACGCACTATTTAGTTATTTTTAAGCAGGTCCTGCTTACAAAAAAAGCAGGCTGTTATGCCTGCTTGTAATTCCTTGAACTTAGAAAATTTTACAATCCGAATTCCTTTTTTACTTTATCTACGCTATCCACTTTCTCCCAGCCAAAGAATTCAACTTCTTTATAGTATTTATCCTTCCCATTGATTTTCTCGGTGCGGGTGCTGCCGTTTTTATAATACACTTCAACTTCGGCCTTATAATGATCGCGACCAAAGTGACCGTAGGATGCCGTGGGTTCAAAAATCGGATTCTTTAATCCAAAACGTTGAACGATTGCATACGGACGCAGGTCGAAAATTTTGGTTACTTTTTCAGCAATCTGCCCGTCGGTGAGCTTTTTGCCTTCAGCATCCTTAACCCTTGAAGTTCTATTGGAATTAACATAAACACCTACCGGCTCGGCAATACCTATTGCATAAGCCACCTGAACCAGGATTTCGTCAGCCACACCTGCAGCAACAAGGTTTTTGGCAATATGCCGTGCGGCATATGCCGCCGAACGATCTACTTTTGAGGAATCTTTTCCTGAGAATGCACCTCCGCCATGAGCACCTTTACCACCATAAGTATCAACAATAATTTTACGACCCGTTAATCCGGTATCTCCGTGAGGTCCGCCAATAACAAACTTGCCGGTCGGGTTAACAAAATATTTTACATCGTCGCCAAAGAGTTTGCGAACGCGTGCAGGCAAATTCCTTTTAACGCGGGGCAGAAGAATATTTTTAACGTCATCGGCAATCTGATCCTGCATTGCTTTTTCAGCAATACGGGCTGCCTCAGGCGATGAATTTGATGGAAGTATAAACTCATCGTGTTGTGTCGAAACTACAATGGTATCTATACGAACCGGTCTGTTACGCTCATCGTATTCAACGGTAACCTGCGATTTGCTGTCGGGGCGCAGGTATTTCATCTTTTTGCCTTCGCGGCGTATGGCGGCCATTTCCTGCAGCATGATGTGCGACAGTTCAACCGGCATCGGCATCAGGTTGTCCATTTCGTTGCTGGCATAGCCGAACATCATTCCCTGGTCGCCGGCACCCTGGTCTTCGGGTTTAGCATGGTCAACACCCATGTAAATATCATCCGACTGCTCATGAATGGTCGAAATAACACCGCACGAATTATTGTCAAAGCGGTATTCGGCTTTGGTATAGCCTATTCGTTCGATTGTGCGGCGAACTATTTTCTGGATATCAACATAACCGGTTGTGCGCACTTCGCCGCTGCATACGGCAAGGCCTGTGGTTACAAGGGTTTCGCAAGCTACCTTACTTTGCGGATCGAAGCGTAAAAACTCATCGAGCAATGCATCCGATATCTGATCTGCTACTTTGTCGGGATGTCCTTCCGACACACTTTCTGATGTGAATAAATATCCCATCTCTATAATATTAAGAGGTTAAAAAAAGTATAAATGGCGGGTGATTATAAATGCTGCTTGCGGAATATGTTTTAGCATTTTTTTCCGTGGTTGCAAGCAATCAAATTTTTCCACGCGATTAAGCGGCAAAGGTAGAAATTTAAACAATCAGTTTAAAAAAATACAGCATCTAATCTGAAAATTAAAAAAAAGCTACCTCAACACAGGCAACATCTTCAGTCATGTGTTTACAAAATCATTTGATAAAAAGAGTAACCTTTCAAATATCTAAAATAAGCTTTACATGCTTTTAAAATTAAACTTTTTAAGGTTTTACTTTACCTTCGCCCGGTAAAACCGGAATTATGAAAAACATCATTTCCTGCCTCTTCTTTTTATTTTGCTTTCTAAATGTATTTGCCCAGCAACCGGCATCCTTTGTGAATCCGTTTATCGGCACCAACGAAATGGGACATACCTATCCCGGTGCTACAGTTCCCTTCGGAATGGTGCAACTCAGCCCCGAAACGGATACCATTCAATATTCAATCGGGCAGGGATATATAAAAGATGTGTACCGCTATTGCGCCGGGTACCAGTATTCGGATAAAACCATTGTCGGTTTTAGTCATACCCATTTTTCGGGTACAGGCCACAGCGATTTGGGCGATTTTCTTGTGATGCCGACAACGGGCAAAGTCAGGTTGAACCCCGGGACGGCACAAAATCCGGAAAGCGGGTATCGTAGCCGGTTCTCGCACGATTCGGAGAAGGCAACCGTTGGATATTATTCGGTGATGCTCAGCGATTATGAAATTAAAGCAGAACTCACTGCTTCCGAGCGGGTTGGATTTCACAGGTATACTTTTCCTGAAAGCTCTGAAACGAACATTATCCTTGATATGGTTTCAGGCATCTATAATTACGATGGAAAAGTTGTATGGAGTTCCATCAGGGTGGAGAATGATACTCTAATTACTGGCTACAGGCAAACCCAGGGCTGGGCGCGTGAACGCACGATGTATTTTGCCATGGTGTTATCAAAGCCGATACGAAATTACGGTTGCCGCGATGAAGCAAAAGTGGTGTACTATGACTTTTACAGAAAATTCAATACCACAAAGGATTTCCCCGAAATGTCGGGCCGAAAGCTGAAGGCTTTTTTCAGTTTCGGTACCAAAGCCGGTGAGCAGATACTGGTAAAGTTCGCTCTTTCCTCAGTCAGTACTGAAGGTGCCTTAAAAAACCTGGAGGCGGAAATACCTCACTGGAATTTCGATCTTGTTCACAAACAGGCTGAGAATGCATGGAACAAAGAACTAAACCACATCACCATTGAAGCTCCGGAGGAAAAGAAAATTATTTTCTATACTGCCCTTTACCATACCTTCCTCTCTCCTACCCTTTTCATGGATGTGGACGGGCAATACCGCGGCCTCGACCACAACAACCATACGGCAAGAGGTTTCACCAACTATACAACGTTTTCATTGTGGGACACTTACCGTGCGCTGCATCCATTATTCACTTTAGTTCAGCAACAACGGACTGCGGATATGATTAATTCTATGCTGGCCCATCAGCAACAGAGTGTGCATAAAATTTTGCCTGTCTGGAGCCATTATGCCAACGAAAACTGGTGCATGATCGGATATCATGCTGTTCCGGTGATTGCAGATGCTTTTATGAAAGGAATAACAGGTTTTGACTCACAGAAAGCCCTTGATGCATGCATTGCCAGTTCAACCTATGAACCTTACGACGGGATTGGCGATTACATGAAATTCGGTTTCGTTCCGGCTGATAAATCATCAAATGCGGCATCAAAAACCCTGGAATATGCTTACGATGATTATTGCATCAGCCGGATGGCTGACAAAATGGGAAAGCAGGAAATTGCTGCAAAATATGCTAAAAGATCTGAGGCATTTAACCTTATTTTTGACTCCGGCACAGGTTTTATGCGTGCTAAACGAAGTGATGGAACTTTCCAGACTCCGTTTGATCCTTGGAGCACCGCGAAGCAGGGCTTTATTGAAGGCAATGCCTGGAATTATTCTCTCTACGTGCCCCACGATCCGATGAAACTTATAAGCCTGCATGGCGGGAACAAGAAATTTATTTCGCACCTCGATTCCCTTTTTAACGTAAAACTCGACGAAAAACATTTTGGCGAATCGGAAGATATCAGTGCCGCCGGTATTATAGGCAATTATGTACATGGAAATGAACCCAGCCATCATGTACCTTACTTATATTCCTTTGCCGGTGCGCCATGGAAAACACAGGAACGCATCCACCAGATTGTGAATACTTTATATCGCAATACTACCGATGGGCTTTGTGGCAACGATGATTGCGGTCAGATGTCGGCCTGGTATATTTTCAGTTCGCTGGGATTTTACCCGGTTTGTCCGGGAAGCAACGAATATGTAATTGGTTCACCATCTGTTGATAAAGCAACTCTAATTCTCGAAAACGGGAAACAATTTACGATAACTTCCCAAAACCTGAGTGAGAAGAATATTTATATTCAGCAAATCAGGCTTAATGGACTGCCATACAATAAGTTCATTATCAGCCATGAAGATATTGTAAATGGCGGAATACTGGAGTTTATTATGGGGCCTAAGCCAAAGAAATAGATATGCCGGAAGTCAGGAGTCGGAAGACGTAAGCCTGTTTCTAAAGAATACCTGCTCCTTACTCTATACTTTTGCTTCTGGTTTCCGTTTTCTTACTTCGGTCTTCTGACTCCTGTCTTCCAGCCTTTAAAACCATAAAAAAAATCTATCACCATTTCCCACTCATATCGAAAAATTTGTATTTTTGATAAAAACAGTTGTACTATGGATTTTAATGAAGTTTTATTAAAACGCGAAAGTGTTCGCAACTACAATCCCGAAAAACCGGTTGATATTGATAAACTGAAAAGGATTCTCGAAGCAGGCCGTATTGCACCTTCGGCGTCCAATTATCAACCCTGGGAATTCTGGGTGATTTCGTCACCCGAAATGCTCGAAAAAGTAAAACCCTGTTACTCAAGATCATGGATCGCTGATGCACCACATATACTGGTTGTGACCGGCGATACTGATCATGCCTGGGAACGTGCTGACGGGTATAATTCGCTGCAGACTGATCTGGCCATAGCCATGCACCAGATGGTTCTGGCGGCAACCAACGAAGGAGTTGGTTCATGCTGGGTTACCAATTTTAACCCTGACATTCTTCGAAAAGCCATGGGATTAAAGGAATCGGTTAAAGTTTTCGGAATCACTCCGCTGGGATATCCACGGGATAATTATACACGGAGGACTGTTATTATGCGTAAGCCGCTTGAAGATGTAGCAATATTCTGCTGATCCAATTTTACTCATACATGGTAAACCACTTCCGATAGATTAATAACCTGGGATTTAAGGTTTCTATTTTTTCTGCGAAACCAAGTGCAAACTGAAAGGAATCTGGCCTCAGTTGGGGGATTTTACCCTTTTACTATTTCTAAATCTTTGCGAATTTCCCATAAATACATTGTATTTAGATCTTTTAAGATCATGGCAATGTCGATTCTGCGAAAAAATTCTCTTGCCTTACGCATCGATTTACACTATATTTGTACTGCTTAATAGTTCAGGTTATATATTTTAATACCTGCCGCCATGAAAGTTCTTCTTATTATTTTTTTGTTTCCTTTGCTTTTCGGATTTCCGATATTGGCAAGTCAGCCAGCTATAACAGGCCAAACTGCCGGTGAGAATATTGTTTACATCGATTTGCCCGATATAGTTTTGTCATGCAACTCAATCAACACCTCACCTTCTGCGAATCTGGATATTAACCAGGATGGAACAAACGATATTCTGTTACAGGCATTTTACTATTATTATTCGCATCCGGGACTGTGGGGTACTCAGACAGATATTGTACCTAAAGCCACCACACAGCTATCTGTTGATACGAATAATTACTGTTTACGGAAGCATACTATCGGAGATACCATTGATACAACACAGATCTGGGTTTCGGGTCAGGCCATTTTCAACAATTATTCCAATACCGGAAATACAAAGTGTTTTACTGGTGAAGGCTATGTTGGTTTTCGAATCTGCCTGACAGATACCATTTATGGATGGATCCGCTGTTCAGCTACAGGCGATATTTCAACAGCATATTTAACTTTATATGATTATGCGTACGTTTTAAAACCAAACAGCATCTCTGAATCCGATAATAAATCAGGGTTAAGTTATTCCAACCCGGTAAGTGATGAATTGAAGATCCGGATTCCTGAAAAAAATAATAATACAGGCTGGAAATGCTCAATTTACGATATTTCGGGAAGGCTATTAAAGACAAAGGAACTCACTTTCAGAGAGAATACCGTGAATGTATCCGATTTAACCACAGGCCTTTATTTAGTTTCTGACGTTAGTAGTTCCGGGAGTATATCTTCATATAAAATTATCAAAGAATAGTTTTTTCGCTATTGAGTGCTGACCACAGTACAAAGAGTAATAACCAAAAGAGCGGCTGTAAAGCCGCTCTTTTCTATAGCCAATCTGAGTTTTATACTGTCATTATATCTTTTTCCTTGTGTTCGAGGATTTTATCCACCTGCACAATAAAGCTATCAGTAAGATGTTGAATTTCTTTTTCAAGTACTTTAATATCATCTTCTGAAACTCCTTCTTTTTCAAG
>JBBQUX010000125.1:0-8932 GCA_038212135.1 Bacteroidales bacterium | reverse complement strand
TATAATAATTTTGCCCGTCGTGCCGATAGTCTCAACCTTATTGACAGTTTGACTGCCCGTGGTTACTTTATAGCTCGCAATTTAAAAGATGTTGATGTGCCTTCAACCCAGCGTCTTGCTGCCTTACTGGCTGATGAGCATTTGCCAAGCATGATAAAAGGACGTGGAAACATGCTCCCCGAATCAACCGATTTGGCAATTAAAATGCTGAAAAGAAACAAAAAAGGATTTTTTATTATGATCGAAGGATCGCAAATCGATTGGGGAGGCCATGATAATGACGCGAATTATGTTGTTTCCGAAATGGTTGATTTTGATAATGCCGTTGGAAAAGCACTTCAGTTTGCAGCTAAAAATGGCGAAACACTTGTAATAGTTACCGCTGATCATGAAACCGGCGGGTTTGGTTTAACCGGTGGAAGCATTGTAAGTGGCGAAGTACAAGGTGTCTTTTTGAGCAAAGAACACACCGGTACTATGGTTCCTGTATTTGCTTATGGGCCTGGTTCAGAGGTGTTTACCGGAGTTCAGCAAAATACGGATATTTTCAAAAAGTGCGTTCAACTGCTTGGGCTGAAAAAGTAAAAGTGGCTGGGGAGTTCCCGGAAGTGAGGTGGCAAAGTGCAAAGTTCAAAATGCCCGGTGTAGGTTGCCGCTTGCCTGATACATGAATTGACACGAAACCCGAAACGCGAAATATCCCTAACCCTAACCCCTAACCCCTAACCCCCAACCCCTAACCCCAAATCACTATATTCCTGCTATATTGTATATGAAAAAATCAACCGCAACCCGAAATCTCCTGATTGTTTCAGCCACTTCGCTCGAAATAAAACCTTTGCTGTCAGAACTCGGCGAAGGGCAGGAGATGCAAAATCATATTACCCGGTATAGTTATGGGCGGTTCCAGGTTGATGTGCTGATTACTGGTGTGGGGATGGTTCCGACGGCAGTATATACCAGTATGGTTCTTGGTCTTTACAGGTATGATGCTGTAATCAATGCCGGAATATGCGGCAGCTTCAACACAGAAATCCCAATCGGCGAAGTTTTGAATATTGTCACCGATTGCCTGCCCGAAACAGGCGCTGAAGCGGGCGAACGATTCCTTTCATTGATTGATCTGAACCTTCTCGATCAGGATGAATTTCCGTTCAGTGGAGGAAAACTTGTGAATGACTCGGTTTTCGAAAGTGAACTCATCGAGGAATTACCTGTATCGAGTGGAGTAACTGTGAATACTGTGCATGGAAATTCGCATAACATTAAAGCATTTTTGCAGCGTAATCATGCAGATGTTGAAACCATGGAGGGAGCGGCTTTTATGTTCTCGTGTAAATTGCATAAAATAAGACATATACAGGTGCGAAGCGTCTCAAATTACATTGAAGACCGAAACGTTGCAAAATGGAATATCCCTTTGGCTGTTCAAAACCTGAATCTTTTTCTGATTGAGCTGTTGAATGAATAGGGCAGTGACTGAGCTGAAAATTAATTGAAAATTGTAAATAGTTAGCACCAGCCATTTTGAGAAAACTAACAAAGCAGATAAAAGTCACAAAGGATAGATTGCATGTAGGTTAAATAAATTGTTTTACAAACCAGACGTCATAGAAAAACAGATAGCTTTTGCAAGTATTTGTTCTTTAATGACAAAAATATACAGAACCATGAAAAATATAAATATTTATGCAATTTTCTTTATGAGTCTATTTTTATTAATAAATCCAACAATAAATTATGCTCAGGAGTGGAAATGGATGAATCCCAAACCACAAGGCAACGACCTTTATTCGGTTTTTCTTACAAATGCTTCAACTGGATATTCCGTTGGTGAAAATGGAACAATTATCAAAACAAATGATGATGGGGAATCATGGTTTTGCCTAAATAGTGGCACAAAACAAAGTCTTAAATGTATTTATTTCATAGACGAGAATACAGGATTTTCTGTTGGATGGAATGGAACAATTTTAAAAACTGATGATGCCGGTAATACATGGGTAACAATTCCGTCTGGAACAGACGTTCCACTGAGGAAAATAACATTTACTGAAGATGGTACCGGATATATTGTTGGTTGGAATGGGACGATTCTGAAATCTTATGACATCGGTAATACTTGGTCGAAAATCAACTTTCCGGAGTCATACGGGCTTGAAGCAATCAGTATTATCAACAATAACGTTGCTTATGTTGTGGGGGTAGGCGGCGATTTGTCCCGCACATTTGATTCGGGTTCGACTTGGGAGAATGTTAATTTTGGCTTGTCGTTATATACTAACGATGTTTATTTTTTAAATACGGATACTGGTTTTATTGCAACTGGTGAAGGACTTTTTTGCACTTACAATGGGGGCGTAAATTGGATTAATTTATTTAGCAATTGTGCAATGAGTTCGTTTTTTTTTATAAATGATAGTACTGGTTTTGGTAGTTCGCCCGATGCAAGTATCGTAAAAACTACTGACTATGGTCTTTCATGGACTTTAGATACTATCTCTGATGATTATGCTTCTATGAATTCAATTTTTTTTCATAATAGCCAGCATGGATATGGAGTGGGATACCGTGGCCAAATTTCAGAAACTAATGATTTCAATAACTGGACTATAAAAAGTAAAAGTATCTCTTCCAGTTTCTATGATATGAATTTTGTTAACTCCTTGAACGGTTATCTTGCTGGTGATTCGAGTATAATTTATATTACAGAAGATGGAGGTCAAACGTTCAGAAGCTGTTATACAGGGGCAGATAATTTTTGGAGTCTTTATCACATCGAAATACCCCAAAAAGATGTGATTATTGCATCTGGCATGTTCGGAAAGATAACCAAATCAACAGATAACGGGTATAACTGGACCTTAATTGAAACAGGAATTGAGATGAATGATATTTGTTTTGCTTCCGCGGATTCAGGTTTTGCCCTTTCGGCAGTTGATGGTTCCATATTAAAAACTTATAATGGAGGTTACACTTGGTCAGTAATTCTTACCGGGTTTGGCATTGAATTGTACAACATTCAATTTGTTGATAATATTTATGGCTATATCAATGGTGGTTCTAATTTAATCGTTACCAATGATGGCGGAAACACATGGCAAAAAAAGGAATTCAATACAAATAAACCTCTGCATGGATATTATTTCGTGAACAGCAATGTTGGATATGCTGGGTGTGCCGACAGTTCTATATTTAAAACAGTTGACGGTGGAGACAGTTGGCTCGAAATTCCACTTGAAACATGGTATCCTGTTAAATCAATCTCCTTCCTCAATTCCGACACTGGTTATGTGTTAAAACAAGAAGGAGAAATTTTTTATACAACCAATGGTGGAAATACCTGGACAAGACAATTCGCAAACACTGAAATGGGAATACAAATAAAAATGACTGATAGGAATACTGCTTATATCCTGGGTTTTGAGGGTGAATTGTTGAAATTTAAAACATCTCCAACAGGGATTCTTGATTATCCTCCAACTCCTGAAATCGAGATTCAAGTTTACCCTAACCCTATACAACAAAAATGTAATCTTAAATACAACCTGCCTAAACAAACTTATATTGAGATTTCTTTGTATTCAATCAATGGAAATAGAATAAACACTCTATTTGCAGGAAATGAGAGGAGCGGTATTTATGAAATCTCTCTTGATTTTAAAAAACTACCAACTGGTGTTTACTTAATCAAAATTCAAACTGATTATGGCATTTTTAATAAAAACATAATAGTTAAATAACATTGAATTACACTTAAATCGACTTAGAAAAAAGAAAAACATCTGGTAATAATGGCAATAAAAAATGGCGGGTGAAGTACATAATTTAAAGCTCGTAACCCGCCCGCCTGAGGCGGATTGGTTGACAGCTGACAACCATGCAAATCGTCACTATTTATACCCTCGGAGCGTTAGCAATTAACAAAGCACTGAGTCGGAAAATGCTCAGCCCCGAACATTGAAACAATACACCGCGGCTTGTTTCGGAGGGCTTGCTTCGGTGGTTCGGCAGGGTTAGGCTCGCTTACCCGCCTTCAACAACCTCCGTTAAGTACCCTGGAAACCCCTAACCCCTAACCTGGACAAGCCAGAACAAAAAAAAGATTTGAATAACGAATATCGAATAAGAAATATCGAATAATGAAGTAAAAAAACCTAAATGGAAATGAATAAATAATACTAATGATAGTGGCACTAATTTTATAGCTTCATAACTTCGAAATTCATTATTCCTTGTTCGATATTCGATATTTGAAAACTCAGTATAAATATTCTGCCAAAAAAAACACTAATATTATTGTTAAGACCCTAAACCCCCTCTTCCCTCAACCACTCACCCCCCAACCACTTATACCACCATGAAACTAACCCTCGGCTTTTCCCCCTGTCCTAATGATACTTACATTTTCGATGCCCTTGTTCATCACAAAGTGGATACCGAAGGTCTGGAATTCGATTATTTTATGGCGGATGTTGAGTATTTGAACGGAGAAGCTTTTAAAGAGAAACCCGATATCACCAAGCTTAGCTTTCATGCTTTCCTTTTTTTGGCAGGCCGGTATTTACTGCTTGATTCGGGCGCAGCACTCGGTTTTGGTGCAGGGCCATTGGTTATAAGTAAAAACCTGCATGATTTTCATGAACTTGAAGGCAAAACGATTGCTATTCCAGGAATCTACACTACTGCAAATCTGCTGTTTTCGCTGGCAATGAAAGAACGGGTCAATAAGAAGGAAATGCTCTTTTCGGATATCGAAAGTGAAATTCTCTCGGGCAGGGTTGATGCAGGTGTAATCATTCACGAAAGCCGCTTTACCTATCATTCGAAAGGACTGCATAAGTTGATTGACCTGGGTGAATACTGGGAACAACTCACCGGTGCTCCTGTGCCGTTAGGGGGTATTGTAGCTCACAAAAGACTTGGAAACAAAGTAATTGCAAAAATTAATCGTAGCTTGCGCCGAAGTGTTGAATATGCCAGTTTACAAAAAGGTGAGCTTAATGATTTTATAAGGTGCAACGCACAGGAAATGGATGAAGATGTGATGCGACAGCATATCGGGCTTTATGTGAATGAATTTTCGACTGATCTTGGTGCTGTTGGCAGAAGTGCGGTTAGCAAAATGTTTGAATATGCAAAAGATGCCAGTATCATTAAAAAAATACCAGACGAAATCTTCTTTTCGGACTGGTTTGAAGGAGTAGTCCATTAAATTTTGTTACTAAGAAAACTCATCCTTTTACGTAAAAATGCTCTTTTCTTTAACTTCAGGTCTGGCAGGCAAAACTCAATCTTCTGTGCGCGGCGACTTTCCCCAAGGATGCTGAGCGATGGTTGGTGAGCATAGCCGAACCAAGCCGAAGCAAAGGGGTTCACATGGGCAAAACTCATTTTAGACTCGTTTTCTTGTACAATACTTCGTTAAAAAATTTTCATTTGACTGAAAATCAAATAGGTATGAAAATAGTTTATTTAGATCCAAATAATTGAAAATCAGTTCTTTGCGTCATTGCGTCTTTGCGTGAGGCAAAAAAAATAACGGACTATTGCTTAACGCATTAAATAATTACACTCTGTGAGTAATACTGCTGAATCAGAAAAGAGTATTTAGTACTTTTGTTAAAATTTTAAAAGTGTCCATTTGAAGTCAGTCATTCCCTTCATTCTTATTTTCTTCATGTTATTTCCTTCTCTGTCTTCTTATAGCCAGATAGACAGGGGAGGAGTTCCACGCAGTTTCTTGCTAAACGATGTACAAAAAACTCTTCTAAAGGTTATTGAAGTGCCGTCACCTGACATGATTTCGATCCGCGAAGAGGATAACCAGGACGCAAAACTTGAAAAATCGTACCGTGTGGGTATTGACGTTCCTGTTTTTATTTCGTTAGCCGATGCAGGGCAATGGGACAATCTCCCTGACGGGGGGCGTTTGTGCCGGGTAATGCTTAAATGTAAAGATGCACAGGGTATAGGTTTGAATTATAGTACTATGCGTTTGCCCAAAGGCTCTGATATTTTTGTGTATTCACCTTATCATACTTCTGTAATCGGGGCAATCGCTTCATCCGAAATTCCTGATAGCCGCCATTTTACAACACGCCCTATAGCAGGTGATGAAATTGTTCTTGAATATTATGAACCTTCCGCTTGCAGGGAATACGCAGAAATTGAAATATCTGGAATTGTTTATGTGTACCGGGGCTTTGAATCTGCTGAAAATCAGCAAATCAAATCTGCATCTTCCGGAAGTTGCGAGGTAAATGTAAATTGTGAAGAAGGACAGAACTGGCAGAACCAGAAGAGGGGTGTTGTTAAAATATTTTCCAGAGTAACTAACACAACAGTAGATCCTAATATAGTTTCACATTTTTGGTGTACCGGGAACATCATGAATAATACAGCTCAGGATTTTAGTGGTTTGTTGCTTTCTGCTGCTCATTGCAGCGTTGGAGGAGGGGTTACAGCATCACCCGAAGATTATTCGAAATGGGTTTTTTATTTCAATTATGAATCTGAAGGATGCAGTAATACTGGTTCAGAAGAATATACCATTGTTGGTGCCGAGAAACTTGCGATTGCCGATAACTCTTCGGATGTCGGGTCCGACTTCTTACTGCTTCGTTTCCTGCAGGATATTCCACCTGCCTACCAGCCATTTTATTGTGGATGGGATGCCGGGCCGGGTGGTTCTTCTTCAGGGGTTTGTATTCATCATCCGGGAGGGGATATTAAAAAAATATCAACATATACCTCTCCTCTGGTATCTGATACCTGGGGATCGACTCTCAATACGCATTGGAAAGTATATTGGGCGGCAACAACTAACGGGCATGGTGTTACCGAAGGTGGATCATCAGGTTCAGCATTGTTTGATGATGAAGGGCTTGTAGTTGGAACTGAAACCGGAGGATATAGTTCGTGCCAGAATCCGGATGCGCAGGATTATTACGGGAAATTATCCTATTCATGGACATCGAACGGAACATTCGCCAGTCAGCAACTTAAGCCATGGCTCGATCCTGAAAGTTCAGGCTTGCTTAAAATGCCTGGCTCCTTTAATGATAAACTTGCTGTAGCTGACTTTTCGGCGGATACATATGTAATTCCGGTTGGTGGAACTGTTAATTTCCAGGACCTTTCGGCCGGGAAACCGGATAAATGGGTATGGCGTTTCCAGAAAGGAAATCCTTCGGAGTCCACGGAACAGAATCCTTCAGGTATCCGATTCGAAAGTTTTGGAAAAATGAATGTGAAACTTGTGGTTAGTAATGCCTATAATTCGGATTCGATTGTTAAAGAAGGATTTATTGATGTAAGGTCGGTTATGTCGCCAAACCCGTCAACAGGGGTGGTAACTATCCTGGCAGATATAAACAATGAAAATGATTTAATAATTGAGGTGTACGATGCCCAGGGCAAAATTGCACAAAAATATGAATATGCCGGCCTATCAGCAGTAAGCTATACAATAACACTTCCTGATTATGGTAATATTTTCATTGTCAGAGTTATACGCGGTGAACAAGTTCAAACGCATAAGGTTTTTGTGGTTCATTAAACACTAACCGGTTTTCGAGAAAAAGTGCCTGGATTTTAACTAAAAATCAAATGATGATTTCAGAGATAGTTAAGGAATCGGCTATAAGCAGCCATATAAAAGAAATTTCATTAAAAGTTCTTGATGCAAAACGCATCACACCCGAAGAAGGTATTTTGCTCTACCGTGAGGCAGATACCTCGTTGCTGGCATTACTGGCTGACCAGGTGCGGAAGCGCATTGTTGGCGAATATGTTTTTTACAACCGCAATGTGCATATCGAACCCACAAACATCTGTGTTTACGATTGCAAATTCTGCTCATATTCGCACCACCAGAGTAAGGAGTCGTGGGAGTTAACAGTTGACGAAATGGTAAAAACAGTTGTCAGCCTGGGTGATGATATTACCGAAGTGCATATTGTAGGCGCAGTTCATCCTGGTCGGGATATTTACTATTATGCCGATCTTGTTAAGCGGGTGCATGAAGCAAGGCCTTTGCTTCATATAAAAGCATACACGGCAATTGAGATTGAATATATGGCTCAGCGATCAGGGCTAAGTTTTGCTGATGGACTTCAATTATTGAAAGATGCGGGGCTTAATTCATTACCCGGCGGAGGTGCCGAAATTTTTGATGATGAAATCAGAGAAAAGATTTGCGGAAAAAAATCAACAACCGATGCCTGGATAGAAATACACGAAACTGCCCATAAACTGGGAATACCAACCAATGCAACCATTCTTTACGGACACATCGAGAGTTTCGAACACCGTATACATCATATGGAATTGCTCCGGCAGTTGCAGGACCGGACAGGAGGATTCAACGCTTATATTCCTTTGAAATTTAAAAATAAGAACAACGAAATGTCGTATGTCGAAGAGGTTTCCCTGATAGAAGATCTTCGGAATTACGCGGTTTCGAGGATTTATCTCGATAATATTGCACACCTTAAAGCATACTGGCCCATGATTGGCAAAGAAATGGCTGCTTTGTCGCTCGCTTTTGGTGTCGATGATCTCGATGGTACAATAAACGATTCAACTAAAATTTATTCTTTAGCCGGTGCCGGCGAAAATCCTTCGCTTAGCGGCGATGAAATCAGGCAATTGATCGTAAAAGCGGGACGAGTGCCTGCTGAAAGGGATTCGGTTTATAATATTATCAAAGAAGGATAATTTTTTCGGATAAATTACTTATAGATATACCATTTTAGTATCTGAACTCTTGAGTTGATGTATTTTTTGGCACAATATTTAAAGTGGTTTTTAAATATCGAATATCGAACAAGGAATAATGAATTTCGAAGTATTGATGCTATTGAATTAGCACTACTATCATCATTGTGATTTATTCAATTCCATTCTTCTTATTTTTACTTCATTATTC